>JAEYTJ010000133.1 GCA_023434095.1 Pseudomonadota bacterium | reverse complement strand
GCGACAACACGATGATGCTGTTCGCCGACGCCAAGAAGATGGTCGAGGACGTGGTCAAGAACCTCAACCACTGAGGCGGGGGGCATCCCCGCGCCCGCCGGGCGTGGGGAGGAAGGGGCGAGCGAGGGCGGCCGGACCGGTCCGATCGGCCGCATCGTCCACCTCACCGCCCTCACTCTCCACACGCAAAACACCGGAAAAGGCCCGCCACAAGGCGGGGCTTTTTGCGTCCGGGGGGCGGGGGGATGCGGGCGGCGCTTAACCCGCTGTCAACCAAGTCCGGTTACCGTCTTCCCATGACGCGCGGCGTATCCTGGTTTTTCGTAGCCCCGCTCGTCCTTCTGGGGCTTTCCGGTTGCAAGTTCGGGCTCGAGCAGCGCGAACCCTGGCGCATGGAAGCCGAGGAACGGTGTCTGGCGGAGGGCCGGGTCAAGCCCTCCGCCTTCATCGTCCAGGACCGCGCCATCAATGGCGCCGGCACCTGCGGCATGGACCATGCCTTCCGCATCACAGGTTTTTCGCAAGGAACTGTTGAGATTAGCCCGCGCGCCACGCTGGCCTGCCCGATGACGTCGGCCGTCGATCAATGGGTGACGCAGGACGTGCAGCCCGCCGCCATGGCCTGGTTCGGCCAGCCCGTGGTGAAGATCAAGCAGATGTCGTCCTATTCCTGCCGGCGGATGAACGGGGCGAAGACCGGCAACATTTCCGAGCACGCCTTCGGCAACGGCCTCGACATTGGCGGCTTCGTCCTTGCCGACGGGCGCGAGATTTCGGTCCGCAAGGACTGGAAGGGCAGCGCCGACGCGCGCGGCTTCCTGCTCACGGTGCAGGCCGATGCCTGCGAGCGCTTCTCCGTGGTGCTGGCGCCCGGATCGAACGTCTACCACTACGATCACATCCACATCGACCTGATGCGCCGGGCCTCCGGCCGCTCCACCTGCAAACCCGCCGCGCAGCGCCCGGTGCCGCCGCGGCTGCCGGTCTACAAGGCGCCGGCCTACAAGGCGCCGCCCTATGGCGCGTCGTGGCCGGCCGGGCCGATGTCGTCCGTCCCGGGCAATCCCGAGCCGGCGGAGACCTACGGCGCGGAGGTCTATGAACAGGAAGGCTATGATGGCGAGGGCGGCGGCGGCGCGTCTCTCGGGGCGGCTCCCGCGCCCCTTGCTCCTTCTCGTCCGGCGACCGCACGGACCGCCCCGGCTCCGGCCTATCCGCCGGCGCAGGCCTATCCGGCACCGGGACGGGCTCCCGCCGCCAATGTGGGGGCGCCGATGGTGCTGACCCCACCGGCGGCAAACCCGTATGAGAACGGGGGCTACGCCCCCGAGCCCTCGCCGGCGCCAGTCCCGGCTCACGCCCCGGGGTCCGCTTATCCGGCGCCGGCCTATCCCGCCCAGCCTTATCCCGGACAGGCCTACCCCGCGCCCCACGCCCCGGCCGCGCCGCCAGCGGTTGCACCTCCGGCGTCGACGCGCCCGCCGGGCCTGCTTCCGCCCGGAAGCATCCCGCTGGCGAAGTGGCTGGGGCTGGACACCACGCCGACTGGTACCTCCGGCAATGTGCGCTCCTTCACCGCCGAGCGTCCGTTCGCAAGCCCGATCCCGGGCGTCGCGGCCGAGGCGGGTTCGGACTGAGCCGGGGCTCGTACATCAGTCGAGCAGCGTGTCGAGGCCGCGTCTCACCCCGATCCAGCCCTGCACCTTGCGGGCGGCGAGCAGCGTACCGGCGACATAGGGTGCGGCAGACGAGCCGGCGTCGTGGCGAATGGTGAGCCGCTCGTCCGGGGCGCCGAAGATGGCCTCCACCCCCAGCACGAAGGAGGGAAGGCGCAGCGCGTGAACCCGCACCTCGCGCGAGCCCTCGCCGAAGGCGCCGCCGCGCGTTTCCGGCACGCCGACCACCTCGGCGATCGGGCGCGATGTCGCCGGCTGGCGCTGCTGCGCCAGCGCTTCGGCGAGTTCGCGCCCGGTGCCGGACGGCGCATCGGGCTTGCCGGCGGAGGCGTAGTCGATGAGTTCGACATCGGCGACATATTTCGCCGCCTCCAGCGTGAAGCGCTTGAGCAGCGTCGCGGTGACGGAGAAGTTGCCGGCGGCGAGAAGGCCGGCCCTGTGAGCCTTCGCCACCTCGTCGAGCTCGGCATAGTCCGCCGCGCCGAGGCCGGAGGTGCCGATCACCACGCCGAGCCCGGCTTCCAGCGCCGCCCGGGCATTGGCCTTCACCACGCCGGGCTTGGTGTAGTCGATCAGCACGTCGGCGGGAACGGCGAGCGCCTCCGCCACGCTGGCGAAGACCGGCACGCCGGTGGCGGCGCCGCCAAGCGCGGTGCCGAGATCCGTGCCGGCATGGGACCGGGCGACGGCAGCGACGAGGTCGAGATCGGGCGCTGCGGCGATGGCGGGCGCGAGGGCGCGCCCGACCCAGCCGGTGGCACCGGCAAGGAGAATGCGGATCGCCATGGGGTGAGCTCCTTCACGGTTGGCGGGAGCCAAGCCGTAGCAAGCCCGTGGCCCGGCGCCAATGGCGCGGGGGAGGTGGGTGCCAGCCGGCCTGTAAGCCGGGTTCTGTATGGCGGGATTTCTCCCACGTGACGGCCATTCCTCTGGGACGCCAATTGCTTGACGCCTCGAGCAGTCAACCCGGGCGGCTGTCCGAAGACGGGACCTGAAGCGAAGCTTCGTGCCACCCCTATACGACTTTGCTCCCGGTGGGGTTTGCCGTGCCGCCTCCGTTGCCGGACGCGCGGTGCGCTCTTACCGCACCGTTTCACCCTTACCCCGGGCGAGCCCGTGGCGGTCTGATTTCTGTGGCACTTTCCCTAGGGTCGCCCCCGCCGGACGTTATCCGGCACCGTGTCTCCGTGGAGCCCGGACTTTCCTCGGCACCCCGAAGGGTGACGCGGCCGTCCGGCCGGCTGGCGCCCTGCACATGCGGGAGTGCGGCGCCGGCGTCAAGTGCGTGGTGAGCGAAGAGGCCGCCGGGGCGTCCGGTCCATTGGCGCGGGCACCTGCGCGGGGGGACCTCCGCGTCAGTTGGAGGCCATGATGGTGCGGGCCTTGGAGCAATAGCTGCGCGCCGTCGACGACATGCGCTTGGCGCCGTGGCCGCCTTGGTAGCGCATCACGGTGCCGCAGGTGTCGCCGCCCGCCAGGCGATAGGCGCCGGCGAGGTAGCGCATGCCCCAGCGAATATTGGTGGCGGGCTCGTAGAGCTTGGCGCGGGAGCCCTTGTAGCCCATGCCGCGCGCGGTCTGGTGCTTGATCTGCATGAGCCCGACCTCGCCGGCCCGGCCGGTGGTCTGGACCTTCCAGTTGCTCTCGATCCGCACCACGGCGCGGGCGAGGGCGACCGGGACGCCGTTGGCGCGGGCCTCGCGGTCGACGAGCTCGGCGAGATTAGTTTTGGAGGATGAGAGATTTATTTCCGAATTCTGGCGCGGTGCCGGGACGGGGCGCTCGAAGATCGATTTGGCGCTGACGGAGCCGATCGAAGAAGTGACGAAGAGAGAGACGAAGAGACAAGCATAAGCGAGGCGGGAAACGTTCATTACGAGGCGAAAGCCTTTTCATCCGATTTCGATGGCCGGGAAAAGCCAACCAAATCGGGTACGAATGTGACCCGTGACAGACGAGATCGGTCGCATTCGGAACGCTCCCCGGCCGCAACCCCGCGGGAGTACCGTTCAATGTGGTGCAATCGCAGCAGGCGCGCACGATTGTTGCGCGACCGGCGTTGGCCGCGCAGAATCATGATGCATGTCGCTCAAACTAACAGCGTGCCGCAATTTCAGGCGCCGTCGGCCTGTTCCGCTCGGCCTGCGGCCGCCGAGGGGCGCGCGGCACAGAGCGCGTACAGCGTCGCCAGCGTCGAGACGTCAGCGATACCGTCGACGCGGGCACGGCGAAAATGGCGCTGGAAGGCCCGGACGACGGCCTCCGTCTGCGCGCAGAACGTTCCGGTGACCGGCACGTCATAGCCGTAGAGGGCGAGCATCGCCTGCAAGGCCTCGATCGGCTGGCCATGCTCGCCGCGCATGAAGAACCGCCCGTCTTGGGGTGGGACCTCCTCCACGAGATGTCCCACGCCGAAGCGGTGCAGCACCTCCCAGGGAAACTTCTCGCCGGGGTCGTCCTTGCGGGTCGGGGCGACGTCGGAATGGGCAAGCACCCGGTCGGGCGGGATGGTCTGCCGCGAGAGGATGTCCTTGGCCAGCGCCGTGACGGCTTCGACCTGGATGGCGGGAAAGGGCGGGTAGCCGAAATCGTGGCCGGGATTGGCGATCTCGATGCCGATCGAGTGCGAATTGATGTCGGTGGCCCCGGCCCAGAACGCCGCGCCGGCGTGCCAGGCGCGTCGCGATTCGGGCACCAGCTGGAGGATGCGCCCCGTTTCCAGCACTACGTAATGAGCCGAGACCTGACGGTCGGGCGAGCGCAGCCAGGCAATCGCCTCGGCGGTCGATTCCATGCCCGTATAGTGCAGCAGCAGCATGTCCGGCCGGTGGACGCCGAGGCGCGGACCGCTGTTCGGCGACGGCAGGACCTCGGCTACCAGCGGCGAGTCGGGCGGGAAGGGGGCGTCGGTGTCGCTCATCGCCCAGCAGCTAATCTTCGCCCGTGGGTGATTCAACAGATTCTTAAGGTTCATGGGGCGTTAATCGCGGGATGCCGGCTGCGGCGGAATCACGCGTGTGGACACTCCACAGGACGTGGTTTCGCCGGGGTCATTCCATTGACGCCCATTATGTCCCATGGTATCCCAAATCATCCCGTTGCAGTACCGCGTAAGCAAGGCCGAATGCGCCGTTCCGGCGTCGGTCGTCGGTCATTTTTTGCGCAGTGCGAACCCTGCCGCGGGGCGTGTTTGCGTAGGGGCGTGCCGGGCCGATGGAACGTTTCGTATCGACCTACACGGTGCGGCTCGATTCCAAGGGCCGGATGTCGATCCCGGCGCCGTACCGCGCACTTCTGGCGCGGGACGGGCTGGAGCATCTGTACTGCCATCCGGCGCTCGACCTTCCCGCCCTGCAGGCGGGCGGGGCGCGGCTGATGGCGGGGATCGACGCCCTGATCGCGCGCTATCCGCCGTATTCGGAAGCGCGGGAGGAACTGGCGGGTGCGCTCTACGGGGCGATCGAGATGGTGAAGCTCGATCCGGAGGGCCGCGTGATGCTCGGCGAAGGGCTCAAAGCCCATGCGCAAATCAGGGACGAGGCCGTGCTGGTCGGCCTCGGGGATCATTTTCGGATCTGGGAGCCCGATCGCTTCCGGACGCATCTGGCGGAGGCCACCGCCAAGGTGCGTGCGCTGAAGCAGGAGATCGGCTCTCAGGGGGCGACGCGGGATTCCCGCGCCGATGGGGTATGATGGCGGGTCGCGGCGGTTCGGAGACGGACGCTGCCGGCGGACCGGCCCGTCATCTGCCTGTCCTGTTGAACGAGGTCCTGCACTATCTCGCTCCGCAGCCGGGCGGCGTCTATGTCGACGGGACCTTCGGTGCCGGCGGCTACACGCGCGCCATTCTCGCTGCCGCCGACTGCCGGGTGATCGCCATCGACCGCGATCCCAATGCCATCCACGACGGGCAGGCGCTGGTCGCTGAATTCGAGGGGCGACTGACGCTGGTGCCCGAGCGTTTCGGCGCGCTCGACGAGGTGGCGCAGGCGCAGGGCGCGCCGCTGGTCGACGGGGTCGTGCTCGATATCGGTGTGTCCTCCATGCAGATTGATGAGGGAGAGCGCGGCTTCTCCTTCCGCCGTGACGGGCCGCTCGACATGCGCATGTCGCAGGACGGGCCGTCGGCCGCCGATCTGGTGGCGAAGCTCTCGGAGACCGAACTCGCCAACCTCATCTACCGCTTCGGTGAGGAGCGGCATTCGCGCGCCGTGGCCAAGGCGATCCTCGCCGCGCGGGCGCAGGCGCCGATCGAGCGCACGCTGCAACTCGCCGACATCGTCTCCAAGGTGGTGTGGGCGAAGCCGCACGAGCCTCACCCCGCCACCCGCACCTTCCAGGCGCTGCGCATCGCGGTGAACGACGAACTGGGCGAGCTCGCCCGCGCCCTCGAAGCGGCCGAGCGTATCCTCAAGCCCGGCGGGCGGCTGGTGGTGGTGACCTTCCATTCGCTGGAAGACCGCATCGTCAAGAACTTCCTCGCCAACCGCGCCAAGGTGGCAGCCGGCTCGCGCCACCTGCCGGCGGTGTCCAGCGCGGCCCCGAGCTTCACGCTGCTGGCGCGCGGCGCGGTCGAGCCCGGCGAGGAGGAGCGTGCCGCCAATCCGCGGGCGCGTTCGTCCAAGCTGCGGGCGGCCGCCCGCACCCCTGCGCCGGCGCATGCCGGCGGCGATCTCGGATCGCTGCTGCCGCCTCTGCCCGCCCTTGATGCTCCCCGCCGCCGCTGAGGTCGAGACATGTTCCGCATACTCAACGCCGTCTCGGTCATCGCGCTGCTCGCCGCGGCGGGCATTGTCTACCACGTCAAATATTCCTCGGCCTTCGAGGCGCAGGAGATCGCCAAGCTGCGGACCGAAATCCGTGCCGAGCGCGATCGCATCGCGGTGCTGCACGCCGAGTGGGCGCGCCGCACCGCGCCCGACCGCGTTCAGGCGCTGGCGGAAAAGCACCTCGACATGCAGCCGCTCGATGTCGACCATATGGACCGCCTGGCCAGCCTTCCGGCCAAGCCGGAGGCGGGCGGCGACGCGCTGGGCGGCATGATCGAGGCGCTGGTGGACGGGCCCTCGCTCAATCCGCCGGCGGCGGAAGCCGCTGCGCCCAAGCCCGCCAGGCCGGCGCGCAGCGCGCCGGTCGCCAAGCTTCCCGACGATGCGCCGCTGCCCGAACAGCCCTTTTCCGCCGAACCGCTGCCGCTCTCGGCGATGCCGTCGGCGGGCACGATGGGCACGCCGCGCCGCAGCCCCGCGGGCCCGCAGGGCGTCGTCGGCGCGCCGCTCAATCCGGCAATCGCCGCGCCGATGCTTCCCCCCGGCGATGTCGGCCAGTAATCGCGAGGTGGCACCATGAGCACCGTTTCGAAGACACCCGCCTCCGCGATCGGCCGCCGCCTTCTGCGCCTGCCGCGCCATCTGCTGCGATTGCCGCATGTGCTGCTGCGCGGCCTGCTCGCCATCGTCCGGGCCGCCTTCGGGCGCGGCCGGCCGGAACCCCATGCGGTGGCCCGCGCGCGCATCGTGCTGTGCATGATCGTGTTCGGCGGGGTCTACCTGGCCATTGGCGGCCGTCTTGCCATGCTGGCCTCGGCGCCGGAGGGCGCGGTGGCGCGGCGGATCGTGGCTACCGATGCCGTCGCCTCGGCGCGGCCGGACATCGTCGACCGCAACGGGCTGGTGCTGGCGACGGACGTGAAGTCCGCCTCGCTCTATGGCGAGCCACGCCGGCTGATCGATGTCGACGAGGCGGTGGAGGCGCTCACCGCCGTGCTGCCCGACCTCGACTCGAACGAGCTGCGCCAGCGGCTCTCGACCGATCGCGGCTTCATCTGGCTCAAGCGCGACATCACCCCGCAGCAGCAGCGCGAGATCCACAATCTCGGCCTGCCCGGCATCGGCTTCATGACCGAGAACCGGCGCATCTATCCCGGCGGCACGCTGGGTGCGCATGTGCTCGGCTCCACCAATATCGACAATCAGGGCATTGCCGGCATCGAGAAATGGGTCGACACGCGGGGGCTCGCCGATCTGCACCTCGCCGGCTTCGCCTCCGACCGCCAGCAGGAGCCTGTGGAGCTGGCGCTCGATCTGCGCGTGCAGCACGTGCTGCGCGACGAGCTTTTCGCCGCCAAGGAGAAGTTCAAGGCCATCGCCGCCGCGGGCACGGTGGTGGACGTGCGCACCGGCGAGATCGTCGCCATGGCCTCGCTGCCGGATTTCGACGCCAACGATCCGGCGCGCTCGCTCGACCCGAAGAACCTCAACCGCCTGACCACGGGCGTGTTCGAGATGGGATCGACCTTCAAGGCTCTGACCTTCGCCATGGCGCTCGACAGCGGGCGCTTCACCATCAACTCGACGCTGGATGCGCGCGGCGCGTTGAGCTTCGGCCGCTTCAGGATCAGCGACTACCACGCGGAAAACCGCGTGCTGACGCTTCCCGAGGTGTTCCTGTTCTCGTCCAACATCGGCACGGCCAAGATGGCGCTCTCGCTCGGCGTCGACGCGCACAAGGCGTTTCTCGCGAAGGCCGGCCAGCTGGACCGGCTGCGCACCGAGCTTCCCGAAAGCGCCATGCCGATCGTGCCCAAGCGTTGGGGCGAGGTGAACACGGCCACCATCGCCTTCGGTCACGGCCTTGCCGTCGCGCCGCTGCAGGCGGTGATGGCGGTGAACGCGCTGGTGAATGGCGGCGACCTCATTCCCCCCACCTTCCTCAAGCGCACGCGGGAGGAGGCGCTGGCGGTCGCCACGCCGATCATCAAACCCGAGACCAGCGCCCGGATGCGCTATCTGCTGCGCCTCAACGCCGAGAAGGGTTCGGCCAAGAAGGTCAACGTTCCCGGCTTCTATGCCGGCGGCAAGACCGGAACGGCGGAGAAGGTGATCAACGGCCGCTACTCGAAGACCCGGCTGCTCACGACCTTCACGGGCGTTTTCCCCATGGACAATCCGCAGTACCTCGTGCTGGTGATGCTCGACGAGCCGCAGCCGGTCGAGGGCACCTACGGCTTCGCCACCTCCGGCTGGAACGCCGCCCCGACGACGGGCAGGATCATCTCCCGTATCGGGCCGATGCTCGGCATCATGCCGCGCACCGACACGCCGCCGGCCGAGAGCCTGCTCGCCAACACGACGCTGGCGCGCGCGCAGTGATGTAAGGAGCGCCCGCAGCGGCGCGCAGGACGACGCCAATGCCCGACCGGATGCGACCCACCGTCGACTGCGCCCGCCGCCTCACCCTGAGAGGGCTGATCGGCGAGGACGCCGACTATGCCGGCGCCGTGCCGGAGCTGGCCGTGGGCGAGCCCTCGCTTGACAGCCGCAGCGCGCGGGCGGGCGACGTGTTCTTCGCGCTGTCGGGGGCGAAGACCGACGGCCTCGCTCATGCGAGCGACGCCATCGGGCGCGGTGCCGTCGCGGTCGTGGCGGAGGCGGAACAGCCCGGATGGCTCGACGCTCGCATCTCCTATGTGCGTGTAGGTAATGCCCGTCGCGCCGTGGCCCTGGCGGCCGCGCGGGCCTTTCCGCGCCAGCCGGAGACCGTCGCCGCCGTCACCGGCACCTCGGGCAAGACCTCGGTCGCCGCTTTCACCCGGCAAATCTGGCAGGGACTCGGCTTTTCCGCCGCGAGCCTCGGCACGCTCGGCGTGGTCGCTCCCTCCGGCGCCGTCTACGGTTCGCTCACCACGCCCGATCCGATCGAACTGCACCGCAGCCTCCACGCGCTGGCGGAACAGGGCGTCACCCATCTGTGCCTCGAAGCCTCCTCGCATGGGCTCGACCAGCACCGTCTCGACGGCGTGCGGCTGAAGGCCGGCGGCTTCACCAACCTTTCGCGCGACCATCTCGATTATCACCCCGACATGGAGGCCTATCTCGACGCCAAGATGCGGCTGTTCCGCGATCTCGTGCCGCGCGGCGGCGGGGCGGCGGTATGGGTCGACAGCACCGAGGGCAGCCACGTTGCCCAGATCGCGGCGGAGCACGAGCTGAACGTGCTCGGCATAGGTGTGGCAGGGGCCGGCATCGCACTTCTGGCGCGTCGCGACGAGGGGCTCGGCCAGAGCCTGGAGATCGAGGTCGGGGGCGCGCGCCACACGCTGAAGCTTCCGCTGGTGGGCGCCTTCCAGGCGTGCAACGCGCTGGTGGCGACGGGTCTCGCCCTTCTCACCGGCGCTGCGATTCGCGAAGTGCTGCCGCTGCTGGAGACGCTGGAGGGCGTGCCGGGCAGGCTGGAGCTCGTGGGGACGAAGGAGGGCGCCGGCGTATTCGTCGACTACGCCCACAAGCCGGACGCGCTGGCCAATGCGCTCGACGCGCTGCGCCCTTATGCGACCGGGCGGCTGATCGTCGTCTTCGGCTGCGGCGGCGACCGCGATCGGGGCAAGCGCCCGATCATGGGCGCCATTGCCGCGGAAAAGGCCGATGTGGTGATCGTTACCGACGACAATCCACGCAGCGAGGATCCCGCCACGATCCGTGCCGCCATCCTCGCCAGCGCGCCCGGCGCACGGGAGATCGGCGACCGGGCGGAGGCGATCGCCTCCGCCATCGCCGAGGCGGGACCGGGAGATGTGGTGCTGATCGCGGGCAAGGGTCACGAAACCGGCCAGATTATCGGCGACCGGACATTGCCATTCTCCGACCGCGACGTCGCGGCCGGGCTTCTCGGGAGATGACCGCATGAGCGCTGGTTCGGCCGCCGCATCGCCGCTCTGGACCCCGGAAGCGCTCGCGCAAGCCACCGGGGGCACGCGGACCGGTGATCCCGCCGACGCCATCGGCGGCATTTCAATCGACACCCGCACGCTGAAGCCGGGCGACGTGTTCTTCGCGATTCGCGGCGACAACAGCGACGGCCATGCCTATGTCGCCACGGCGTTCGAGCGCGGGGCGGCGCTGTGCGTGGTCGAGCGGGAGCGAACGGGTGAAATGCCGGACGGCGCCGCCCTGCTGGCGGTGGACGACGTGCTCGCGGCGCTGGAGGGGGCCGGCCGGGCCGCCCGTGCCCGCACGGCCGCCCGCATCGTCGGCGTGACCGGCTCGGTCGGCAAGACGACGACCAAGGAGGCTCTGGCACTGGCCCTCGGCGCCGACGGCCCGACCCATGCGTCCGCCGCCTCCTACAACAATCACTGGGGCGTGCCGCTCTCGCTCGCCCGCATGCCGCAGGCCAGCGCCTATGGCGTGTTCGAACTCGGCATGAACCATGCCGGCGAGATCGCCACGCTGGTCGACATGGTGCGCCCGCATGTGGCGATCGTCACCACAATCGAGCCGGTCCACATCGCCCAGTTCGACAGCGTCGAGGCCATCGCCGACGCCAAGGCCGAGATTTTCACCGGCGTCGCGGCCGGCGGGGCCGCGGTGCTGAACCGCGACAACCCGCATTTCGAGCGGCTGGCGGCGGCGGCGCGAACGGCCGGCATCGGCACCATCATCGGCTTCGGCGAGGCGGCCGGGGCGCAGGCGCGGCTTACCAGCGTCAATCTCCGCCCTCACATGTCGACCGCCATGGCCGACATCATGGGCGAGAGCATCAGCTTCAAGGTCGGCCTGCCGGGCCGCCATATCGTCCAGAACGCGCTCGCCGTGCTCGCCGCCGCCAAGCTGGCGGGGGCCGACCTGTGCCTCGCTGCGCTTGCCCTCTCAAGCCTCGGCCCCCCGCCGGGGCGCGGCGTGCGCACCGCGCTGGCGGTCAAGGGCGGGAGCGCGACGCTGATCGACGAGAGCTACAACGCCAACCCCGCCTCGATGCGCGCCGCGCTGGCCGTACTCGGCACCACCCCGGCAGCGGGGCGCGGCCGGCGCCTCGCCGTGCTCGGGGACATGCTGGAACTCGGCCCGCATGGCGAGGCGATGCACGCCGACCTCGCCCCGGCCGCTTCCGCCGCCGATCTCGTCTTCTGCGCCGGTCCGCTGATGCGGGCCCTGTGGGAGGCGCTGCCCGAGAGCCGCCGCGGCGCCTGGGCGCCGGACGCGGCCGCCCTGCTGCCGCTGGTGGCCGAGCGGCTGCGCGGCGGCGACGTGATCATGGTCAAGGGCTCCAATGGCAGCCGCATGGGCCCGCTCGCCCGTGCGCTGATCGAGCGTTTTCCCGCCGGCAACCTTGCGGAAACGGCAGAAACATCGGAATGAGCCGCGCCGGTCACTTTTTCCCGATTCCGGGCACCCTCGACTGCCCGGCGCGGCGCGCCGGCCTGCCCACCTGAAGGTTGATCTTCCATGCTGCAATGGCTCGCCGAATTCCAGGGAAGCGTCCCGGCGGTTAACGTCTTCCGCTACATCACCTTCCGTACCGGCGGGGCGATCATCACCGCGCTGCTCTTCGTCTTCATGTTCGGCCCGGCGATCATCGCGATGCTGCGGCTGAAGCAGGGCAAGGGCCAGCCGATCCGCACCGACGGGCCGCAGTCGCACCTCCTGACCAAGAAGGGCACGCCCACCATGGGCGGGCTGATGATCTTCTCCGGCCTGATGGTGGCGACCCTGCTGTGGGGCAACCTGTCCAACCCCTATGTCTGGGTGGTGCTGTTCGTCACGACAGGCTTCGGGCTGATCGGCTTCTATGACGACTATCTGAAGGTGACCAAGCAGACGCATAACGGTCTGTCGGGCAAGTCTCGCCTCGCGATCGAGGCACTTATCGCCGGCACCGCGGCGGTGGTGATCATGCATGTGGGACGCGAGCCGCTGTCGTCCTCGCTGGCCTTTCCCTTCTTCAAGGACCTGCTGCTCGATCTCGGCTGGTTCTTCGTCATCCTCGGCGCCTTCGTCATCGTCGGCGCCGGCAATGCGGTGAACCTGACCGACGGGCTCGACGGTCTTGCCATCGTGCCGGTCATGGTCGCCGCCGGCAGCTTCGGGATGATCTCCTATCTCTCCGGCAACGTGCTGTTCGCCGACTATCTGCAGATCCACTATGTCGCCGGCGTCGGCGAACTCGCCGTGATCTGCGGCGCCATCATCGGGGCGGGCATCGGCTTCCTGTGGTTCAACGCCCCGCCGGCGCAGATCTTCATGGGCGACACCGGCTCGCTGGCGCTGGGCGGGCTGCTCGGCACCATCGCGGTGGCCACCAAGCACGAGATCGTGCTGGCGGTGATCGGCGGGCTGTTCGTGCTGGAAGCGGTTTCGGTGATCGTACAGGTCGCCTCGTTCAAGCTCACCGGCAAGCGCGTGTTCAAGATGGCGCCTATCCATCACCATTTCGAACAGAAGGGCTGGACGGAGCCGCAGATCGTCATCCGCTTCTGGATCATCGCGGTGGTTCTGGCGCTGATCGGGCTCTCCACGCTGAAGCTGCGGTGAGGCGAGCGGCGGGCCGATCCCGCCGGGTCCTCCACCCGTCGAGGCTCGCTGCGCTTGCACCTCAGGATGACGATGCTCCCGCCTCAAGGCGGTGCGGCATGCCGAGGTGCCCGGCGTCAGCCGGGCCTCGAAGCACGCAGGCCGGACCTCACCCCGGCAGCGCCAGCACCTTCTTCACATTGGCGGCGTGGACCGCCTCATAGGGCGCGAAATAGGCGAGTGTCCCGCTGGCGAGATCGCTGGCGATGAAGGTGGAAAGGTCCTGGTCGGCCAGCGCCATGTCGACGCGTGTGTGCAGGAGCTTGCTCACATAGCGGAGGGTGGCGTCGATCAGCTCCGGCCCGTAGCCACCGGACGCGATCACGTCCGGCGCGCCGTGATTGGGCAGGATGTGCGCATAGCCCCACTGCCGGATCCGCTTCAGCTCCTCGACATGCACCGGCAGGCGCTCGGGCTCGGCGACATAGGTGATCGGCTCTTCCAGCGTGTCGCCGGCCAGCATCACGCCGAGCTGGGGCAGCAGCAGGATCAGCCCGTCCTGGCTGTGGATCTCCGCCGGCTCCAGCTTCACGGTGAGGCGGCCGACGGTGAGTTCGGTGGGGCCGGTGATGATCCTGTTCGGCATGACCAGCGGAAAGATCGGCGGGTCGCCATTCTCGAGCGCCACCCGGTTGGCGGCGAGCGTCCGCTCGGTCCGGTCGAGGGCGATGATCTCGTCGGTGGCGAAGACGGCGTTGCCGGCGACGTGGTCGTCGTGCCAGTGGCTCAACACCACGCGGAAGGAGGTGACGCCGGCCTGTTCCAGTGTCCGGCGCATCATCTGCGCGTGCACGAGCGAGATGTGGGTGTCGTAGAGCAGCGCCTCGCTGCCATCCACCACCGCATAGACGCAAACGCCGAGCGCATAGGCGCCGTCGTCGAGCCAGTTCGGTGCCGCCGAATGCGTCCGCGCGCCCTCGATCCGCCCGTCATAGAAGGCGTAGATGTTGGGATGGGGTCGAAGGACCCGCATCGTCGAGCCGAGGGGAAGCAAAGCGGGGGCGGGCATGGCAGGCTCTCAGGCTGGGGAAGGGGCGTCGCCATCGTCGGCGGCGGCCCGATCATTTCATCGGCTCGCGAAATGCGCTAGCGAGGGGAGCCCGCGCCGTCCGTTTTGCCGGCGCCGCTCCCGAGGTTGCTGCCCATGATACCCGTCTCCTCCTTCAAGGATCGTGCCGTCGCCCTGTTCGGGCTCGGCGGGTCGGGGCTCGCTACCGCGCGGGCGCTGCTCGCCGGCGGTGCGCAGGTGACGGCATGGGACGATTCGCCCGCCTCGGTGGCGAAGGCGGCCGCCGAGGGGATCACGACCGGCGACCTCAATGCGGCGGACTGGGCCGGCTTCGCGGCGCTGGTGCTGGCGCCGGGGGTGCCGCTGACCCATCCCGAACCGCACTGGACGGTGAAGAAGGCGCAGGCCGCCGGGGTGGAGGTCATCGGCGACATCGAGCTGTTCTGTCGCGAGCGGCGTCTGGCGGGACGGTCGGCCTTCGCGGCCATCACCGGGACCAACGGCAAGTCGACCACCACCGCTCTCCTCGCCCATCTCCTGAAGGTCGGCGGACGCGATGTGCAGATCGGCGGCAATTTCGGCCCGGCCATCCTTGGGCTGGAGCCGCCGAAGGGGCGCCGCGCCTATGTCATCGAGTGCTCGTCCTACCAGATCGACCTCGCCCCGAGCCTCGATCCGGCGGTCGGCATCCTGCTCAACCTCTCGCCCGACCACATCGACCGGCACGGCACGATGGAGCATTATGCCGAGGTCAAGGAACGCCTCATCGCCGGCATCGAGGCGGGCGGCACGGCGGTGGTCGGCGTCGACGACGACTGGTCCTCCGCCATCGCCGACCGGGCGGAAGCCGCGGGCAAGGACGTCGTCCGGATTTCGGTGCGCGGACCGCTCGCGAGCGGCATCTTCCTCGACGGTTCCGATCTCGTCGTGACCGAGAAAGGCACGCGCGTGTTCACCCTGAAGCTCTCCGGCATCGGCTCGCTGCGCGGCGCCCATAATGCGCAGAACGCCGCCGCCGCCTTCGCTGCCGCCCGCGCGCTCGGCTTGGCGCCGGAGGTTATCGCCACCGGCATGGCGAGCTTCCCCGGCCTCGCCCACCGCATGGAACAGGTGCGCACCATCGGAAATGTGCTGTTCGTCAATGATTCGAAGGCCACCAATGCCGATGCGGCGGAGCGGGCCCTCGCCTCCTTCGAGGACATTTTCTGGATCGCCGGCGGCAAGCCGAAGGAGGGCGGCATCGAGCCGCTGCGGCCGCTGTTTCCGAGGGTGCGGAAGGCGTATCTGATCGGTGTCGCCGCCGAGGTCTTCGCCGCCACGCTGGGCGACGCGGTGGCGTTCGAGATGTGCGGCACGCTCGACGTAGCGGTGGCCCGCGCCGCGGCGGACGCGGCGGCATCCGGGCTGGCGCACCCTGCGGTGCTGCTCTCGCCCGCCTGCGCCAGCTTCGACCAGTACAGGAACTTCGAGGTGCGGGGCGATGCGTTCCGCGCGCTCGTCAACGCCCTGCCGGCTGCCTGAGGCGGCACCGGCATTAAGCCGGCGTCAACCTTAACCGTCCCATACTCCGGCAAAGCGTTTCCCGGAGTGGCGTACATGATATCGCGTGCCGAAAGGACGGTTGTCGGTGAGTGGTGGTGGACCATAGACCGGCTGCTGCTCGGCGCTCTCGCCGCCTTGATGATCATCGGCATCGTGCTGGCGCTGGCGGCGAGCCCGCCGGTGGCGGCGCGCATCGGCATTCCCGACCCGTTCCATTTCGTGAACCGGCAGGTCATGTTCCTGGTGCCGGCGCTGATCGTCCTGCTCGCCACCTCGTTCCTGTCGCCGCGCAACATCAGGCGCATCGCTCTGGTGCTGTTCCTGTTCTTCCTCGCTCTGGTCTGCGCCACGCTCGTGATCGGACCGGAAGTGAAAGGCGCGCGCCGCTGGCTCAACATTGCCAGCATCACGGTGCAGCCGTCCGAATTTCTCAAGCCGAGCTTCGTCATCATCGCCGCGTGGCTGTTTTCCGAAAGCGTGCGGCGGCCGGAAATGCCGGGCCAGTTCCTCGCCATCGGGTTGCTCGGCATGGTGGTGACGCCGCTGGTCATGCAGCCGGATTTCGGCCAGACCATGCTGGTCTCGCTGGTGTGGGGCGGCCTGTTCTTCCTGGCCGGGCTGCGCATCGTCTGGGTGGTGGGCCTCGGCGGCGTCGGCGCTGCGGGCCTGTTCATCGCCTACAAGACGGTGCCGCACGTGACCCAGCGCATCGACCGGTTCATGAATCCGGATTCCGGCGACACCTACCAGATCGACCTTTCGATCAACTCATTCCTCAACGGGGGCTGGTTCGGGCAGGGGCCCGGCGAGGGCAGCTTCAAGAAGGTGCTGCCGGACGGCCATACCGATTTCATCTTCGCCGTCGCCGGCGAGGAATTCGGCGCGGTTCTGTGCCTGATGATCGCCGGCTTGTTCGCCTTCATCGTACTGCGTGCGCTTTCCCGGGCGCTGAACGACGAGGACCCCTTCGTGCGCTTCGCCACCGCGGGGCTGGCCATGCTGTTCGGCCTGCAGTCCTGCATCAACATGGCGGTGAACCTGCACATGATGCCGGCCAAGGGTATGACGCTGCCCTTCGTTTCCTATGGCGGCTCCTCGCTGCTGTCGCTGGCCTATGGCATGGGCATGCTGCTCGCCCTGACGCGCCGGCGGCCGCGCACCGCGACGCTGGCGGAACTGGAACGGCTCGGCACCCGTCTCGGCGCGCCGATGCCGCGCCCGGCGTGAGGTCTGCGATGGCATCCGCGACCCGTCCGCTCGTCATGCTCGCTGCCGGCGGCACCGGCGGCCACCTGTTCCCCGCGGAAGCGCTGGCCGGCGTGCTGGCCGCGCGCGGCGTGGACGTCGATCTCGTCACCGATTCGCGTGCCGCCCGCTATGCCGGCCGTTTCCCGGCGCGGCGGCTGCATGTGCTGCCGGCGGAGACGGTGCGCGGGCGCTCGCCTGTGGCGCTGGCCCGCACCGCACTCACCCTCGGCCTCGGCTTCGTGAAGGGCTTCCGGCTGATGCGGGCGATGCGGCCGGCCGTCGTCGTCGGCTTCGGGGGCTATCCCACGGTGCCGCCGATCCTTGCGGCGCACTATGCCGGCCTGCCCACGCTGATTCACGAGGCGAACGCGGTGATGGGG
>JAEYTJ010000118.1 GCA_023434095.1 Pseudomonadota bacterium | reverse complement strand
GGATGAACTGCTCGGCTGCGCCCATGGCGACATAGCGCGCCTGGTCGATATCCCCCGGCGTTGCCACGGCTTCTTCCGCGTCGGGCTCGACGATCTCGGCTTCGACGATCTCGCCGTCCTCGCCCTGGCCCTCGACGCCGTTCTGGCTGCGGCGAATGGCGTTGGCGAGCTTGATATAGGCCGCCCGCTCCTCCGCCGTCGCCTCGACATGGCGGATGATGGCCATGGAAATGAGCCGGTCGCCCCCTTCCAGCTGGATGCCGCGCACGCCCATGGAATCGCGCCCCTTGAAGACGCGAACCTCGGTGACGGGGAAGCGGATGCACTGGCCGTTGGCGCTGGTCAGCAGCACGTCGTCGGCCTCGGTGCAGAGCTGCACGCCGGCGATGGACTCGCCGACTTCCAGCTTCATCGCGATCTTGCCGTTGCGGTTCACATTGGTGAAGTCGGACAGCTCGTTGCGCCGCACCGTGCCCGAATTGGTCGCGAACATGATCTGCAGCCGGCTCCACGCCTCCTCGTCCGGCAGCGCCATGATCGAGGTGATGCGCTCGCCTTCGGTGAGCGGCAGGATGTTCACCAGCGCCTTGCCGCGCGACTGCGGGGCGGACATCGGCAGGCGCCACACCTTGAGCTTGTAGACCTGCCCCTTGGAGGAGAAGAACAGCACCGGGGCATGGGTGGAGGCGACGAACAGACGGGTGACGAAATCCTCGTCCTTGGTCTGCATCGCCGAGCGGCCCTTGCCGCCGCGCCGCTGGGCGCGATAGGTCGACAGCGGCACGCGCTTCACATAGCCGGCATGGGACACGGTGACGACCATGTCCTCGCGGGCGATCAGGTCCTCGTCCTCGAAATCGCCCTCGGCTTCGGTGATCTCGGTCTTGCGCGGCGTGCCGAACTCGGCCTTCACCGCCAGCAGTTCGTCCTTGACGATGCCCCGGATGCGCTCGCGGCTGGCGAGGATGTCGAGATATTCACGGATTTCGACCGCGATCTTGTCGAGCTCGTCCGCCACCTCGTCGCGCCCCAGCGCGGTGAGGCGCTGCAGGCGCAGGTCGAGAATGGCGCGGGCCTGCTCGGCGGAGAGGCGGTAGGTCCCGTCCTCGGCCAGCCGGTGGCGCGGGTCGTCGATCAGCGCGATCAGCGGGGCGACGTCCATCGCCGGCCAGTGGCGGGTCATCAGTGCCTCGCGCGCCGATGCCGGATCGGGCGAGGTGCGGATGGTGTGGATGATCTCGTCGATATTGGCGACGGCGATGGCGAGGCCGACCAGCACATGGGCGCGGTCGCGCGCCTTGCGCAGCAGAAACTTGGTCCGGCGGCTGACCACATCCTCGCGGAAGGCGACGAAGGCGGTCAGCAGGTCCAGTAGGTTCATCAGCGCCGGCTTGCCGCCGTTCAGCGCCACCATGTTGGCGCCGAAGGAGGTCTGCAGCGCGGTCATGCGGTAGAGATTGTTCAGCACGACGTCCGCCTGGGCGTCGCGCTTGATCTCGAACACGACCCGCATTCCCTCGCGGGAGGATTCGTCGCGGATCTCGGCAATGCCTTCCAGCCGCTTCTCGCGCACCAGTTCGGCGATGCGCTCGATCATCGTCGCCTTATTCACCTGGTAGGGAATCTCGGTGACGATGATGGCGTCGCGGTCCTTGCGGATTTCCTCGATCGTGGCGCGCGAGCGCATGACGATGGAGCCGCGGCCGGTGAGATAGGCCTGGCGGATGCCGCTGCGCCCCAGGATCAGCGCGCCGGTGGGGAAGTCCGGGCCCTGAATATAGTCGAGCAGCCGTTCGACATCGAGGGACGGGTCGTCGATCAGCGCGACGCAGGCGTCCACCACCTCGCCGAGATTGTGCGGCGGGATATTGGTGGCCATGCCGACGGCGATGCCACCGGCGCCGTTGACCAGCAGGTTCGGGAAGCGGGCCGGAAGGACGGTCGGCTCCTGCTCGCGGCCGTCATAATTGTCCTGGAAGTCGACCGTGTCCTTGTCGAGGTCGTCCAAGAGGTTCATCGCCGGCTTGGCGAGCCGCACCTCGGTGTAGCGCTCGGCTGCCGGAGGATCACCGTCGACGGAACCGAAATTGCCCTGACCGTCGATCAGCGGCAGGCGCATGGAGAAGTCCTGCGCCAGGCGCACCAGCGCATCATAGATCGCCTGGTTGCCGTGCGGATGGTACTTGCCCATCGTGTCGCCGGTCACGCGCGCGGATTTGTTGTAGGGCCGCTCGGGCGTGTAATTGTTCTCGCGCATCGAGAACAGGATGCGGCGATGCACCGGCTTGAGGCCGTCGCGCACGTCGGGGAGCGCACGCGAGACGATGACGCTCATCGCGTAATCGAGATAGCTGCGCGACAGCTCTTCGGTGATCGAAACGGGCCGGATATCCGAAGGGCCGCCGCCCTCCGGGTTGAACGTGTCGGAATCGGACAAGGAATCGTCTTTCCGTGGTTGCGGAACGTGTGTGCCTGTGTAGACGATTCCGCCTCGAAAGGCCAGCCGGACGGCTTTTTCGACGGCGCTAAAACGCCTTTTCTATCAACGTGTTACAGCCGCAATTCCACAGCGTTGCGCGAAGGTGGCGAAAGCGTGGCGCCACGGCGGGCGGCGGCGGTTCGCCGGAGGGGTCTTGGCAGGCCCCCGGGAGAGCGATCTTATAGGATGCTACCTCTGGTGCGCGCGCCCCGGTGCGGCGGGCCGGAAGGGCCGTCCCCGACCCACGGGCACGCGGCGGCGGCATGCGGAAGGGGGCGACGTGCTCGACTACATGTTCTCGGCGGTCGTGACCATGGCGGTGGTGATCGACCCCATCGGCCTCGCGCCCCTGTTCCTGGCGGTAACGTCGGATCTCACGGCGGCGGAGCGGCGGCTGGTGGCGCTGCGCTCGGCGGCGATCGCGCTGGCGATACTGGTCGCGTTCGGCCTCGTCGGCGCGCCTCTGCTGGCGGCACTGGGCATCACCCTGCCCGCCTTTCGCATCGCCGGCGGGCTGCTGCTGTTCGCGATCTCCTTTGAAATGGTGTTCGGGCGGCGGACCGAGCGCAAGTTCGACGCCTCGGAAGTTGCACAGCGCGACAGGCTGCTGCGCACCCTCGCCGTCTTCCCGCTCGCCATTCCGCTGATGGCCGGGCCCGGCGCCATCACCGCGATGCTGCTGCTGGCCGGCGAGGCGCATGGCGATCCTGCACGGCTCGCGGCGCTCTTTGTCATTACCGCGCTGGTGATCGCGAGTTGCCTCGCGGTGTTCCTTGCCGCCCGGCGGATGGACAGGCTGCTCGGCGTCACCGGCAACGCCATCCTTTCGCGCCTGCTGGGCGTGGTGCTGACCGCGCTGGCGGTGCAGTTCGTGATCGACGGGATCCGGGCGTCGTTCCTGACCTGAAGCGCGCGGGCCTGCAGGCTCAGGGACCGAACAGGACCTGGTTCATGATCCGCCCCGGCCAGAAGGTGAAGAGCCCGGCGGCGACCAGCCCCCAATAGAACAGGCCGGTCATTCCCGCCGCATGGCGGCGGATATCGCCACGGTGCGCCCGCAGGAGAGCGAGGGGGAGCGCCCCGATCACGAACAGGGAAAGCAGGTGGATCGGACCGAACGGCCCGAACCAGCGCATCTCGTGGATCCAGAAGGACGAGACCGCCACCGTGGCCATGAGGCCCGACCACAGCCAGCCGAAGGTCCGGTGCGGCAGCGTGCCCTTCGGCGCGGCAAGCTGGACCGTGCCGAGGGCCAGGGCCGCCATGGCGCTGAAGGCATGAAGCCGGATGGCGGGCGAGGCGTCGAGCAGCGGGGCGAGGTCCATGCTCTTCGCCCCGCGGCCATCTTCAAGCGTCAGAAGGGGATTTCGTCGTCGAGGTCGCCGCCGGACGAACCGCCGCCGAACTTGCCGCCACCGCCCGCGCCGCTCGCCGGCGCCGGACGCCGCTCGCCGCCGAAGGAGCGTCCGCCGCCGGAACCGCCGGAGCCGCCACCATAGCCGCCGCCGGAGCCGAAATCGCTGCCGCCGGAGCCATACTCCTCGCCGCCGCCTTCCGCGCCGCTGCCGCGGCTGTCGAGAATGGTGAGCTCACCACGGAACGGGCGCAGCACCACCTCGGTGAAATAGCGCTCGCCGCCGTTCTGGTCGGTGGCCTTGCGGGTCTCGATCTGGCCTTCGATATAGACCTTGGAGCCCTTGCGCAGATACTGCTCGGCCACGCGCAGCAGGTTCTCGTTGAAGATCACCACGCTGTGCCATTCGGTGCGCTCCTTTCGCTCCCCCGAGGCCTTGTCGCGCCAGGTCTCCGAGGTGGCGATGCGCAGATTGCACACCCGCCCGCCATTCTGGAACGTGCGCACTTCCGGATCGCGGCCGAGATTGCCGATCAGGATCACCTTGTTGACGCTGCCCGCCATCTTGTCCTCCGAAACTGCCGGACGCGCGCCATGGCGCGCGCTCGTGAAAGGGAACGCATATTAGACCAGCCGGCGTCCGGCCGCGCCCCGGGGCTGTCCTTGTCCACCGCTTTGCGCCCCCGCAGGGATGCGGGACGGTGGATGCGCACATTGTTCTTGTTCTGTTCCTAGCATTGCGGCTAAGCTGCCGCAAGAGTGCCGAGTCGACATTGCGAAGCGCGCGCGCCGAACTATGTTTACCCTGTGTTCTCAGAGGGAGCCTGTCCCATCATGACCCAGATGCGCCACCGTCCGCGCGCCCGCGCCATTGCCATCCGTGCCGAAGAGGCCCGGCAGTCGCTGATCCGCCGGGCCTTTCTGGCCGTAGCCGGCGCGGTGGCCGTGGCCGCAGGCCTTGCGGCCTTGCACGGCGTCGGGGGCTGATCCCTTCGCCGGGCGGGTCCTGTCTCCGGACTGCGCCGCCCCGGAAATCTGTTGTTCGGCGTAGCCGCCCGTAGGAAACCGGCGAGAAGAGTTCGGAATGAAGGACCGCGTGGATCTCCCGCGCCGCGACGCCCGCACGATAGCGATCCGCGGCGCGCGCGAGCACAATCTCAAGAATGTCGACCTCGAAATCCCGCGCGACAGCCTGGTGGTGTTCACCGGGCTGTCGGGCTCGGGCAAATCGTCGCTCGCGTTCGACACCATCTATGCCGAGGGCCAGCGCCGCTATGTCGAGAGCCTCTCGGCCTATGCGCGCCAGTTCCTGGAGATGATGCAGAAGCCGGACGTCGACCAGATCGACGGCCTGTCCCCGGCTATCTCCATCGAGCAGAAGACCACCTCGAAGAACCCGCGCTCGACGGTGGGCACCGTCACCGAGATCTACGACTATATGCGCCTGCTCTGGGCGCGCGTCGGCGTGCCCTATTCGCCGGCCACCGGCCTGCCCATCGAGAGCCAGACCGTCAGCCAGATGGTCGACCGCGTGCTCGCCCTGTCGGAAAAGACGCGGCTTTATCTGCTGGCGCCGGTCGTGCGCGGCCGCAAGGGCGAATACCGCAAGGAACTGGCCGAGTTCCAGAAAAAGGGCTTCCAGCGCGTCAAGGTGGACGGCGAGTTCCACGAGATTGCCGAGGCGCCCGCGCTTGACAAGAAGTTCAAGCACGACATCGACGTGGTGGTGGACCGCCTGGTCGTGCGGCCGGACATCGCCAGCCGGCTGGCGGATTCCTTCGAGACCGCGCTGGGCCTCGCCGACGGCATCGCGGTGATCGAGTTCGCCGACGAGAAGGAAGAGAGCGGCGAGGCGCGCCGCATTGTGTTCTCGGAAAAGTTCGCCTGCCCCGTCTCCGGCTTCACCATCGCCGAGATCGAACCGCGCCTGTTCTCGTTCAACAACCCGTTCGGCGCCTGCCCGACCTGCGACGGGCTGGGGCATGAGAGCAAGATCGATCCCAACCTCATCGTCCCCGACGCCACCCGCTCGCTCAAGCAGGGGGCCATTGCGCCGTGGGCGAAGTCGACCTCGCCCTATTACGGCCAGACGCTGGAGGCGATCGCCCGCCATTACGGCGTCAAGCTCACCACGCCCTGGTCGGATCTGCCGGAGAATGTGCGGGGCGTCATCCTCCACGGATCGAAGGCCGACACTATCCGCTTCGTCTACAATGACGGCATGCGCGCCTATGAGACGGTGAAGACCTTCGAGGGCATCGTCACCAATCTGGAGCGGCGCTGGCGCGAGACGGAAAGCGATTGGGCGCGGGAGGAGATCGGCAAGTATTTCTCCGCCGTGCCCTGCGCCTCCTGCCACGGTTACCGGCTGAAGCCCGAAGCGCTGGCGGTGAAGATTGCCGGCCGGCACATCGGCCAGGCGGCGGAGCTTTCGGTGCGCCACGCGCTGGAGTGGTTCGCCGCCCTCCCCGGCCAGCTCACCGACAAGCATAACGAGATCGCCGCGCGAATCCTCAAGGAAATCCGCGAGCGCCTCGCCTTCCTGCTCGATGTCGGGCTGGACTATCTCACCCTCGCCCGCGCCTCCGGCACGCTGTCGGGCGGCGAGAGCCAGCGCATCCGCCTCGCCTCGCAGATCGGCTCGGGGCTCACCGGCGTGCTCTATGTGCTCGACGAGCCCTCCATCGGCCTGCACCAGCGCGACAATGAGCGCCTGCTCGGCACGCTGCGGCGCCTGCGCGACCTCGGCAACACGGTGATCGTGGTCGAGCACGACGAGGACGCCATCCTCGCCGCCGACTACGTGGTCGATGTCGGCCCCGGCGCCGGCGTACATGGCGGGCGGGTCGTGGCGCAGGGGACGCCGCAGGAGTTACTCGCCAATCCGAATTCGCTCACCGGAAAATACCTCACCGGCGAGATGGCCGTGCCGGTGCCCAAGCGCCGCAAGCCGAACCCCAAGCGCATGCTGCGGGTGGCGAATGCGCGCGGCAACAATCTGAAGAACGTCACCGCCTCGATCCCGCTCGGCCTGTTCACCGCCGTCACCGGCGTATCGGGCGGCGGCAAGTCGACCTTGCT
Organism: Pseudomonadota bacterium; assembly: GCA_023434095.1. Taxonomy (GTDB): domain Bacteria; phylum Pseudomonadota; class Alphaproteobacteria; order Rhizobiales; family Xanthobacteraceae; genus Ancylobacter. The sequence goes on along the minus strand of JAEYTJ010000118.1, from coordinate 2,854 downwards.
GATCGACACGCTCTACAAGGCGGTGGCGCGGCGACTGAACGGCGCGTCCGAGCCGCCGGCCCCGCATGACGGGCTGGAAGGACTTGAGCACCTCGACAAGGTGATCGACATCGACCAGTCGCCGATTGGCCGCACCCCGCGCTCGAACCCGGCAACCTATACCGGCGCCTTCACCCCGATCCGCGAGTGGTTTTCCGGCCTTCCGGAGGCGAAGGCGCGCGGCTATGGGCCGGGGCGCTTCTCGTTCAACGTCAAGGGCGGGCGCTGCGAGGCGTGCCAGGGCGACGGCGTCATCAAGATCGAGATGCACTTCCTGCCCGACGTCTACGTCACCTGCGACGTCTGCAAGGGCAAGCGCTACAACCGCGAGACGCTGGAGGTCACCTTCAAGAACAAGTCCATCGCCGACGTGCTCGACATGACCGTCGACGAGGGCGCCGAGTTCTTCAAGGCCGTGCCGGCGGTGCGCGACAAGCTGGAGACGCTCGCCCGCGTTGGCCTCGGCTACATCCATGTCGGCCAGCAGGCCAACACGCTGTCGGGCGGCGAGGCGCAGCGCGTCAAGCTCTCCAAGGAGCTGTCCAAGCGCGCCACTGGCCGCACGCTCTACATCCTTGACGAGCCCACCACCGGCCTGCATTTCCACGACGTGGCGAAGCTGCTGGAAGTGCTGCACGAGCTGGTCGAGCAGGGCAACACGGTGGTGGTGATCGAGCACAATCTCGAAGTCATCAAGACCGCCGACTGGGTCATCGACCTCGGGCCGGAAGGTGGCGACGGGGGCGGTGAGATCGTCGCCGCCGGGCCGCCGGAGGTGATCGCCAAGGCCGAGCGCAGCCATACTGGCCGCTTCCTCGCCGAGGTGCTGGCCCGTCGTCCGCTGAAGCCCCGCAGCGCCGCCGAATAGGCGCGAGGGAAGGCGCTCCCGGCGCCTTCCCCGGCGAGGCGCCTCAGGCGCCTTCCCGCAGCCGCACCAGGTTCACCGTCACCGCGATCAGCACCAGCGTCGCACCGAACTGGTGCGTCAGCGCGATGTCGATCGGCACCTGATAGATCAGGGTCAGGATGCCGAGGGCTGCCTGCGCGCAGACCAGCAGCAGGATCAGCGTCGCCCGCTGGCGCACCGCGCCGCCCACCCGCCGCGCGCTGAGCCAATGGCCGAGCGCCAGCGCCAGCAGCGCATAGGCGACGAGCCGGTGGTTGAACTGCACGGTGAGCACATTCTCGAACAGGTTCCGCCACGCCGGCTGCTGGACGAACAGGTTATCCAGCGGCGGCACCAGATGTCCGTCCATCAGCGGCCATGTCGTATAGGTCAGCCCGGCGTCGAGGCCGGCGACGAGGCCGCCAAGGAAGATCTGAAGCACGACGACGGCGAACAGGATCCGCGCGTAGCCGCGCAGCCAGTCGGGCGAGGCGCGCCTTTCCCGCGGCGGCTTCAGCGGGACCGCGACAGCCACGATGGCAGCGAGGATGATGCAGGCCAGCGTCAAATGGGTGGCCAGCCGGTACTGGCTGACATCGACCCTGTTGACCAGCCCGGACGCCACCATCCACCAGCCCACGGCCCCCTGCAGGCCGCCAAGCACGAACAGGCCGGCGAGCTTCCAGCGCAGCGGGCGGTCGATCACGCCGCGCCACAGGAAGAACAGGAAGGGCAGCAGGAAGGCGAAGCCGATCACCCGGCCGAGCAGGCGATGGCCCCACTCCCACCAGAAGATGTACTTGAACTCCGCGAGGCTCATGCCCCGGTTGATCTGCTGGTACTGCGGAATCTGCCGGTATTTGTCGAATTCGGCCTGCCAGGCTGCCTCGCTGAGCGGCGGCAGCGTGCCGGTCACCGGCTTCCATTCGGTGATCGACAGCCCGGACTCGGTAAGCCGCGTGGCGCCGCCGACGACGACCATCAGCACCACAAGCGCCGCCATGGCGTAAAGCCAGAGCCGAACCGGGCGCAGCCGGTCGCCTGCGGCCGGCTCGCCGGCGCGTGGAACGGCGCGCGAAGGGGTGATGGTGGCGACGTGATCCTGGACCATAGCGGGCGCTCCCTGCATTGGCGGCCGCCTGCCCTCCCGGCCACCCCGCGCCGGGCGGCTTCCGCCCGGGCGCCGCGAGCGATATAGAGGCCGGCGCCTGTGCGCAACGGGACTCATTGTCTCGCGCCCGCCCGTCCAGCCCGGAGCCGCCCATGTCCGCCCCCCGTCCCGGTCTTTCCGCCCGCACGCGCAAATTCGTCGGCACGGTGCTGCTGGTGATCCTGGTGCTCGGCTGGGCACTGGTGGCGATGGCGCTGGCGCAGGGGCGCGTCACCACCCTGCCCGCCGCCGGGCAGTTCGTCGCCTATGTCATCCTCGGGATCGGCTGGATCTTTCCGGCGGCCGTGATCATCCGCTGGATGCAGAGGCACGACCGGCGCCCCGAAACGCTGTGAGCGCCGCCCTCAGGCCGCGCGCGACAGCGCCCGCTCCGCCGTCTCCGGCGTGAAGGTGATCATGGCGATCTCGCCGAATCCGAGCGACGCGAGGGCGTCGAAGGCCTGAACCGCATCGGTGGCCATGCCGCCCGGCTGGGTGACGAGGATCGTCGTCGGGCTCAGCCCGGCAAGGCGCTCCGCGCCCGGCATGCCGCCCAGCGGCGGCGCGGCCACGATCACGTGATCATAGGTCTGCTTCAGCGCGGTGAGGATCAGCGGCAGCCGGTCGGCCGTGACGAGCCCGTCCGCTTCGCGGGCGCCCCGACCGGGCGGGATGACGTGGCAGCGCGAGGCGCTTTCGCGGTGAATGGCGTCGGAGAAGCCGCACACGCCGGTCAGAAGATCGGTAAGGCCCGGCGCACGGGGATCGGCCGTCAGCCC
>JAEYTJ010000085.1 GCA_023434095.1 Pseudomonadota bacterium | reverse complement strand
GGCTGGAGCGCCGGCGCGCGACGCCGCCGCAGGTGGGGCTCGACCGGGCGGCCCGGGCGCGCAACGTGCAGGGCGCCTTCGCCGTGCCCGACATGGCGAAGGGCGAACTGCGGGGCCGGCGCGTGGTGCTGGTCGACGACGTGCTCACGACGGGGGCGACGATCGATGCGTGCGTCAAGGCGCTGCTCCGCGCGGGCGCGGGACAAGTGGACGTTCTGGTGTTCGCGCGGGTTGCTGACGGGCCGGCCGCGCCCATATCATGATCGACGGGAATGCCGACCGTGCCGGTGCCTGTTAGTTGGGGACAATTCGATGGCGAAGATCGAGATTTACACCACGTCGACCTGCCCCTACTGCCATGCGGCCAAGACGTTGCTCGGACGCAAGGGCGTGGATTACGCCGAGGTCAACGTCACCGGCGATCCCGTCGCGCGCTCCACCATGTCGACCCGTGCCAACGGGCGGACCAGCGTGCCGCAAATCTTCATCGACGGGCGGCATGTCGGCGGCTGCGACGATCTTTACGCGCTTGAGGAAGCGGGCGAGCTGGACGCGCTTCTGGCAAGCTGAACGAGACCGCGATCATGACCATTTCCGACCCCGCCTCCACGCCCGGCGCCCCGCCGCTGGGAGCCCCGTTCCGCGCGGCGCTGATCCAGATGCGCACCGAAAAGAGCGTCGCGGCCAATGTCGAGGCGGCCTCCGCCTTCATCCGCGCGGCGGCGGCCGACGGCGCCAGCTACATCCAGACGCCGGAAATGACCGGCACCATGGAAGAGAACCGCGAAGCGCTGTTCAAGGTGCTGCATGCGGAGGAGGACGACCCGGCTCTGTCCGCCTTCCGCGCGCTCGCGGCCGAACTGAAGGTGCATCTGCACATCGGCTCGCTCGCGGTGCGGGCGGGCGAGCACCGCGCCGCCAACCGCTCCTACCTCCTCGCCCCCGACGGCACGGTGGCTGCCCGCTACGACAAGATCCACATGTTCGACGTCGATCTGCCCAATGGCGACGTCTACCGCGAATCCGCCGCATACCGCCCGGGCGAACTCGCCATCGTCGCGGATCTGCCGCAGATCCGGCTCGGCCTCACCATCTGTTACGATCTGCGCTTTCCCGCGCTGTTCCGCGCGCTGGCCGAGGCCGGGGCGGGCATGATCGCGACGCCGGCCGCCTTCACCCAGTCGACCGGCGAGGCGCACTGGCACATTCTCCAGCGCGCCCGCGCCATCGAGACCGGCTGCTTCGTGCTCGCCGCCGCACAGGGCGGCACGCATGAGAACGGGCGCAAGACCTTCGGCCACAGCCTCATCATCGACCCCTGGGGCACGATCCTCGCCGAGGGCGGCACCGAGCCGGGCATCGTCGCCGCGGAGATCGATCCCGCCCAGGTGGCGGCGGTGCGCGGGCGCATTCCCTCGCTGTCGAACGGCCGGCGCTTCGAGCTGGTGATGCCGGCCGATCAGAGCCGGCTGCATCTCGTCCCCGGTGGCGCGGCATGATTCTCTACCGCCTGTGCTGCGCGAAGGACCACGATTTCGAAAGCTGGTTCCGCGATTCCGCCGCCTATGATGATCAGCGCGCCCGCGGACTCGTGACCTGCCCGGTCTGCGGCTCGCCCGAGGTGGAGAAGGCGCTGATGGCCCCCGCACTTGGCCGCGCGGCGCGCAAATTCGCCCCCGATATCCCCGCTGAGGTGGCCGCTGCGCCCCAGCCGCCGGTGCCTGCGCCCGCTCCGCAGCCGGTCGCGCTCGTGTCAGAGAAGGAACAGCAGCTGCGCGCCATGCTGCGGGCGGTGCGCGCCCATGTGGTCGCCAACTCCGTCGATGTCGGTGACGAATTCGCCACGCTCGCCCGCCGCATGCATGAGGGCGAGGAGGAGAAGCGCGCCATTCGCGGCGAGGCGACGCCGGACGAGGTGCGGGCGCTGATCGAGGACGAGATCGAGGTCCTGCCGCTGCCGGTGCTGCCGGACGAGCGGAACTGAGGGGCGGGCTAGGGCGCCGCCTTCGCCTTCTCGATTTCCGGCAGCAGCCGGGTCTTCAGTCCTTCGGCGTCGATGGGGCCGATGAACTTGTAGGCGATGCGCCCGTCCTTGCCGATGACGAAGGTCTCCGGCACGCCATAGACGCCCCAGTCGATGGCGGTGCGCCCGTTGGCGTCGACGCCGACGGCGGTATAGGGGTTGCCGAAGCGGCCGAGGAAGCGGCGGGCATTGCCGGCATCGTCCTTGTAGTTCAGGCCGACGAGGCGGAAGCCGGGCATCTGCGCGAGCTGAACGAGGAACGGGTGCTCGTCGCGGCAGGGCACGCACCAGGAGGCGAAGACGTTCAGCACGGTCACCTCGCCCTTCAGCGCGGCCGAGACGAGGCCGGGCACGGGCTGCCCGTCGCGCGTCAGGCCCTCCAGTGGCGGCAGGTCGAGCGTCGGCGCGGGCCGGCCGATCAGCGCCGAGGGCACGCGGGAGGGATCGCCCGAAAACAGCCGGCCGTAGAACAGCCCCGCCAGCGCCAGGAAGGCGACGAGCGGCAGAAGAACCAGCAGCCGGCGGCCGGACTTGCCGGCGGCGGGCGCTTGCGGCGCGGCGTTCTGCGGCGTGGTGTCGGGGGGCGTGTTCATGCGTCGGTGCGTCCGGCCGAGCGGCGGCGCACGCCGCGCGCTTCCATCTCCCCGAGCCGGCGGCGCACGGAGCGGCCGTCGACCACGATCCACAGCGCCAGTCCGCCGAGCGCGAGGGCGCTCACGCCGTAGCAGGCGAGGATGAAGAAGCCGTGCTCGCCGAGCATTCAGGGAGCCTCACGCATAGGCCGCCTCGGCGGCGGCGCGCGCTTCCAGAACGCGCAGGCGGCGGCGGTAGATCTCGTTGCGCATCGCCGCCATGTGCAGCGCCAGCATCAGCAGGGTGAAGCCGATGGCACAGATCATCAGCGGCCAGAGCAGGCTGGAATGGATGGTCGGCCCGTCCATGCGGAACACCGAGGCCGGCTGGTGCAGCGTGTTCCACCAGTCCACCGAGAACTTGACGATCGGCACGTTGACGAAGCCGACCAGCGAGAGCACCGCCGCCGCCCGTCCCGCCTGATTGGGATCCTCGATCGCCGAGCGCAGCGCCAGCAGGCCGAGATAGAGCAGCAGCAGCACCAGCATGGAGGTGAGGCGCGCGTCCCAGACCCAGTAGGTGCCCCACATCGGCCGGCCCCAGAGCGAGCCGGTGAACAGGCAGAGGAAGGCGAACACCGCGCCGATGGGCGCCATCGCCTTATGCGCGACATCCGCCAGCGGGTGGCGCCAGACGAGGATGCCGAGGGCGGAGACCGCGAGCATGGAATAGCCGAACATCGCCAGCCACGCGAAAGGCACGTGGATGTACATGATCTTCACCGTCTCGCCCTGCTGATAGTCGGCCGGGGCGCGGAAGGCGAGAAAGAAGCCGAGCGCCAGCGTCACCAGCGCAAGCGCGCTCAGCCATGGCAGCACGCGCCCGGAAAGGGCGAGGAAGCGGGTGGGGTTGGCAAGGTCCATCAGCGCCATGCGGCGGTTCTAATCTGCCGCAGGATCGCCCGCAACTCGCGCTGTCTCGGTTGCAACGCGGATGTGAAGCCACAGCATCGCCAAATCTGCGGTATTGAACATGTGCATCGTCGACCGAAGAGGATTCGAGCGCTTATGCCGCACATCGCCGCCGCCCCTGCCGCCTTTCTGTTCGCGCTGGTCGCGCTGCAGGCCGGGACCGTCTCCGGAGCGCAGGCGCGCTCGACGCAGGACGAGATGATGCAGCTGGAGCCTTCGGAACGGATCGAGCAGGTGTGCAACACCCGGGCGATGGGCGAGGTCCAGCGCGCGGGCAACGGCATGCGCCCCGATGAACTCGTCGCCTATGCCTATCGCGACCCGGTGGTGAAGGGGTGGAAGATCAAGGCGCCGGGCGGGGCCGTGCGGTCGGGCGGGACCTGGTACCACATCGCCTATGAATGCGAGACGGTTCACGACGGCCTCGACGTGAAGAGCTTCCGCTACACCCTCGGCGCGGCGATCCCGACCACGGAGTGGGCGGGGCATTATCTCGTCGCGCCCTGAGGCGCGTCACCAGGACTGGAGGGCGCGCAGGGTCGGAGTCTTCTTGTCGAGATGGTCCGCCATGCGGCCGAGCAGCCGGTCGAGCAGCTGAACCGCCTCCACCACCGCCGGGCCCTTGTTGAGCATGACGCATTCGGCGCGGGCGGCCATGGCGGCATCCGTCATCTCGCCGCGCGAGGGAATGCCGTCGCGCACCAGATCCTCCAGCACCTGCGTCGCCCAGATCGCGGGGACGGCGGCGGCCTCGCAGATCCACAGAAGCTCCTCCTGCATTTCGGCGAGCCGCTCGAAGCCGATTTCGGCGGCGAGGTCGCCGCGCGCGATCATCACGCTGAAATCGCCAGAGCGTGCGGCGCGGGCGATCAGTTCCGGCAGGTTGCGCACGGCCTCGGGCCGCTCGATCTTGGCCATCAGGCCGAGCGGGCGCTCGCGTCCCCCGCCATGGCGGGCGAGAGCGGCGTCGAGAAGGTCGAGGTCTTCCGGCCGGCTGACGAAGGAATAGCCGATGAGATCGGCACATTCGATGACGGTGGCGAGGTCGGCGGCGTCCTTGGCGGTGAGCGGCGAGAGGCCGAGCGCGGTGTCGGGCAGGTTGATGCCCTTTTCCGGCTTCAGCTTGGTGCCGCCCGGGCGGGTGTGAAGAATGCGCAGGATCGCCTCGCCCTCGCGCACGCTTTCCACCACCGCCTCCACCTTGCCGTCGTCGTAGCGCACGCGGTGGCCGACCGCGAGGCGGGTGACGATCTCGGGCAGCGAGACGGCGGCGCTGAACAGTGCGGCGTCGTCCACGCGCGGCTCGCCCTCGGCGACGAGGCGCAGCGTGTCGCCCGGCAGCAGGCGGCCGGACGGCTTGTCCTTGCGCATCGGCAGCACGGCGCCGGTGCGGATCTTCGGGCCGGCAATGTCCATCAGCACGGCGATGGGGCGCCCCACTGCGTCTCCGGCCTTGCGCGCATGCGCCGCCATGCGCCGCCAGGCCTCCGGCGTGTCATGGGCGCAGTTGATGCGCGCGACGTCCATGCCGGCCCGCGCCAGCGCGAGGAGGAAGGCCGGATCGTCTGCCGCCTCGCCGGGCAGCGTCACCATGATGCGGGTGTAGCGTCCCTCCCGCTCCGGGCCGAGGCTCGCCACCGCCGCCGCGTCGAGACGGGCTTCGCCGGCGAAAAAGCCGGCATCGTCCGCGACGGGGAAGGGGGCGGGGCGTCCGCAGACGGCGGCGAGCGCCGCCAGCACCGCGTCCAGCGTCGGCAGCACGCGGCTCTCCCGCCGGCCGAAGGAGGACAGGCCGCGCCGCATCAGCTGGCGCTGCAGCGGCCGCAGCTCATGGCGGCGCAGGGCGAGATAAAAAGCGAGATTGTCCAGCGCGGCGTCCTCGCGGCCCGCCGCGTGCCGGAAACGCGCCGCCAGCGGCGCGGCCTCCTCGACCACGGCGGCGCGCAGCGAGAGCAGAGTCTCGAACAGGGCGGTGCTGTCGTCGGCGGCGTCGGGAGCGACGGAAGGGCGGGCGGCGTCGAGCGTCATGGCCGGGTTCCTCACGAAGGTGCGGCACGCTAGAATGCCGCTGTTACGTGGCTGTGACCTCCGTAGTCCCCCTCAAAAGGGCGTCAAAACTTGACTTGGCGGCCGGCGGGCCTTACCAACCCCGCATCCTCGCAGAACCCGCGAGCCGATCCGCCGCCCGACCCTTGAGGCCGGAGGTCAACGCCCGACAGCGCTGTGCGCCCTCGGGCGCCGTTCGGCATTGCGCTGTGAGCTGTGGGAAAGCACCGGAGCGAACGCATGTTCGATTCATTGACCGACCGCCTCGGCGGCATACTCGACCGGCTGAAACGACGCGGCGCCCTCACCGAGGCCGACGTGAACGAGGCCATGCGCGAGGTGCGCCGGGCCCTCATCGAGGCCGACGTGGCGCTCGACGTGGTGCGTTCCTTTACCGACAAGGTGCGCGCGCGCGCCGTCGGCGCGGAAGTCATCAAGTCGGTCACGCCCGGCCAGATGGTGGTGAAGATCGTCAATGACGAGCTCGTCGCCATGCTCGGCTCCGACGCCAAGGCGATCGACCTCGACGCCGCCCCGCCGGTGCCGGTGCTGATGGTCGGTCTGCAGGGCTCGGGCAAGACGACTTCCACCGCCAAGATCGCCAAGCGCCTGACCGAGCGCGGCAACCGCAAGGTGCTGATGGCCTCGCTCGATACCCGCCGCCCGGCGGCGATGGAGCAACTGGCCACGCTCGGCACCCAGGTGGGCGTTGCCACCCTGCCGATCGTCGCCGGTCAGTCGGCCGTGCAGATCGCCCGCCGCGCCATGGAAGCCGCCCGCCTCGGCGGCTACGACGTGGTGATGCTCGACACCGCCGGCCGCGTCACCCTCGACGAAGCGCTGATGGCGGAAGTGGCCGAGGTGAAGGCCGCGACGAAGCCGCACGAAGTGCTGCTCGTCGCCGACAGCCTCACCGGCCAGGACGCGGTGAACACCGCCAAGGCGTTCGACGCCCGCGTCGGCCTTACCGGCATCGTGCTGACCCGCGCCGATGGCGACGGGCGCGGCGGCGCCGCCCTTTCCATGCGCGCCGTCACCGGCAAGCCGATCAAGCTGCTCGGCACCGGCGAAAAGATGGACGCGCTTGAGGATTTCGATCCCCGCCGCGTCGCCGGACGCATCCTCGGCATGGGCGACGTGGTGTCGCTGGTCGAGAAGGCGGTCGAGAATCTCGACGCCGAGAAGGCGATGGCCGCCGCCGAGCGCATGCGCAAGGGGCAGTTCGACCTCAACGACCTGCGCATGCAGCTCGACCAGATGGAGAAGCTCGGCGGCCTCGGCGGGCTGATGGGCATGCTGCCGGGCGTCGGCAAGATGAAGAACCAGCTCGCCGCCTCCGGCATGAATGACGGCGTGCTGAAGCGCCAGAAGGCGATCATCGATTCGATGACCAAGAAGGAGCGGCGCAACCCGAAGCTGCTCGACGCCTCCCGCCGCAAGCGCATCGCCGCCGGCTCCGGCACCAAGGTCGAAGACGTCAACCGCCTGATGAAGATGCACCGCCAGATGGCGGACATGATGAAGGCGATGGGTGCCCCCGGCGCCAAGCGCGGCCCGATGGCCGGCCTCGCCAACATGTTCGGCCTCGGCGGCGGAATGCCGAGCCCCGACCAGCTCAAGCAGATGGCCGAGAAGATGCCCGGCGGGCTGGGCGGCGGTCCCGGCGGTCTGCCGCCCAATTTCCCCGGCAACATGCCCGGCCTTCCGGGCGGGCTGCCGGGTCTGGGAACCAAGCCGGGCGGGCTTCCGGGCCTGCCGGGCTTCCCGGGGAAGAAGAAGTGAGGCCTTGACTATCCGTCATCCCGAAGGGCGCCGCAGGCGGAGATCCGGGATCGTTCTCCGCACTCCTCGGTAAACGATCCCGGATCTCCGTTCGCTACGCTCTCTTCGTCCGGGATGACGGCGAAACTGAAAACGAAACACCTGAAAGGAAGACCCGCATGTCCCTCAAGATCCGTCTCGCCCGTGGCGGCGCCAAGAAGCGTCCCTATTACCGCATCGTCGTCGCCGATTCGCGCTCCCCGCGCGATGGCCGCTTCATCGAGAAGATCGGCACCTTCGATCCGCTGAAGCCCAAGGACGCCGCCGACCGCTTCACCCTCGACGTCGAGAAGGCCAAGGCCTGGCTCGCCAAGGGCGCGCAGCCGACCGACCGCGTGGCCCGCTTCCTCGACAGCCTCGACATCGTGAAGCGCGAAGCCCGCAACAACCCGAACAAGGCCGTCCCGGGCAAGAAGGCGCAGGAGCGTTCCGCTGCCGCCGCCAAGGCCGCTGAAGACGCCGCTGCCGCGG
>JAEYTJ010000074.1 GCA_023434095.1 Pseudomonadota bacterium | reverse complement strand
GCGCGGCAGGGCCGCGAGCGCCGCCTCGCGTGCCGTAGTGGAGGGAAAGACCAGGGCGCTGGCCCGGTCCAGCGCCAGCTCCAGCGCCGGGCCGAGCGCCTCGTTCCGCGCCGCGGCGCCGTCGGCCGTGCCGATCACCGAGACCACGGGAATGTCGCGCAGCTCCAGCGCATCGGCGGCGTCGATGGTCGCGAGCCCCACGGTGACCGCAAAAAGCGGCCGGTCCTCGCAGGCGCGATACGCCAGCGCGTCGAGCAGCACGGCGCGCGGCGCGCGCGAGATCGCCACCGGCACCCGCACGACGGCGCCCTCTGCCGGGACCGGCCCACTCTCCGTCTCGGCGTCGAGCACCAGCACCACCACGCGGTGGTCGCGGGCGAGCAGGGCCGTCAGCGCCTCCGCCGGCGCGGCGCTCTTCTCGGTCACCACGAACACCGTCCGGCGCCCGGCCACGGGCGAGGGAAACGGCAGGCCGGCAATCAGCGGGGCCAGCGCGTCGTCGGAGTGGGTCAGCCAGTTGGCGAAGGGACGCCGCGGCCGGCCGGGCTCCTTGAAGATGATGGCTTCCAGCCCAGGGCGCGGGCGCTGATAGGCATCGAACAGCAGCGCCCGCAGATAGGCACGCGGGCGGCCCTGCTGATCGAACAGCAGCCTGCCGAGCCGGCGCCCCGCCTTCTGGGTGTTCGCGGTGATCCAGCGCCGCAGCCGGCCGCGCTGTTTCGGCATATGGTAGCGCGCGCGCTTGGCCGGACGGTCCGTGGCCCGGCCGTCGGTCGCCGGCGATGCCTGCTCGGGCAGGGAAGACTCGGGAGGGGTCATGACACTCCGGCGGGCCGATGCGAATGCGCGTGCAGGACGGCCGCCGCCCCTTCCCGGCACGGGAAGGCCCTCGGCACGCCGCGCTATCGGCGTTCTAATGACCGCAGCCGGCGAAGGCCAGAGCCTTGCCGCGCAAACTCACTCCGCCGCGACCGGCAACGCCGCGCGGAGCCCGCTGCCCCACCGGTGCAAGGCGAGAATGGCGGGGCGCAGGCCCTCGCCGGCCGCGGTCAGCCGGTAGCCGACCTGCGGGGGAATGGTGGGATAGACCGTGCGGGCGACCACGCCGTCCGCCTCCAGCTCGCGCAGCGCCTTGGCGAGAATGCGCGCGGTGACGTTGGGCATGCGCCGGCCGAGTTCGCTGAACCGCACTTCGCCGGCGAGCAGGTGATAGACGATGCCGCCCTTCCATTTGGCGCCGATGATCTCCAGCGCCGCCTCCACCGGGCAGCCCTCGCCGCACGCATAATCCCGATGCCGCCTCGCCATGGTCTGCCTCCGCTCCGGACGCGGCAAATCTAGGGTGCCCCGGGCGCATGGAAAAGGGCGTTACATTTTCGATAGCTGCCGACAATCTCGTGCGTTCTTGCGCCGGGCGCGCGCATCGCGACATCTGGGGACAGATCGTCAACACAGGCGCGGCGCCCGCAAGGCGCGGCGCGGGAGACCTGTCATGAAGGCCATCGGGTATACGAAGTCGCTTCCCATCGCCGAAGAGCGGGCGCTCTTCGATTTCGAAACCGCCGCGCCGCCGCCCGGCGCGCGCGACCTGCAGGTGCGGGTCAAGGCCGTCTCGGTCAACCCGGTCGACACCAAGGTGCGCATGCGCCGCGCCGGCAGCGAGGAGGTGCCGGTCATTCTCGGCTGGGATGCCGCCGGCGTGGTCGAGGCGGTCGGCGCCGAGGTGACGCTGTTCAAGCCGGGCGACGCGGTGTTCTATGCCGGCGACCTCAACCGCCCCGGCACCAATGCCGAGCTGCACCTCGTGGACGAACGCCTCGTCGGCCCCAAGCCAGCCCGTCTCGGCTTTGCGGAAGCCGCCGCACTCCCGCTCACCGCGCTCACCGCCTGGGAAGGCCTGTTCGACCGCCTCCAGGTGCCGATGGACGGCGGCGAGGGCCACAGCCTGCTCGTCGTCGGGGCGGCCGGCGGCGTCGGCTCGATGGTGGTGCAACTCGCCCGCCGGCTCACCCGCCTCACCGTCATCGCCACCGCCTCGCGGCCGGAGAGCCGCGCCTGGGTGGAGCGCCTCGGCGCCCATGCGGTGATCGACCATTCCCGCCCGCTGAGCGAGGAGATCGCCGCCGCCGGGCGGGGCCAGATCGATTACACCTATTCGCTGACTCAGACCGACCGGCACTGGGGCGAGATCGTCAAGGCCGCCCGCCCTCAGGGCCGCATCGCTCTCATCGACGACCCCGCCAGCCTCGATCCCCTGCCGCTCAAGGCCAAGAGCCTGTCGCTGCACTGGGACCTGATGTTCACCCGCTCGCTGTTCCAGACTCCGGACATGATCCGCCAGCACGAGATCCTGCAGGAGGTGTCGCGGCTGGTCGACGCGGGCACGCTGGTCGCCACGGCGGGCACCCCTCTCGGCGCCATCAACGCGCAAAACCTCAAGCGCGCCCACGCCGCCCTTGAGAGCGGCTCCACCATCGGCAAGATCGTGCTTGAAGGGTGGGACTGACGGCCCCGTCGCAGGCGGGGCCGGGACAGCGCCTCAGAGCGCGCGGTCGGGCGTCAGCCCCGGCGCCTCGGCGCCGCCGGCGGTGCCCAGCCGGCGCTCGAGCAGATGCTCGATGACGAGATAGCGCAGCCGGCGGAACAGGCCCGTGCGCTTGCGCTGGCGGATCTTGGCATAGGTCTCCGACACCTCCCTTCGCTGCCAGATCCGCCGCTCGAAGCGCGCGGCATCGAAGCGGCCCTCGGCGATGTCTACCACCGCATTCTCGAGCAGCCCGCATTCCTGGACATAGGCGATGGAGGCGTGGCCGCTGAAATAGATGCGCACCAGTTCGAGCGGCGCCTCCCGCCGGAGGGCGCGGATGTGCCGGCGGTCCAGGTTCAGCGGATCGTAGAACACGTATTTCACCGCCTCCGCGCGCGGCTTCTGGCGGTCCCAGATCACCGAACGGCTCTGCGAGCCCCAGCGCCGTTCCCACCACACGCGCCAGCGGTCGATGCTGTATTGCGGCGAGAAGGCGATGACCACATCGGCGCCCAGCGGCTCGGAGAACCGGTAGGCGGCATAGCCGCCCATGCTCATGCCATAGCTGATGACGCGCGTCCCCGGCGCGAGATCGGCGCGCACGCGCGCCAGCGCTTCGGGCATGTCCTCGTACTGGTACCAGCAATTGCCCGCGTGCAGGAAATGATACGCCGTGCGCCCGCGCTTGGCGAAGAAGTCCTCGCCGAAGCCCTTTCGGCCCTTCGGCCAGTCCGCCCGCATCGATTCGAAAGTCACGAACACCGTGTCGGAGCAAAGGCCGGGAACCTTGACGACCGTTAGGTTCTCGCTCTCGAAGATGAGCTGACGCACGCCACCGCCTCGCTGGCCGCCGGAGGACGGCGACCTTCTTGCGCGGCAAACTAGCCAGAGCCGCCCGCCGCGGACAATCACAATTTCCGAAGCCCCCGCGATTGCGGCAAGCTGCCGGCCGCAGCTGCGTCAAAGGCGGAAGCGGTCGACGATGTCGGCGATGATGCGCCGGAAGAGGCGCCGGCGCTTGATCTCCCGCTTCTCGCGGTAGAGCGGCGAGCGCTCCAGCCGCGAGGCGAGCTCCCGCTGGAAGCCGGCCGCGTCGAACCGGTTCTCGCCGACATCGAGCACCGCTTTTCCAAGCAGCCCGGTCTGCATCAGCACCGTGATCGAGCCGTGGCCGGCATAGGGAACGCGCACGGGCACCACGTCGGCCTCGCGCGCATAGAGCCGCACGTGCCGACGGTCGCGGTTGTGAGGATCGTAGAAGAGGTAGATCGGCACGCCGCGCGGTGCCATCAGATGCTCCCACAGCACCTGGCGCGGGCGGTCGAACAGCCGGTCCCAGCGCCGGTCCCACGGCACCTTGTTGGGGTCGATGCTGTATTGCGGCGAGAAGGCGAGGATGCGCGCCACGCCGAGCCGGCCGGCGAAGCGGATGGCGGCATAGCCGCCCATGCTCACCGCATAGGCCACCACCTCCGCGCCGGGGGCGATGTCGGCCCGCACCGCCGCAAGCACCTCTTCCATTTCGGGGTACTGGAACCAGAAATTGTCGTTGGCGAAGAAGTGGTAGGCGGTGAAGCCGTTGTCGCGCAGGAACTTCTCGGCGAAGGCCTGGCGCTGCGGATTCTTGTCGAGCACATGCGGCTCGAAGGTCACGAACACCACATCGGTGCGTGTGCCCTCGGTGCGCACGACCCGCACATTCGCGGTCTCAAGCAGGACATGACGTGCGGTCTGTGGCTGCGACACGCATCCTCCTCAACAAAACACCGCGGCCCGGGGGCCGCGGTGTGTCCCTGCCCGACGCTCGCCCGCTGAGGGCGGAGCCGGTTTACTCTGCCGCCTCGACCACCGGGCGCACCCGGCCCGCGCGTTCCTGCTTGAGCAGCTCGGCGACGAGGAAGGCCATCTCGATGGCCTGCTCGGCGTTGAGACGTGGGTCGCAATAGGTGTGGTAGCGGTCCTTGAGGTCCGCATCCGAGATCGCCCGCGCGCCACCGGTGCACTCGGTGACGTTCTTGCCGGTCATTTCCAGATGCACGCCGCCGGCGAAGGTGCCTTCGGCCGCGTGGACGGCGAAGAAGTCCTTCACCTCCTTGAGGATCTGGTCGAACGGCCGGGTCTTGTAGCCCGAGCCCGCCTTGATGGTGTTGCCGTGCATGGGATCGCACGACCACACCACGGTGCGGCCCTCGCGCTTCACCGCACGCACCAGCGCCGGCAGGTGGTCGCCCACCTTGTCCGCGCCGAAGCGGGCGATCAGCGTGAGGCGGCCGGCCTCGTTCTGCGGGTTCAGCGTATCGATGAGGCGCAGAAGGTCGTCCGGCTTCAGCGACGGGCCGCACTTCAGCCCCAGCGGGTTCTTCACGCCACGGCAATATTCCATGTGCGCATGGTCCGCCTGGCGGGTGCGGTCGCCGATCCAGATCATGTGGCCGGAGGTCGCGTACCAATCGCCGGTGGTCGAATCCACCCGCGTCAGCGCTTCCTCGAAGCCGAGCAGCAGCGCCTCGTGCGAGGTGAAGAACTCGGTCGAGCGCATCTCCGGGTGGTGCTCCGGGTCGATGCCGATGGCGCGCATGAAGTCGAGCGCCTCGGTGATGCGGTCGGCGAGCGCCTGGTAGCGGCCGGACTGCGGGCTATCCTTGATGAAGCCGAGCATCCACTGATGCGCATTGCCGAGGCTGGCATAGCCGCCATTGGCGAAGGCGCGCAGAAGATTCAGCGTCGCCGCCGACTGGCGGTACGCTTCCAGCTGGCGGCGCGGATCGGGGATGCGCGCTTCCGGCGTGAACTCGATGTCGTTGACGATGTCGCCCCGATAGGACGGCAGTTCGATGTCGCCGACCTTCTCCATCGGCGCCGAGCGCGGCTTGGCGAACTGGCCGGCGATACGCCCCACCTTCACCACGGGGGAGGCGCCGGCATAGGTCAGCACCACCGCCATCTGCAGGAAGACGCGGAAGAAATCGCGGATGTTGTCGGCCGAATGCTCGGCGAAGCTCTCGGCGCAGTCGCCGCCCTGCAGCAGGAAGGCCTCGCCATTGGCGACCTTGGCCAGCTCGCGCTTCAGGCGGCGCGCCTCGCCGGCGAAAACCAGCGGCGGAAACGAGGCCAGCTGACGCTCCACCGCCGCCAAAGCGGCGGCGTCCGGATAGTCCGGCACCTGCTGAACGGGCAAGGCCCTCCAGCTATCCGGCGTCCAGCGATCAGACATGACGGCCTCCAACAAGCTCCACACGCGCCGGGCTTTTCCCGGCGGAAAGGCGGGCCTTATACACCCAAGCCCGACCGCCGCGCCAGTGCACGGGCGCAAGGGCAGGCATGCCGCAAAAGGGAGCCGGCCTTACCCCTCTCATCATCACTCCGGCCGAGCGCAGAGAGAGGCGGGATCGCTCTCCGTTCGCTCGCGATCCTGGATCACCGGGATGACGTCTGGGCGGCCCCGCGCCCTACAGCGCAGGCGTCGCCTCGGCGGAGGCTTCCGGCAGCGGGTCGCTGGTGGTGTGCCGGGAGCGCAGCGTCACCAACTCCTCGGCGCTAGAGGGGTGCAGGGCCATGGTGCGGTCGAAATCGGCCTTGGTGGCGCCGATATTCATCGCGATCGCCGCCATCTGCACCATTTCGCCCGAGCCCTCGCCGATGAGGTGGAGGCCGAGCACCCGGTCGTCGCCCTGATCGACCACGATCTTCATGAACACCCGGGAGGTGCGCCCCGACAGCGTCGCCTTGAGCGGACGGAAGTCGGTCTTGTAGATGTCGAGCCGCCGCCCCTGCGCCCGCGCCTCCTCCTCCGTCAGCCCCACCGTGCCGATCTCCGGCTCGGTGAACACGGCGGTCGGAATATTGTCGTAGCGCACATGCCAGCGGTGCTTGCCGAACACCGTGTCGGCGAAGGCGTGGCCCTCGCGGATAGCGACCGGGGTGAGGTTCACGCGGTTGGTCACGTCACCCACCGCGTATATGGAGGGGATGTTGGTGCGCGAGAGATCGTCCACCGCGATGGCGCCGGTCTCGTCGAGATGCACTTCCACCGCGTCGAGGCCGAGCCCGACCGTGTTCGGCACCCGGCCGATGGCCAGCATCACCTCGTCGGCGAACAGGTCGCGCCCGTCATTCAGGCGCACGCGCTTCTCGCCGGCCTCCTCATAGATGCCCTCGATGGTGACGTTGAAGGCGAACTCCACGCCGTTCTGCGCCATCTCGTCGACGATGCGGTCGCGGATGTCGCCGTCGAAGCCGCGCAGCAGCTTGTCGCCGCGATGGACCACCGTGACCTTCGCGCCCAGCCCGGCGAGCAGGCTGGCGAATTCCAGCGCGATGTAGCCGGCGCCCTGGACGACGATGCGCTCGGGGAAGCGTTCGAGGTGGAAGATCTCGTTGGAGGTGATGCCCAGTTCGCAGCCGGGGAAGTCCAGCCCGCGATTGGGCCGCCCGCCGGTGGCGATGAGGATGGTGCGCGCGGTGACCTCTCTGCCGTCGGCGAGGCGCACGGCGTGCGGGCCGGCAAGGCTTGCCCGCTGGCGCACGATCTCCACCCCGGAACGGTTGAGATTGGCCGTATAGGCGCCCTCCAGCCGGGCGATCTCCTTGTCCTTGTTGGCGATCAGCGTCGGCCAGTCGAAGCGCGCGCCCTCCACGCTCCAGCCGAAGCCGGCGGCGTCCTCGAACTCGTGGCCGAAGCGGGCGGCATAGACGAACAGCTTCTTGGGCACGCAGCCGCGGATGACGCAGGTGCCGCCCATCCGGTACTCCTCGGCCAGCATCACCTTGGCCCCATGGGTCGCCGCGATGCGGGCAGCCCGCACACCTCCCGAGCCCCCGCCGATGACGAAGAGGTCGACGTCGAACTGGTCCATGTGAGGCCCTCCGCGCTGCGCTGGTACCCCCGCATGTCGCCCCGCGGGCCGCCCCCGTCAAGCGCCCGCATGGCTGGTGCGCGAATCCGGCCGGCGAAACGGCTTATCCTTCCGGCCAGCTCGACAGCGAGGGCCCGGCGGTCTTAGCTTCGCTCACCGCGTCTCAAGCGGCGGCCAGCGTCCAACGTGCCGTCGCCCAGTCCTCGGAGGAAATCATGAAGCATCTGTTTCGCGGGGCGCTGCTCGCCGCCGCCGTCGCGGCTGCGCCTTTCGGTGCGGCCCATGCCGAAATCAAAGAGCTGAAGATCATCGCCCCCGCCGCGCCCGGCGGCGGCTGGGACCAGACGGCGCGCTCGATCCAGCAGGTCCTGCAGGCCGACAAGCTGGTCGAGAACGTCCAGGTGCTGAACGTGCCCGGCGCCGGCGGCACCATCGGCCTCGCCCAGTTCGTCAACGGCAGCAAGGGCGATCCGAATGTGATGATCGTCGGCGGCTATGTCATGGTCGGCGCCATCATCACCAACAAGTCGCCGGTGAACCTGTCCATGGTCACCCCCATCGCCCGCCTCACCGGCGAGTACGAGGCCATCGCGGTGCCGGCCAGTTCGCCGCTCAAGTCGCTGGCCGATCTCGTCGCGGCGCTGAAGGCCGACCCGCAGAAGGTGTCCTGGGCCGGCGGTTCGGCCGGCGGCACCGACCACATCACCGCCGGCCTGTTCACCAAGGCCATCGGCGTCGATCCGCGCAAGGTGAACTACATCGCCTTCTCCGGCGGCGGCGAATCGCTCGCCTCCATCCTCGGCGGCAAGGTCACGGTCGGCATTTCGAGCCTGTCGGAATTCGACGCGCAGGCGAAGGCCGGCAAGCTGCGCATCCTCGGCGTGTCGAGCGCCGCCCGCCTGCCCGAAGCTCCCGACGTGCCGACCTTCAAGGAGTCGGGCGTCGATGTGGAAATCCAGAACTGGCGCATGATCGCCGCCGCCCCGGGCATCACGGCGGAGCAGAAGCAGGAACTGACCCAGACCATCGACAAGATGGTGAAGTCCAAGGCATGGACCGACATGCTGGCGATGAAGGGCTGGGCCAACACCTACCTCTCCGGCGACGCCTTCGATGCCCAGCTCGCCAAGGACATCGCCGCCACCCAGACCATCCTGAAGGACATCGGCCTCGCCCAGTAAGGCGCGCGCCGTTCGGACCTTCCTCCGCTCCCTCGCGGCGTGCCGCGGGGGAGCCTTTCGTTCCGCCCCATCCGGAGCCCCGCCGATGAGCGATCCCCGTCCCTCCTCCACCACCGGACCCGACAAGGCCCGCTTCGTCATCGCCTTCGCCCTCGCCCTTCTGTCGCTGGTGATCGGCTGGGATGCGTGGCGGCTCTCCGGGATCAACACCTATTCGGCCGTCGGGCCGGAGGCGTTCCCCGCCATCATCGCCGCCGGCCTCGCGCTGCTGGCGCTGGCCAATGCGGTCGAGGCCGTGCGCGAGGGCGCGCAGGAGCGCCCGCGCGACGAGGTCGCCCCCATGGCCTGGGTGCTCGCCGGGCTGATCGGCCAGATCGTGCTGCTGGCCTTCGGCGCCGGCTTCGCCATCGCCACCGGCTGGCTGTTCGCCGCCACTGCAAAGGGCTTCGGCAAGGGCCCGGTGTGGAAGCACTTTCTCGCCGGCGCGGCCATGTGCTTCCTCATCTATGTGGTCTTTGCCAAGGGGCTGCAGCTCGCGCTGCCCGCCGGCCCGCTCGAACGGCTGATCTGAGGGCGCCGCCATGGATACGTTCGCCGCTCTCAGCCAGGGCCTGATGGTCGCCCTGCAGCCGATGAACCTGCTGTTCGCCTTTGTCGGCGTCATGCTCGGCACCGCCGTCGGCGTGCTGCCGGGTATCGGCCCGGCGCTCACCGTCGCGCTGCTGCTGCCGATCACCTTCAAGCTCGATCCGGCCGGCTCGCTCATCATGTTCGCCGGCATCTATTATGGCGGCATGTATGGCGGCTCCACCGCCTCCATCCTGCTCAACACGCCGGGGGAAAGCTCCTCCATCGTCACTGCGCTGGAAGGCAACAAGATGGCCCGCGCCGGGCGCGGCGGGCCGGCGCTCGCCACCGCCGCCATCGGCTCCTTCGTCGCCGGCACCATCGCCACGGTCGGACTGGCGCTGGTGGCCCCCACCGTGGTCGACCTCGCCATCTCCTTCGGCCCGGAGGACTATTTCGCGCTGATGGTGCTGGCCTTCACCACCGTGTCGGCGGCCTTCGGCTCCTCGGTCACGCGCGGCCTCACCAGCCTGTTCATCGGCCTCGCCCTCGGCCTCATCGGCATCGACCTGCAGAGCGGGCAGGCGCGCCTGTCCTTCAGCGTGCCGGACCTGCTCGACGGCGTCGAGGTCACGACGCTCGCCGTCGCCCTGTTCGCCATCGGCGAGACGCTGTCGGTGGTGGCGGCGGGTGCGCGGGCCGACGAGATCATCCAGCCGGTCAAGGGCTCGGTGTTCATGAACCGGGAAGACTGGAAACGCTCCTGGAAGCCCTGGCTGCGCGGCACCTTCCTCGGCTTCCCCATCGGGGCCATGCCGGCGGGCGGGGCGGAAATCCCCACCTTCCTCTCCTACGCGCTGGAGAAGCGGCTGTGCCGCAAGCCGGACGAGTTCGGCAACGGCGCCATCGAGGGCGTCGCGGGCCCGGAGGCGGCGAACAACGCGGCCGCGGCCGGCGTGCTGGTGCCGCTGCTCACCCTCGGCCTGCCGACCTCGGCGACCGCGGCCATCATGCTCGCCGGCTTCCAGCAATACGGCATGAACCCCGGCCCGCTGCTGTTCGCCACCAACCCCGACCTCGTCTGGGGCCTCATCGCCAGCCTGTTCATCGCCAACGGCATGCTGCTGGTGCTGAACCTGCCGCTGGTCGGGCTGTGGGTCCGCCTGCTCGCCATTCCCCGCCCGTGGCTCTATGGCGGCATCCTCGTCTTCGCCACGCTCGGCACGCTGGGGGCGAACCCCTCGCTGGTCGAACTCGGCATGCTGCTGATTTTCGGCCTGCTGGGCTATGTGCTGCGGCGCTACGACTACCCCATCGCGCCGGTCGTGGTCGGCCTCATCCTCGGCCCGCTGGCTGAGCAGCAGCTCCGCCGGGCGCTTGCCATCAGCGTCGGCGACCCCGTGGTGCTGTTCCAGAGCCCGGTGGCGCTGACGCTCTACGCGCTCTCCGCCCTCGCCCTGTTCGGGCCGCTGCTGTTCTACGTCATCACCGGCCGCAAGGCGCCGGTGGGCGCCGACGAGGACTGAGCGGGCGTCCGCCGCCGCGAACAGAAATGCCCGGCGCGAGCCGGGCATTTTCGTATCCGGAAGGCGCGCAGGCCGTCAGATGGTGAAGCCGCGCTTCTTCATCTCCTCGCGCACCCGCACGTCCATCTCGCGCGCGAACTGGGCGCTCCAGGCCTGGATGCTGCTGAAGCCGACCTTGAGCAGTTCCTCGCGCTTGGCGACCAGCTTCTTGCCGGCCTCCGAGCGGTAGAAGGCGAGCAGGTCGCGCAGTTCCTCGGTGGTGAACTCGGTGGCGTAGATGGTGGCGAGGATTTGCACGATCTCGTTGCGGCGGCTCTCATATTGCGCCGAGAGCTGCTTGGCGACCTCGCGCAGGTCGCGAATCAGGTCCGGATTGGCCTGCACGAAGCCGGCCGCCGTCTGCTCCACCACATTGGGGATGACGGCGTCGAAGCTGCTGGCCTCGCCATTGGCGACAAGCAGTTCATTGGCGAGCTTCATCTGCTCGGCGCTGGGCTGCGGCGCCTTGGGCGCGGCCGCCTGGGCGAGCTGGAACGGCGCGGTGTCCTGCGCCCGCGCCGGGACAGCGCCGGCGAGGAGGGCAAAGCCCATCGCGGCGGCGGCGAGCCGGACGGCGCGCGGTGCGGCAATATCAAGCTGCATGAAAGTCTCCTGACGAACTGCTCACGCGCGGTCGATGACCGTCACGCCGCCGGCGCCCGCGAGAATGACGCGGCTCGCCAGATGGATGAAGAGGCCGTGCTCGACCACGCCCGGCACGTTGGAAAGCTCGGCGGCAAGCGCGGTCGGGTTGGCGATGCTTTGATAGGCGGCATCGAGGATCAGGTGTCCCTGATCGGTGACGAAAACATGACCGTCGGGCCGGCGGCGCAGCGTCAGCAGCCCCTGGCAGCCCGCGGCGCGGGCGGCGCGGTCGATGCCGCGGCGGATGGCGGCGACGCCGAAATCCACCACTTCGATCGGCAGCGGAAACGTGCCGAGCACCTCCACCTTCTTCGAGGCGTCGGCGATGACGATCATCTGCTTTGCCGCCGAGGCGACGATCTTCTCGCGCAGCAGCGCGCCGCCGCCGCCCTTGATGAGCGTCAGGTCGGGGCCGACCTCGTCGGCGCCGTCGATGCACAGATCGAGCACCGGGTGCTCGTCCAGCGTGCCGAGCGGAATGCCGAGGCCCTCCGCCTGGGCACGCGTCGCCTCGGAGGTCGGCACGCCGACCACTTCCAGCCCCTCCTGCACCCGCACCGCAAGGAGATCGACGAGATGCCTGGCGGTCGAGCCGGTGCCGAGGCCGAGCTTCATGCCCGAGCGGACATATTCCAGCGCCTGCGCGGCCGCCTGTCTCTTGAGGTTGTCTGCGTCGGACATGATCGTCGCGTGGCCCTCGTTTTTAGGTCTTCTTAATTCTCAGCTCGTGCGTAGCGCCGTTGGCGCGCGCCGACAAGCCCGCCGGCCGCGCCGCCCCCGGCGATCATTGGCTGGAAGGCGGGGTGCAGACCACGGCGGGCTCGACGCCGCCGCCGTCCTTGGGCATGTCGCGGACATAGCACACGCTCATCTGCCCGGTCACCGCATTGACCCGGAAGATGCCGGTCTCGCCGGAATAGCGCGTGGACATGATGTCGTAGCGCGCCGGCGCCGCCGCGTCCGCGCTCGCATCGCGCCGGAAGCAGCGGGTGACGCCGACCAGGCTGCCTTCGGGGCGCTCGAACTGGCAGGCATTCACCTCGCCGGTGCGCACATTGACGGAATAGAGCCGGTTGGCCTGCGCCGCCGGAGGCGAGGCGAAGACATAGCCAACGCCCTCGACCGGCCCGTTCGGCGCCGCCTCCGGCGTGCCGTCCTGCGCCAGCGCGCCGCCGCCTGCCAGCAGGGCCAGCCCGAAAGCCGCCGCCGCCATCGCCCCACGCCCGTTCTGCATCGTCATCCTCATTGCCGGATCATCCTGCGTCAGCCTCGTCCCCACCCGCCGCCCGGCCGCGCCCGCGTGCGCCCGATGGACGCGGAAGGCTGGACAGCAAAAGCGGCAGGATTGTAGGCCTAGAGGCACACGCCCGTCTCGCGGCGGCGGGCATGCCCCTTTTCCCCTTGTCACCCACGGAAAATGTCATGCCCTCCACGCCTCCCGCCGTCATCGCCTTCGACCTCGACGGCACGCTCGTCGACACGGCCCCCGATCTTCTGGACACGCTCGACATCGTGCTGGACGAGGCCGGCGCCGGCCGCCTGCCGCGCGAAGAGACCCGCAAGATGATCGGCGCCGGCGCCAAGGCGCTGGTCAATCGCGGCCTCGCCGCCGCCGGCCTCAGCGTCACGCCGACGGAATTCGACGCCCTCTACGAGCGGTTCCTCGAACACTACGCCGCGCACATCGCCGATTCGTCCGTCCCCTTTCCCGGACTGATCGCCGCGCTCGACGAACTGTCCGCCCGCGGCCATCGGCTCGCCGTGTGCACCAACAAGCTGGAATATCTCTCCCGCCTGCTGCTCGACCGGCTGGAGCTCTCCGACCGCTTCGCCGTCATCGCGGGGTCGGACACCTTCCCGGTGTACAAGCCCGATGCCGGCCATCTCCTCGGCACCATCGAGCGCGCCGGCGGCGTGCACACACGCGCGATCATGGTCGGCGACAGCATGACGGACGTGCTCACCGCCAAGAATGCCGGCGTTCCCTCCATCGTCGTGCCCTTCGGCTACACCGAGATTCCCGCCGAGGAACTGGGCGGCGACGTGTTCATCGACCATTACGACCGGCTGGTCGACACGGTGGAGCAGCTTCTCTCCCGTGGGTAGCGGCGCGCGGCGCTTGACACCCGGGGCGTGGACACACTAAACCCCGCCGCGATGGCGCTGGCCCCGACCGATCCGTCGGGGCCGACGGGCGATTAGCTCAGCGGGAGAGCACTCCCTTCACACGGGAGGGGTCGCAGGTTCAATCCCTGCATCGCCCACCATCGCCGCCTCCCCGCCATAGCGCGACAGGCCGCGAGCTGGCCCGCAGGGCCGCCATGTGCAACCTCTACAGCCACCATTCCAATCTCCACGCCATCGCTGATCTCGTCGGCACGCTGCGCAATCTCGCCGGCAATCTGCCGCCGCAGCCCGGCATCTTCCCGGACGTCCCCGCCCCCGTCGTCCGCACAGGGGAAGACGGCGGGCGCGAGCTGGCGCTGGCGCGTTGGGGCATGCCCTCGCCGCCCACGGTCGGCGGCCCGCCGGTGACGAACATCCGTAACCTCGCCTCGCCGCATTGGCGGGGCTGGAGCGGGCCGGCGCATCGCTGCCTCGTGCCCTTCACCAGCTTCTCCGAATATGCGCCGATGCCAAATCCCGCCACCGGCCGCAAGGACGTGGTGTGGTTCGCGCTGGACGAGAGCCGGCCGCTCGCCTTCTTCGCCGGGCTGTGGACCCGCTGGAACGGCACGCGCGGCACCCGCGCCGCGCCGGTGGAAGGCCGACACGAACTGTTCGGCTTTCTCACCTGCGAACCCAATGGCGTCGTCGCGCCCATCCACCCCAAGGCGATGCCGGTGATTCTCACCCGCCGGGAGGAGCGCGAGGCGTGGCTGCGCGCGCCGTGGAGCGAGGCGCGGGCCCTGCAGCGCCCGCTTCCCGAGGACGGCCTCGTCATCGTCGCGCGCGGCGCGGCCAAGGAAGACCCGCCGCCGGAAAACCCGCCATCCGCGCCCGCCCTTGCGACGCCTGCGCCGCCCCGGCAGGGCAGCCTGTTCTGACGGCATCGCGGGGCCTGCGCCCTTGCCCGGCCCGCCGCCCGGCCCTAAGGATCGTCCTCCCCGCCGGAAACAGCCTGAGCGCGCCGTGCATCATCCCCTGCGCTATCGCGCCCATATCGACGGACTGCGCGCCATCGCCGTGCTCGGCGTGGTCGTGTTCCATTTCGGCGCGAGCTGGCTGCCGGGCGGCTTCATCGGCGTCGACGTGTTCTTCGTCATTTCCGGCTTCCTCATCGCCAAGTCGCTCTATGCCGAGGTGGATGCGGGCAGCTTCTCCATCCTCGGCTTCTACGAGCGGCGCATGCGGCGCATCGCGCCCGCCTTCTTCGCCGTCACGGCGGCGACCAGCCTCTGCGCCTTCCTCATCTTCTTCCCCAACCAGCTGATGACCTATGGCCGCTCGCTCATCTGGGCGGTGCTGGCCTTCGGCAATGTCTATTTCTACCTGCGCACCGACTATTTCGGCCCGTCCGCCGAAGAGACCCCGCTGCTGCACTACTGGTCGCTGGGGGTGGAGGAGCAGTTCTATTTCCTGTTCCCCGGCCTGCTCCTGCTCATCGCCCGCTTCGCGCCCAGGGCGAGGGCGAAGCTGGTGCTCGGCCTCCTCGTCGTCTCGCTCATCGCCTGCGAGCTCGTCCGTCCGCTGAACCCGGCGGCGGCATTCTATCTGCTGCCTTTCCGCGCCTTCGAACTGCTGATCGGCGCGGCGCTCGCCCTGCCCGGCCTGCGCTTTGCCGAGGGCCTCAGGACAGGCGGCGCGGCGATGGCGGTGGGCCTCGCCCTCATCCTCGCCGGCATGCTGCTCATCACCGAGCGGTCCCCCTTCCCCGGCGTGCTGGCGCTGGTGCCCTGCCTCGGCACGGCGCTCGCCATCTGGGGCGGGGAGCGGGTCCAGAGCCAGCCCGCGCGGCTCATGGGAGCCCGCCCGCTCGTCTTCTTCGGCGCCATCTCCTATTCGCTCTATCTGGTCCACTGGCCGATCGTGGTGTTCGCCCGCCACCTGCTGCCGGACCTGCCGGCGCAGGCCTTCCTCATCGGCGGCGTCGCCCTCTCCACCCTGCTCGGCTGGCTGTCCTGGCGGTTCGTGGAACAGCCGGTGCGGCAGGAGCGTGCGCTGTTCCCGCGCCGGCTGATCTTCGGCGGCACCGTGGTCGGCGGCGCGCTGCTCATCGTCTTCGGTACGGCGGCCTCCGACACGCGCGGCTTTCCCGGCCGGCTGGACCCGGACATCCAGCGCGTGCTCGCCTACACCCGCTACCCCTTCCGCGAGGTGGTGCGCGACGGCACCTGCTTCATCAACGGCAACCGCCCCAAGGACCAGCCGGCGCCGGAATGCCTGCCGGACACCCATCCCAGCCTCGTCCTGTGGGGCAGCAGCCATGTTGCGCAGTTCATCGGCGCGCTGGAGCCCATCGCCAAGGCGAATGGCTATGCGGTCGGCCAGATGACCGCCGCCGCCTGCCCGCCGCTGGTGCAGTCGAGCTTCGTCCCGATGTGCGACCGGCTGAACCGCTTCGCGTTCGACTGGCTGCTGCAGCACAAGCCGACCATTCTGGTCATCGGCGGCGACACGCTGGTCTCCGAGGAGCATTTCCGCCAGCTCGACGCCGACCTCGCCCGGCTGCACGCGGCCGGCATCCGCGTCATCCTGCTCGGGCCGGTGCCTCAATACAGGCGTCCCGCGCCGGAGATCCTTGCCGAGCGCATGTACCGCAAGGAGCCGAGCCGCCTCGCCGATGACGACCTGACCGAGGCGACGCGCCGCGCCGACCGGCTGATGGCGGCGCATTTCGCCGGCACTCCGAATGTCGAATTCGTCTCGATCCTCGCCACCATGTGCCCGGACATGAACTGCCCGATGATGATCGACGGCGCGCCGCTGCAGTTCGACCCCACCCACTTCACCCGCGAGGGCGTCGCCTATTATGGCGGCCGGCTCGGCGCGCGGATCTTCGGCGGGACGCCGGCCGGTGCGCCGCGTCCATGACCGCCATGTCCCCCGCGCCCCACACCCGGCCCGCCACGCACCATCCGCTGCGCTACCGCGCCCATATTGACGGCCTGCGCGCCGTCGCCGTGCTCGGCGTGGTGCTCTACCATTTCGGCGCGACCTGGCTGCCGGGCGGCTTCATCGGCGTCGACGTGTTCTTCGTCATTTCCGGCTTCCTGATCTCGAAGTCGATCTATGGCGATGTCGAAGCCGGCCGCTTCTCGCTGCTGGGGTTCTATGAGCGGCGCATCCGCCGCATCGCGCCGGCCTTCCTGGTGGTCACCGCCGTCACCGCCATTGCCGCCGCGCTGATCCTGCTGCCCTACCAGATGCTGATCTTCGGCCGCTCGGTCCTGTGGTCGGTGTTCGCCGTCGGCAACATCTTCTTCTTCCAGCGCACCGACTATTTCGCCCCTGCCGCACAGGAAATGCCGCTGCTGCATTACTGGTCGCTCGCGGTGGAGGAGCAGTTCTATCTGGTCTTCCCCGCCCTCGTCCTCGTTCTGCACCGCTTCGGCCGGCGGGCCCTCGCGTGGTGCGTGCCGGCACTGCTCGTCGCCTCACTGGCCGCCAGCCAGTTCATGGTGGCGCACGACCCCGCCGCCGCCTATTTCCTGCTGCCCTTCCGCGCCTTCGAGATGCTGATCGGCTCGGCGCTGGCGCTGCCTTCCCTGCGCTTTCCGCGACATGGCGGGGTGCGTTTCGCCAGCACGGCCGGCGGCGCCGGGCTCATCCTCGCGGGAATGCTGCTGATCACTTCCGCCTCGCCCTTTCCGGGGGCGCTGGCGCTCGTCCCCTGCCTCGGCGCGGCTCTGGTGATCTGGGGCGGCGAGACCGGCCCCACCCTGCCGACGCGGGTGCTCGGCAGCCGCGTGCTGGTGTTCTTCGGCCTTATTTCCTATTCGCTCTACCTCGTTCATTGGCCCGTCGTCGCGCTGGGGCGGGAATGGCTCGGCCCGGTGGAGCCGCTGCCCTTCCTCGTCGGCGGTGTCGCGCTCTCGGTGCTGCTGGCCTTTCTCTGCTGGCGCTTTGTCGAGCAGCCGGTGCGCCTCAACCGCCGCCTCTTCACCCCGAAGGTGCTGGTCGGCACGACCGTGGCCGGCACGCTGGCGCTGGCGGCCCTCGCGCAGACCGCCATTGCCACGCGCGGCCTGCCGCAGCGGCTCGATCCCGAGGTGCGGCGCCTCGCCGCCTATTCCTTCTACAATGGCGACCCGGTCTTCCGGCAGGGCCTGTGCTTCACCCCGTTCTTCCAGGCCGAGTTCGCCGTCAGGCCGGAATGCCTGCCCACCACCCATCCCTCGGTGCTGGTGTGGGGCAGCAGCCACATCGCCCATTTCATCACCGCGATCCTCGAGGCGGGGAAGGCACGCGGCTACGCCGTCGGGCAGATCACGGGCGCCGCCTGCCCGCCGGTGCTGGAGGCGGAGAGCGCCCGCCTGCCGTACTGCACGGCGATGAACGCCTTCGCGCGCCAATGGGTCATGGCCAACAAGCCGGACATACTGGTGCTCGGCGGGATCGGCGCGGTCTCGCCCGAGCTGATCCAGGCGATCGAGGGTTTCGTCAACGCCGGCATCAAGGTCGTGGTGGTCGGCCCGGTGCCCTATTATCGCGACGCGGTGCCCAAGCTGCTCGCCCGGCGCCTCATCGCCGGCGACACGCGCACGCAGGCGGGGGACGATCTTCTCCCCAGCGCGCCGCGGCACGACGAGAAGCTGCGGGCGCTTTTCGCAGGCAAGCCGGGCATCACCTACATCTCGGTGTTCGACGCTGCCTGCGGCGGGACCGACTGCCCGCTGATGGTGGCTGGCGAACCGCTGCAGCACGACAGTTCGCACTTCACCATGGCCGGGGCGCGCTTCTTCGGCCGGCCGGTCAGCGAGCTCATCTTCGGCGGCCCGGCACGGTAGCTCCCGCGCCTGTGGCTTTCGCGCCATAGGCCGGCGCAAATTCGGGCGGAAGCGCCGTTAGCCCAAGGCGGTCGCCGGATTTTCGCCGCATACTGCTTCGGCGGCCGCCGGCATGCGTTGCCGGCCCGGCAGGAATTCCCGCCGAGAATGACCGACGGAACGGGGCTTTTGATGAGGCTTACGATGCGAGTGAAGACGATGGCCGCCCTGGTGCTGGGCGCCGCGATTGTGGCCGGCAGTGTGCCCGCCATGGCGCAGAGCGCGAGCACCCCCTCCTTTTTCAGCTTCTTCCCGCGCCCGTCGAATTTCGGCAACGGGCCGGTGAAGGGCTATTCGTCGATCCGCCGGCAGGTGGTTCCCTATTCCGGCCCCTACAAGCCGGGCACCATCGTGGTGAACACCGCCGAACGCCGGCTCTATCTGGTGCAGGACAACCGCACCGCGCTGAAATACGGCATCGGCGTCGGTCGCGACGGCTTCCGCTGGGGCGGGATCAAGACCATCACCCGCAAGGCCGAGTGGCCGGGCTGGACCCCGCCGCCGCAGATGCTGCAGCGCCGCCCCGACCTGCCGCGCTACATGCCCGGCGGTATCGACAACCCGCTCGGCGCGCGCGCCATGTATCTCGGCTCCACGCTCTACCGCATCCACGGCTCCAACGAGCCGGAAACGATCGGCCAGGCCGTGTCGTCCGGCTGCTTCCGCATGACCAATGACGACGTGACCGATCTCTATGACCGGGTGCGCGTCGGCACCCAGGTGGTGGTGCTGAACTGAGTCTTTCCCGGGCGGCCGAAACGCCGCCCGGCCGCCTTCAGCGCCGGCGCACCGCGCGATCCTTCAGTGCCGGCGCACCGCGCCGGGGGCATCGCGCGACAGGTTCTTCGCCGCGAGTTCCTGCAGATAGCGCTTGAACCGCGCATCCTGGTCGCGGCCGAGCTCGTGCAGCAGGTCCCAGGTGTAGATGCCGGTGGAATGGCCGTCGTCGAAGATCAGCCGCACCGCGTAATTGCCCACCGGGATCGCTTCCTCGATCCGCACCTCGCGCTTGCCGGCCACCAGCTGGCGGTCCGCCGGCGAATGGCCCTGCACCTCGGCGGAGGGGCTTTCCACCCGCAGCAGCTCGGCCGGCACGATGTAGCTGGCCCCGCCCTCGAAGGCGATGGTGAGCGCACGGCGGTCCTTGTGCACCTTGATCTCGGTCGGCCAGACGGCGGCGTCGGTCACGGGCGTCTTCCTCTCATCTCGTTCCTCCCCACATAGACAGAGTGCCGGCTTTCGCCAATCCCCCGCGCCCAAGCCTCCCCGCGAGGGCTCTTCAGGCGTCCGGGTGGAGGCAAAGCCATTGTCACGAATGGGTTAGGCTATCGGCCGATAGGGTTGCGCGCCTTGGCAGGGCCCGCCCCGCCCATTAGAAATAGAGTGAGGAAACAGCGCCCTTCGGCGCGGGAGCGACTGCGTGAGCACAAGCGAAGCCGTCATCGACCGGATCCAGCGCGAAGCCCCGCGCGCGCCGCTGGTGGACAATTTCGGCCGCGCCGTCACCTATCTGCGCGTCTCGGTCACCGACCGCTGCGACTTCCGCTGCGTGTACTGCATGGCCGAGCACATGACGTTCCTGCCCAAGCCGGAACTTCTGACGCTGGAAGAGCTCGACCGCCTCTGCTCGGCCTTCGTCGCAAGGGGGGTGAAGAA
Source organism: Pseudomonadota bacterium (assembly GCA_023434095.1). GTDB lineage: Bacteria > Pseudomonadota > Alphaproteobacteria > Rhizobiales > Xanthobacteraceae > Ancylobacter. The sequence goes on along the minus strand of JAEYTJ010000074.1, from coordinate 7,626 downwards.
GCTGCGCCTCACCGGCGGCGAGCCGCTGGTGCGCCGGGACGTGATGACCCTCTTCCGCTCGCTTGGCCGCCATCTCGAATCGGGCGCGCTGGAAGAGCTGACGCTGACCACCAACGGCTCGCAGCTCGCCCGCTTCGCCCGCGAGCTGGCGGAATGCGGGGTCAAGCGCATCAACGTCTCGCTCGACACGCTCGATCCGCAGCGCTTCCGCGCCCTCACCCGCTGGGGCGACCTCTCCAAGGTACTCGCCGGCATCGACGCGGCGCAGCAGGCCGGGCTGCATGTGAAGCTGAACGCCGTGGCGCTGGCCGGGGAGAACGAAGACGAGATTCCCGGCCTCATCGAATGGGCGCATCGGCGGGACATGGACCTCTCGCTCATCGAGGTGATGCCGCTCGGCGAGACCGGCGCGGAGCGCATCGACCAGTATCTCCCCCTCTCCACCGTGCGCGACCGCCTCGCCGAGCGCTGGACGCTGGAGGACATTCCGTTCCGCACCGGCGGGCCGGCGCGCTATGTCCGCATCCGCGAGACCGGCGGGCGGCTCGGCTTCATCACGCCGCTGACGCATAATTTCTGCGAGGGATGCAACCGGGTGCGCGTCACCTGCACCGGCACGCTCTATATGTGCCTCGGCCAGGACGATGCGGCGGATTTGCGCGCGCCGCTCCGCGCCTCGGAGAGCGACGAGACGCTGCACGCGGCGCTGGACGAGGCTATCTTCCGCAAGCCCAAGGGCCACGACTTCGTCATCGACCGGCCCGGCCAGGCGCCTGCCGTGCGCCGGCATATGAGCCTCACCGGCGGCTGAGCGCGCGCTGCGTGCGCGAGCGGGACGCATGGCAGCCGCGCGCGCAGCCATGTTGCTGCATTGCAATACAACGTGCATAGGATTGCCTGAATCGCGCTGCTAACTGGCAGCCTACACCGTCTTTTCCGATTCCAGAGCGTTCCGAGATGCAGCTTCCGCTGTTGGCCCTCGCCATGGCCTCCTTCGGCATTGGCACGACCGAATTCGTCATCATGGGCTTGCTGCCGGAGGTCGCCGCCGATCTCTCGGTGAGCATTCCCGCGGCTGGGCTGCTGGTCACGGGCTATGCGCTCGGCGTCGTCATCGGCGCTCCCATCGTCGCGGTCATCACCAATTCGCTGCCCCGCAAGGGCACGCTGATCGGCCTTGCCAGCATGTTCGTGCTGGGCAATTTCCTCTGCGCCATCGCACCGGATTACTGGTTCCTGATGGGCGCGCGGGTCGTCACCGCCTTCTGCCACGGCGCCTTCTTCGGCATCGGCGCGGTGGTGGCGGCGAACCTCGTGCCGCCGAACCAGCGCGCCAGCGCCATCGCGCTGATGTTCGCCGGGCTGACGCTGGCAAATGTGCTGGGCGTGCCGCTCGGCACCGCGCTCGGGCAGGCAGCGGGCTGGCGCTCCACCTTCTGGGCGGTGGTGCTCATCGGCATCCTCGCGGTCAGCGCCATCGCGCTGTGGGTGCCGCGCGACATTCCCCATGCCTCGGGCAACATCCTGCGCGAGTTCGCGGTGCTGAAGCGTCCGCAGGTGATCCTCACCATGCTGATGAGCGTGCTCGCCTCGGCCAGCCTGTTCTCGGTCTTCACCTATATCGCCCCGCTGCTGCGCGATGTGACGGGCTTCACGCCTCACGCGGTAACCTATGTGCTGCTGCTTTTCGGGGTCGGCATCACCATCGGCAACCTCTTGGGCGGCAAGCTCGCCGACTGGCGGCTGATGCCCTCGCTGATGGCGTCCTTCATCGGCCTCGCCGCCATCCTCGTCGCCTTCGTGTTCCTCAGCGCCTTTGCCGCCGCGACGGTGGCCACGATCTTCGTCTGGGGCATTCTGGTCTTCGCCGTGGTGCCGCCGATCCAGATGCGCGTCGTCGACGCGGCGGAAGGGGCGCCCAACCTCGCCTCGACGCTCAATCAGGGAGCGTTCAACCTCGGCAACGCCGCGGGCGCGTGGATCGGCGGCGCCGCGATCACCTTCGGCATCGGCTATGCGGACCTGCCCTGGGTCGGGGCGGCGCTGGCGGTCGGCGCGCTCGGCCTGTGCGTCGCCTCGCAGGCGCTGGAACGCCGGACCGGCGGGCTGGTGGAGGCGGACGAACTTACCGACGACGTCGCCTGCGAAGAATGCTGACCGCGCCACTCGTTTGAATACGAATATATCGGCCGGGGCCGCACTCCTGCCGTGATTGCGGCCTTTAACCGGCTCCTCTCCTTCGGACCTCCCCCATGCACGCCCCCAGCGCCAAGCGCGGCATCCTGCTGATGATCGCCGGCTCGTCGATCTTCTCCACCAACGATGCCTTCTCCAAGCTCGCGCTGGAGCACATCCCGCCCTCGCAGATTCTCGCCGTGCGCGGCGTGATGGCGGCGCTCTGCCTGATCGCGGTGCTGGGCTGGAAGGGCCAGTTGCCGGCGCTGCGCTTCGCCGCCGACTGGAGGGTGCTGGCGCGCGCGGTAGCGGAAGCCTGCGTGGCGATGCTGTTCATCACTGCCATTACCCGGATGTCGATCGCCGACGCCACCGCGATCCTGCAGATCACCCCGCTCGCCACCATGGCGGTGGCGGTGCTGTTCTTCGGCGCGCATATCGGCTGGCGCCAGTGGCTGGCGGTCGCCGTCGGCTTTGCCGGCGTGATGCTGATCGTCAAGCCCGCCACGTCCGCCTTCGACGCGATGGCGCTGCTTCCGCTCGGCGCCGCGCTGCTGATGGCGTTCCGGGATTTCATCACCGGCCGCATCGGCGCGCATGTGCCGACCCTCGTCGTCACTTTCGGCACCACGGTGGTCGGCATGAGCTTCGGCATCGCCGGCAGCTCGGTCGAGCAGTGGCACGCGCTGGACGCCGCGACGCTGGCCTATCTCGTCGGCGGCAGCGTGTCGCTGGTGATCGGCCACCTGCTCACCATCTCCGCCTTCCGCGCGGCGGATACGGCGGTGGTCTCGCCCTTCCGCTATGCCTCGGTGGTGGTGGCCGTCGGCCTCTCCGCCATGCTGTTCCACGACATGCCCGATCTCGTCTCGATCGGCGGCATGGCTCTCATCATGGCGGCGGGCCTCTACACCATGCACCATCACCTGACCGCACGACCGGCCGTGGCCGTCCGCAAGGAGCCGCGCGGGGCCGCCTGAGCCCCCGCGCCCGTGGGGCCGCAGAGAGGCCTCACCCCTTCTGGCGGGCGCGGATCATGTAGCCGTCATAGGGATATTCGCCGACCTGCCACCACAGATACTCCTCGTTGCGGAAGGCCAGCATCGAGTCGTAGATCTTCTTGAAGTCGGCGTTCCTGGCGGAAATCTCCGCCATCAGCGCGATGTTCTCCTTGTAGGAAGCGTCCATCACCTCCGGCGGGAAGGGCCGCAGCTGCGCGCCTGCGGCCACCAGCCGGCGCAGCGCCGCCGGGTTGCGGGCGTCGTACTTCGCCAGCATGTCGGCATTGGCATAGGCGGACGCCGCCTCGAACGCGGCCTTGTAGGCCTTGGGCAGTTCCTCCCACGCCTTCATATTGGCGACGAAATGGATGGTCGGCCCGCCCTCCCACCAGCCGGGATAGTAGTAATAGGGCGCCACGCGCACGAAGCCGAGCTTCTCGTCGTCCACCGGCCCGACGAATTCGGCGGCGTCGATCGTGCCCTTCTCCAGCGCGGGGTAGATATCGCCGCCGGCGAAGTTCTGCGGCACCAGCCCGAGCCGCGCCAGCACCTGCCCGGCAATGCCGGGAATGCGCATCTTCAGGCCCCTGAGGTCGGCGACGGTCTTGATCTCCTTGCGGAACCAGCCGCCCATCTGCGCACCGGTGTTGCCGCCGGCAAATCCGATCACGCCGTATTTCGCTAGGAAGGCCGCCTGCAACTCGTTGCCGCCGCCATGGTAGAGCCACGCCGTCTGCATGCGCGCGTTGAGCCCGAAGGGCAGCGTGGTGAAGGGTGCGAAGGACGGGTCCTTGCCGATATAGTAGTAGAGCGCGGTCTGGCAGACCTCGACCGTGCGGTTCTGCACCGCATCGAGCGCCTGCAATCCCGGCACGATCTCGCCGGGGGCGAACACGTCGATGGTGAAGCGCCCGTCGGTGGCCTCGCCGACATATTTCGATAGCAGCGTGGCGGCGCCGTAGATGGTGTCGAGCGACTTCGGGTAGCTCGACGTCAGCCGCCAGCGCAGCGTCGGCAGGCTCTGGGCAAGCGCGGGCGCCGCCAATGTCGAGGCGGCAGCGGCGAGGCCGGCGCCCGTGAGCAGGCCCCGGCGGGAAGGCGAGTGCGGCATCGGCGTTTCCTCTGGACTGTCTGTTGGTTTTATCGGGCCGGCTCGGATGAGCATCCTTCGAGGCCGCCTTCGGCGGCTCCTCAGAATGACGTTGCTTTCCGAGCCACGTCATCCTGAGGTGTGAGCGCAGCGAGCCTCGAAGGATGGTCGGCGCCCAGCCTCACCCCCGGGTGCGGGCGCGGATCATGTAGCCGTCATAGGGGTACTCGCCAACCTGCCACCACAGATATTCCTCGTTTCGGAAGGCGATCTGCGCGTCCATGATCTTCTTGAAGCCGGGGTTCTTCGCACTGATCTCGGCGTTGAGCTCGATCGCCGCCTTCCAGGAAGCGTCGAGGAAGCTCTGCGGGAAGGTGCGCAACTGCGCCCCCGCCGCCACCAGCCGGCGCAGCGCCGCCGGGTTGAAGGCGTCGTACTTCGCCAGCATGTCGGCATTGGCATAGGCCACCGCCGCCTCGAACGCGGCCTGGTAGGCTTTCGGCAGGCCGTTCCACTTCTCGCGGTTGACCACGACATTCATCGTCGGCCCGCCGTCCCACCAGCCCGGGTAATAGTAATAGGGCGCCACCCGGTTGAGCCCGAGCTTCTCGTCGTCATAGGGGCCCACCCATTCGCAGGCGTCGATGGTGCCCTTTTCCAGCGCGGCATAGATGTCGCCCGGCGCAATCTGCTGCGGCACCACGCCGAGCTTGGCCACCACCTGCCCGGCAATGCCGCCGATGCGGAACTTCAGGCCCTGGAAGTCGGCGAGGTCCTTCACCTCCTTGCGGAACCAGCCGCCCATCTGGGTGCCGGTATTGCCGCCGAGAAAGCCGACGAGGTTGTATTTGGCGAGGAACTCGTCCTGCAATTCGCGCCCGCCGCCATGGTAGAACCACGCGTTCTGCATGCGCGCGTTCAAGCCGAAGGGCATGGTGGTGAAGCAGGCGAAGGACGGGTCCTTGCCGGTGTAGTAATAGAGCGGCGTCTGCGCGATCTCGACCGTGCCGTTCTGCACCGCGTCGAGCGCCTGAAGCCCCGGCACGATTTCGCCGGCGGCAAAGTTCTGGATGACGAAGCGCCCTTCCGTCACCTCGCTCACATATTTCGACACCAGCTCATTGGCGCCGAAAATGGCGTCCAGCACCTTCGGCACCGAGGAGGTGAGCCGCCAGCGCACCTGCGGCGCGCCCTGCGCCAGAGCCGGGACGGCGAGCGCGCTCGCCGGGGCGGCAAGGGCGGCGGTGCGGAGAAAGTCGCGGCGCTTCATGGGCAGGCATCCCTCGCAGATGGGCGAGGATGTTTGCAACAGCCGGCGGCGCAGGGCAACCGGCTTGACCCCCGCGCCGGCAGCCGCGCAAATGTTCTTGATATGTTCGGGTGACGGAATTAGCGTTTCACGGGTCATCGGAGAGTTCGCCATGGACGACAAGGCTGCCCGCTTCCGCGCCCTGCATCAGGGGCCCGGCGCCTTCATCCTACCCAACCCGTGGGATGTCTGCACGGCGCGCATCTTCGCCACGCTCGGCTATCCCGCCCTCGCCACCACCAGCGCCGGCATGGCGTTCTCGAACGGCGTGCGCGACGGCCGGGCGGGTCGCGCGGAGATGCTCGCCCATTGCGCGCTCATCGTCGGCGCCACGGCGCTGCCTGTCTCGGCCGATCTCGAGAACGGATTCGGCGACAGCCCCGAGGCGGTGGCCGAGACCATCCGTGCCGCCGCCGCCGTCGGGCTGGCCGGCGGCTCCATCGAGGACCATACCGGCCGCCCGGACGCCCCGATCTACGATGCCACTCTCGCCGTCGAGCGCATCGCCGCGGCGGTGGAGGCCCGCAAGGGATTGGGCGGGGACTTCGTGCTTACCGCGCGGGCGGAGAACTTTCTCTGGGGGCGCCCGGACCTCGACGACACCATCCGCCGTTTGCAGGCCTTCGAGGCGGCGGGCGCCGATGTGCTCTACGCGCCCGGCCTGCCGGATATCGACGCCGTGCGCACGGTGTGCGCCTCGGTCTCCCGGCCGGTGAACGTGGTCGTCGGCATCGGCAAGGCCCGCTTCACCCGCGACGAGTTGGGCGCGGCCGGCGTGCGGCGCATCAGCATCGGCTCCAGCCTCGCCCGGCTTGCCTATGGCGCGGTGGCCCGCGCCGCGCAGGCGATGCAGCGCGAGGGGCGCTTCGATTTCGTGGGGGACGCCATGGGCTTCGCCGAGATCGAGGCCTTCTTCACCCCGTTCGAGGAAAATTCACGCGAAGGCTGACCAAACGTCGGCAGGCCGGGCCTCCCACGCGCCCCATGCGGCACAGGCCGGCGGGCGAGTGCCGGGAGAGCCGGCGGCGGCACAAAGCGCCCGCCGCCGCCCCTCGCCAGGGCTTAGCCTTCCATCACGATACGCGGGGCCGGGCGCACGGCGCCGCGGCGGCCGGCGAGCGCCTCGCGCACCGAACCCGCAATGGCGCGGTAGATGCCCGCTTCCGGGCTGTCGGGGCGGGTTGCCACCACGGGCAGGCCGGCGTCGGAAGTCTCGCGGATCGACATCTGCAGCGGCACCTCGCCGAGGAAGGGCACGCCGAGCCGCTGCGCCTCGTGCCGCGCCCCGCCATGGCCGAACACGTCGGAACGGGTACCGCAATGCGGGCACATGAAGTAGCTCATGTTCTCCACCACGCCGAGCACCGGCACGTTCACCTTCTGGAACATGGCGACGCCGCGCCGCGCGTCGATCAGCGCGAGGTCCTGCGGCGTGGAGACGATGACGGCGCCGGCCAGCGGCACCTGCTGCGCCATGGTCAGCTGCGCGTCGCCGGTGCCGGGCGGCATGTCGACCACGAGAATGTCCAGCGGCGCCCAGTTCACTTCCTTCAGCATCTGGCTGATCGCCGACATCACCATCGGGCCGCGCCAGATCATCGGCGTCTCTTCCTCGACGAGGAAGCCGATAGACATCACCTTGAGCCCGAAGGCCTGCATGGGCGTGATCATCCGCCCGTTCACCTCCGGGCGGCCCTTCAGCCCCATCAGGCGCGGCACGGAAGGGCCGTAAATATCGGCGTCGAGCAGGCCAACCTTGAGCCCGGAGGCGGCGAGGCCGAGCGCGAGATTCGCCGCCAGCGTCGACTTGCCGACGCCGCCCTTGCCGGACGCCACCGCGATGATGGCCCCCACGCCCGGCAGGCCCGGCGTCTCCTTCTGCGGATCGGCCGGGGGCTGCGCGTGGGAATGGCCGGCATGGGAGTGCCCGGCATGCGAATGCCCGCCCGCCGCCGGCGCGCGCGCCGCTGCGGGCGTGTGCGAGGCGATGGGAGGCAGGCCCGCCTTGCGCTCGGCGGTCAGCGCCACCAGCGCGGAGGTCACCCCCGGCG
>JAEYTJ010000071.1 GCA_023434095.1 Pseudomonadota bacterium | reverse complement strand
CGCCTGGGCTGAGGCGATGAGCGAGGCGATCACCCGCAGCGAGCACGGCGCCGAGGCGGCGCGGCCGCCGGGCGCGGCGACGCGGCCGATCATTGAGCTCGTCGAGGTGAGCCGCATCTACCCCAATGGCGAGAGCGTGGTGCGGGCGCTCGACCGGGTGTCGCTGGCGATCCATCCCGGCGAGTTCGTCGCCATCATGGGCCAGTCGGGCTCCGGTAAGTCGACGCTGATGAACATCGTCGGCTGCCTCGACCGGCCGTCCTCCGGCCTCTACCGGGTCGATGGCGTGGACGTGGAGGATCTCGGGCCGGACGAACTGGCGGAACTGCGCTGCTCGACCTTCGGCTTCGTGTTCCAGCGCTACAATCTCCTGCCCAGCCTGACGGCGGCGGAGAATGTCGCCATTCCCGCGATCTATGCCGGCACCGGCCGCGAGGCGCGCGACGAGCGGGCGCACGAACTGCTGGCCCGCCTCGGCCTCGGGGAGCGCAGCGAGCATCGTCCGAGCCAGCTGTCCGGCGGCCAGCAGCAGCGGGTCTCCATCGCCCGCGCGCTGATGAACGCGGCGCCGGTGATCCTCGCCGACGAGCCGACCGGCGCGCTCGATTCCCGCTCCGGTGAGGAGGTGCTGGCGCTGCTCGGCGAACTCAATGCCGAGGGCCACACCGTCATCCTCATCACCCATGATCCCGATGTCGCCGCCCATGCCCGGCGCGTGGTGCGCTTCCAGGACGGGCGGATCGTCGCCGACGAGCGGCGCGAGACGGAGCCGGCGCGTCCGCCGCTGCCCGGCACCGGCCCGGCGCGGCGCGGCGGGCTGGCGCGCTTCGTGCCGGATCTCGCCGAGGCGGTGCGCATGGCCTTCGCCTCCATGACGGCGAACCTGTTCCGCACCGCGCTGACGCTGCTCGGCATCGTGATCGGCGTGGCCTCCGTCATCACCATGCTGGCGGTGGGCGACGGCGGCAAGCAGAGCGTGCTGGAGCGCATCTCGCAGATCGGCACCAATCTGCTCATCGTCCGCCCCGGTGCGCCGGGCATCCGCACCGCCGGCGACAACGCCACGCTCCTGCCGGAGGATGCGGACGCGCTGAAGACGATCCCCGGCATCGACGCCATCGCCCCCGACCGTTCCGGCCGCTACACGCTGCGCTACGGCTCGCTCGACTATTTCACCACGGTGACCGGGACGACGCCGGACTACCTGATCGCCCGCGACTGGACGCTCGATCGCGGGGTGATGTTCACCCCGGCCGATGTCCGCACCTATGCGCCGGTGGTGGTGCTGGGCCAGACGGTGGCGCAGAACCTGTTCGGCGCCGACGATCCGCTCGGGCGCTACATATTGGTGAAGAACGTGCCCTACGAGGTCATCGGTGTGCTCGCCCCGCGCGGCGCCAACGCCTTCGGCCAGGACCAGGACGACGTGGCGCTCGTGCCGCTCTCCACCGGCTTCGTGCGGGTGTTCGGCCGGCAGTTCCTCAATTCCATCACGGTGAAGGTGGCAAACGCCGACGACATTCCCGGCGTCGAGGCGTCGATCACCCGCATCCTGACCGACCGCCACCAGGCCGAGGACTTCCAGGTGCGCAACACGGCGCAGTTCCTTGAGACGGCGATGGAGACGCAGAACACCCTCACCCTCGTGCTCGGCTGCGTCGCCGCCATCTCGCTGCTGGTGGCCGGCATCGGGGTGATGAACATCATGCTGGTGAGCGTGACCGAGCGCACCCGCGAGATCGGCATCCGCATGGCCACCGGCGCCCGCATGAGCAACATCATGCTGCAGTTCAACACCGAGGCGCTGGTGGTGTGCTCGGTCGGCGGCGCAGTGGGGGTCGGGCTCGGCCTCGGCGCCGCGCTGGGGGTGGAATGGATGGGCGCCACCATCGTGCTGTCGCTGATGCCGCCGCTGCTCGCCTTCGCCTGCGCCTTCCTCACCGGCCTCGTCTTCGGCTATCTCCCCGCCCGCAAGGCGGCCGGGCTCGATCCGGTGGTGGCGCTGGCCTACGAGTAGGGCCGCGGCCTCGCGCGCGGCGCTTCAGCCCGCGCCCGGCGCGCGCAGGAAGACGATCTCGCTGGTGTCGTAGCGGCGGCGCTCCAGTTCCTCGAAGCCCTCGGGCGGCGGGAACGCGGCCTCGACCGATTCCTCGACCACGACCAGCGCCCCCGGCGCGAGCCAGTTGCCGGCGAGGGCGCCCGCCAGCGCCTTTTCGGCCAGCCCGCGCCCATAGGGCGGGTCGCAGAAGACGAGGTCGAACGCGTCGCCGGCGAAGGCTTCGCCGAGCCTGGTCGCGTCGCGGCGGAAGATGCGGGTGATGCCGCCGACGCCGAGCGCCTCGACATTGGCGCGGATCAGCCCGCGCGGCTCCGGCGCCTCGTCGACGAACACCGCCAGCTTCGCCCCGCGCGACAAAGCCTCCAGCCCCAGCGCGCCGGTGCCGGCGAACAGGTCGAGCACGCGGGCGCCCTCCGCCGCGTCGCCATAGGCATGGGCGAGCACGTTGAACAGCGCCTCGCGCAGCCGGTCGGAGGTCGGCCGGGTAGCGTTGGAGGAGGGGCCGCGCAGCGCGCGCCCCTTGAAGCGCCCACCGACGATGCGCATCCGCGCGCCCGTCAGCTACGGGGCGACCGGGGCGGACGCCCGCCGCCGGGCTTGCCGCCGGACGGCCTGCTGCCCGTGGGACGCCCGCCGGAAGGCTTGCCCGCAAATGGCTTGCCGCCCGCAGATCTGCCACCCGCAGGCTTGCCGCCTGACGGACGACCACCGGGCTTGCCGAACGGCTTGCCGCCGCCCGAGCGGCCCTCCGGCCGGTCGGCGAAGTTCTTGGCGCCATAGCTGCGGCCCGCGCCGCCGGCCGGCTTGTCGCCGAAGGACCGGCCGGGGCGATCGCCGCGCGGCGCGCGGTCATCGCGGTTCTCGCGGTTCTCGCGGGGCGGGCGGTCGTCACGCGCCGGCCGGTCGTCGCGGGAGCGGAAGGGACGGGCGCCCTC
>JAEYTJ010000359.1 GCA_023434095.1 Pseudomonadota bacterium | reverse complement strand
CCGCGCGTGCGCTCGGCCTCGACCAGAGCGGCGTCGTCCGCCGTCTCGGGGAGGATCTTCATCCGCGTGACGAGATGGGTGAACTCGGCGAGATCGGCGATCACCACCGCCGGATCGGCGCCGGAATCGTACTGTTCGCGCAGTTCGGTCAGGGCTTGGGCGATGTCGCCCTTCATCAGCGCCTCGAACAGGTCGATGACCCGGCCGCGGTCGGCGAGGCCGAGCAGCGCGCGCACCTGCTCTCCATGGACCATGCCGCCGGTGGCCTGCCCGCCGGAATGGGCGATGGCCTGGTCGAGCAGCGAGAGCGCGTCGCGCACCGAGCCTTCCGCCGCGCGGGCGATGAGGCTCAGGGCCTCGGCATCGATGCCGACGCCCTCCGCCGTGCAGATGCCCTGCAGGTGCCGCGCCAGCGTGCCGGCCTCGACCCGGCGCAGGTCGAAGCGCTGGGTGCGCGAGAGCACCGTCACCGGCACCTTGCGGATTTCCGTGGTGGCGAAGATGAACTTCACATGCTCGGGCGGCTCTTCCAGCGTCTTCAGCAGGCCGTTGAAGGCCGCCGTGGAGAGCATGTGCACTTCGTCGATGATGAAGACCTTGTAGCGCGCCAGCACCGGCTTGTAGCGCGCCGCCTCGATGATCTCGCGTATGTCGCCGATGCCGGTGTTGGACGCGGCGTCCATCTCCTGCACGTCGACGTGCCGGCTCTCGATGATGTCGCGGCAGTGGCGCCCGAGCACGGGCATGTCGAGCGTGGGGGCGCCGCCGCCCGCCGGGCCGTCGGCCGGCTCGTAATTGAGCGCGCGGGCGAGGATGCGGGCGGTGGTGGTCTTGCCCACGCCGCGCACGCCGGTGAGGATATAGGCCTGCGCGATGCGGCCGGAGGCGAAGGCGTTGCCCAGCGTGCGCACCATCGCCTCCTGGCCGATCAGGTCGGCGAAGGTCTGCGGGCGGTATTTGCGGGCGAGCACGCGATAGGGCGTCACCGCGGCCGGCGCCACGGCCGGCACGCGCGGCACCGGGCCGAGGTCGAAACCCGGTCCGTCGTCGCCGGGGTGCGTCAGGTCGGGCATGTCGGGGCTGTCGGCGCTCATGGACCCTTCATAGCATCGCGGGCGGCGGATCGCGCAATGCGGCGGCGGCGCGCCGCTCAAAAAGGCGGGGACGGCGGGGCGCGGTCAGGCCGGCGGCTTCATGGTGGTGACCTTGTAGACCTTGCCCTCGCGGTCATAGGTGGTCCACGCGCCGACCTGCCTGCCCCGGTCGAACGTTCCCGAACGCAGGCGCGTGCCGTCGCGGCGGAACCACTCCCAGTAGCCGGTCGGGAGCCCGTCGCAGGTCTGGCCGCGCGCCCAGAGGCTGCCGTCGCGGTGGTGCTTCTCGAAGGGAAGGGAACCCGGGGGAAGGGGAGCCGGCGTGTCGGCCGGGAAGGTCCTCGATGTCATGTCGGCGGCGCTTCCGGTGCGGGGCGGCAGGCGGCATGGACGTGCGGCATGGAGGCCGGCAGGAAAGGCACGGGTGGGAGGCTGGACAGAGACCCGATCCGGGCTCGTTGGGGCTGCTTCCTTCCGGATCTGACCCGGTTGGCGAGTGGCTCGTCCACCGCCAACCTCCCGCCGCCTATATCGTCCAGATGCGCGGGGGATGCAAGGGCCGGGACACGCGCTCTAGCGGGCGTCCTCGGCGAGGGTGTGGGCGACGATGGCGTTCGCGTGGCCATGGCCCATGCCGTGACGCTTCAGCAGCGCGACGAGTTCCATGTGCTTGGCCGGACAGGCCGCGCGCACCAGCGCCTGCCATTCGGCGATGGGGCGGCCATAGGTCTTCTCGATGGAGGGAAAGTAGGAGGCCGGGCCCTTGATCTTCGCGTCGCTCATGGACCCGAGTGGACCGGAACGGACGGCGCCTGTCAACGCGGCTAGGGCGTTGCTGCGCTGCGGAAAGCCCCTGCTCAAATCGTTGTGACCGAAAAATCCTCAACGTTAATTGAGTGGTCCTGTCGAAGGGTGAGTGTTACCAAGCGGAAGATCACAAGAGAGGTCGATAAGGCTAGTATCAACCGAAGGAGAGGTAAGTTGCTACAGGCACTCGACGTAGAGACATCTGATTGTCATCATTCCAAATCTGAAACTGTTTTGGCGCTGATCGCTTCCGACTCCTGCGCAGAGCATTCGGCCGGGCGTTCACGGCGCCTTGCCGGGGGTCTTGCCGCCGCTCTCGCCGCCGGCGTTTTCGCCCTGGCGGGCCCGGCGCTGGCGCAAACCGCGCCGCCGGTCAACGCGCCCCCGGAAGTCGCGGTGCCGGCGAACGAAGGCTACGCCCCCGAATCCGGCCAGCCCGGCAAGGATGTGGTGTGGGTGCCGACGCCCGACACGCTGGTGGATCGGATGCTCGACATGGCGGAGGTGACCCCGCAGGACCACCTGATCGATCTGGGCTCCGGCGACGGGCGCACGGTGATCGCGGCGGCGCAGCGCGGCCTGCGCGCCCATGGCATCGAGTACAATCCCGAGCTGGTCGAACTGGCCAAGCGCCGGGCGGAGGCGGCCGGGGTGGCCGACCGCGCCAGCTTCGAGCAGGCGGACATCTTCGAGACCGACTTCTCCAAGGCGCAGGTGCTGACCCTGTTCCTGCTGCCGGAGCTGAACGAGCGGCTGCGCCCGCAGATCCTCGAGCTGGAGCCGGGCACCCGCGTGGTCTCCAACAGCTTCGCCATGGGCGACTGGGAGGCCGACCGCATCGACCGCCTGAGCGAGAACTGCACCCAGTGGTGCACGGCGCTGATGTGGATCGTGCCGGCCAAGGTGGAAGGCGAGTGGAGGCTCGGCGAGCAGCCGCTGCGGCTGAACCAGACCTACCAGAAGGTCACCGGCGAACTCGGCGGGACGCCGATCGAGAACGGCCGGGTCGTCGGCAAGGAGCTGCGCTTCACGGTGGACGGCGTCGAATATGTCGGCGCGGTGGTCGGCAACAGCCTCTCCGGCACCGCCTCCGACGGGCCGGTGAAGAACTGGACCGCCGTCCGCAGCTAGGCGGCGTCTTCCCTGCCGCCGACGGGCCGCAGGCGCGCCCGGCGGCGGCCGCTGGCCGATGTCCTCGGCCCATTCCCCCGCTGAACCGTGGAGAGCCCCGTGAAGCCCATCGCGATCGCGCGCGACGCTGCCGTCGCCGCTGGCCCCGCCTCGGCGGCGGAGCCGGCCGGCAAGGGAATGCCGAAGCCCACCCTGTCGGCGCTCGACGGCATCGCCATGCTGGTCGGCATCGTGGTGGGCATCGGGATTTTCCGTACCCCGCAGATCGTCGCCCTCAACGTGTCGAGCGAATGGGCCTTTGTCGGCTTCTGGGTGATCGGTGGCGCCATCACCCTGATCGGCGCCTTCGTCTATGCGGAACTCGGCTCGGCCTATCCCCATGCCGGCGGCGAATATCATTATCTGCGCCGGGCGCTCGGGCGGCATGTGGCGCTGCTCTTCGCCTGGGCCCGGCTGACCGTGATCCAGACCGGCGCCATCGCGGCGGTGGCTTTCGTGTTCGGCGACTATGCGCAGGGCATCCTGCCGCTCGGTCCCTGGGGACCGGCGATCTATGCGGCCGGGGGCATAATGGTGTTCACGGCGATCAACCTGACCAGCTCCCGGCAGAGCCGGATGCTGCAGCTCGTCTTCACCATTCTCACCATCCTCGCCGTGCTGGGCATCGCCGGATTCGGCCTCGTGCTCGGCAGCGCGCCCGCCGCGCCGCCGGCCACGGAGGCAGGTTCGGCCAGCGGGGCGTTCGGCCTCGCCATGGTGCTGATCCTGCTGACCTATGGCGGCTGGAACGAGGTCGCCTATCTCTCCGGCGAGATGAAGGACGTACGGCGCAACATGCCGCGCGTGCTGGTGACGAGCGTGGCGGTCATTACCGGGCTCTACTTCCTCGTCAACCTCGCCTATCTCAACGTGCTCGGCCTCGACGGGCTGCGGGCCAGCGACGTGGTGGCGGCCGACACGCTGCAGCAGCTCTTCGGACCCGGCGCCTCGCTGGCGGTGGCGCTGCTGGTGTGCTTCGCCGCGCTGAGCACGATGAACGCCACCATCTTCACCGGGGCCCGGCTCTATTATTCGCTCGGGCGCGAACTTCCCGTGCTGGGCCGCATCGGCCTGTGGGAGGAGCGCAGCAACATGCCGGTCAACGCGATCCTGGCGCAGAGCGCGATCGCGCTCACCCTTGTCGTATTCGGGGCCGGCACGCGCGTCGGCTTCCAGGCGATGGTGGAATATACGGCGCCGGTGTTCTGGCTGTTCCTGCTGCTGATCGGGATCTCGTTCTTCCTCCTGCGCCGGCGCGAAGGCGGACGGGCGGGCCATTTCCGCGCGCCGCTCTACCCGCTCACCCCCGCGCTGTTCTGCCTGACCTGCGCCTATCTGCTCTATGCCAGCATCGCCTATACCGGCTATGGGGCGCTGGTCGGGGTCGGCGTGCTGCTGGCCGGGGTGCCCTTCATCCGCTGGGGCAGCGCTTCCGCCAAGACGGCTGAGCTGCCACGACGGCCTGAGGGCGGCGTTCAGCCCGCGCGGCCGAGCAGGCCTTCCACCAGCGCATAGACCGCCTTCACCCGCTCCTCATTGGGGTAGTTGCGGTTGGCGAGCAGCACGACGCCGAGCTTTTCCGCCGGCAGCATCACCACATAGCTGCCGAAGCCGTTGGTGGAGCCGGTCTTGTTGACGAAGCTCGCCGGCGCCGGCGGTGAGGGCGGGTCGAGCCGGGTGATCGGCTGCGGCTTGGTCGCCATGTCGAGCGAGTTGCCCTTGAGCAGCCGGTCGCGGCCGACCGGCCAGGGATAGCGCTCCCAGACCATCTCCTGCACATAGCTTGATGTCTCGTAATAGCCGGTATGGGTGCGCGCCAGCGCCCGCGCGATGTCCGGCGCGACCGTGCCGACGCCCATATTGGCGTCGAGAAAGGTGAGCATGTCGAGGGCGGTGGACTTCACCCCATAGGCTTCCGGCGCCAGCAGGCCCGGCGTCACGCGGGCCGGCTTGTCGGCCTTGGTGTAGCCCATGGCGTAGCGCGCCATCGCGTCCTCCGGCACCTCGATATAGGTGCTGGCGAGGCCCAGCGCCGGGAACAGGTCGTTCTCCGCCGCACGGGGGAAGCTGGTGCCCAGCGCGGTGGCGGTGACGAGGCCGAGCACGCCGATGCTGATGTTGGAATAGGCGCGGCGCGTCGCCGGCGTGGCGGGCGGCTTCCAGGCGGCGAGCCAGGCGACGAGTTCCTTCTCGTTGCGCACGCCGTCGGGGAGCTGAAGCGGCATGCCGCCGGTCGCGTGGGTGGCGAGATCGAGCGGCGTGAGGGCGCCGAAGGCGGTACCGGCGAGCCGCTGGGCGACGTTCTCCAGCGGGGCGTTCAGGTCGAGCCGCCCGCGCTCCGCCGCCAATGCCGCCAGCGCCACGTTGAAGGTCTTGCTGACCGAGCCGAGCTCGAACAGCGTGTTGCCGTCCACCGGCCGTCCATCCGTGCGGGCGGTCTGGCCGATGGCGAGAATCTCGTGCTCGCCGTTGCGGGTGATGCCGACCACGAGGCCCGGAATATCGTTGGCCTTGGCGAGCGCGCTGAAGATGGGCGCCGCCACCTTGCCGAAATCCGGCGCGCCCTGGGCGCGGGCCGGCGTGACGGCGGCGCCGAGCGGCAGCAGGGCGGAGGCGAGCAAGGCGCGGCGGGACAGTGTGATCATCGGGACCTCCCTGGCACAGACAGCCGCCCACTAGCGGGCGAATGTGTCCGTGGCGCGGATGAGGCGGTCGAGAATGCCGGGCTCGGAGAAGGCGTGGCCGGCACCCTCCACCAGATGCAGCTCCGCATCGGTCCAGATCTTCGACAGTTCCCACGCATAGCGCGCCGGGCAGGGCATGTCGTAGCGCCCATGCACGATAACGCCGGGAATGCCGCGCAGCCTGTGGGCGTCGTCGAGCAACTGGCGCTCGCGCAGCCAGGCCTTGTGGACGAAATAGTGGTTCTCGATGCGGGCGAAGGCGAGGGCGAAATGCCCGTCGCCGAACGCTGCCGAATAGCCGGCGTCCGGCAGCAGGGTGATGGTCTCGCCCTCCCAGGTCGACCAGGCCCTGGCGGCTTCCAGCTTCAAAGCCTCGTCCGGGCCGGTGAGCAAGGCGCGATAGGCGGTGACCGGGTCGGCGCGCTGTTCCGGCGTCTTCAGCGGGGCGAGGAACCGCTCCCATTTGTCCGGAAACATTTCGGAGACGCCGAAGCGGTAGTACCAGTCGAGTTCGGCCTGGGTGAGGGTGTAGACGCCGCGCACGATCAGCTCGCTGACGCGGTTCGGGTGCGTCTGCGCATAGGCGAGCGCGAGGGTGGAGCCCCAGGAGCCGCCGAACACCTGCCATTTGTCGAAGCCGAAGGTCTCGCGCAGCCGCTCGATATCCGCCACCAGGTCCCACGTCGTGTTGTGCTCCAGCTCCGCATAGGGGGTGGAGCGCCCGCAGCCGCGCTGGTCGAACAGGACCACCTCGTAGCGGGCGGGGTCGAACAGCGAGCGGTGGGCGGGCGAGATGCCGCCGCCCGGCCCGCCATGCAGGAACACGGCGGGCTTGCCGCCCTTCGTCCCTGCACGCTCCCAGTAGATGGAATGGCCGTTGCCGACATCCAGCATGCCGGTCTCGAAAGGTTCGATCGGCGGGTAGAGGCTGCGCAGTTCGCTCATGGGGGCCGTGCTGGTTGTGTTAGGGGGCGCCGGCGCGGGGCCGACTCACCCGCTACTCTACCCCCATGAAGCGGAACGGCGCTGCCTCCCTGAACTGCGACGTGGCATCGCCGTCATAGGTGATGTCCTGGCTCGGGCCGAGCTCCAGCTTCTTCACCGTGCCGGTCTCGGGCGAGAAGTCGATCTGCCGGAGGTCGACCCAGAAGGTGTTGGGGGTCAGCGCGGATTCGAAGAAATAGATGCGCCGCTTGTGGTCCACCGCGGAGCGCCAGCGGGTGGAGGAGACATAGGGCGTGTCGACCGAGGTCAGCCCATAGGGAACGGAGACGTTGCGGATGATGCTGATGGCGGCGGCCACCGCCTTGTCCGGCTCGGGCTGCGGCGCCACCGCGTCGACATAATAGGAGGCGCGCACGAAGCGGTCGGCGGCGCGGTTGGTGCCCGGCAGCATGGCGCCGCCGATCTCCTTCCAATAGCTCGCCAGCGCCAGCTGCTGGTCGAAGCTCGGCGAATTGGTCATCACCTGATAGCTGCGGCTGTGGTGGATCACCTGTTTGCCGTCAAGATATTCGACGATGGCGCTGTCGCCGGTGGGGTCGGAGAGCGACAGGTGCAGCGTCGCCAGCGTTTCCCCATCCGGCAGGTTGGCGGTGCGCACCACGAAGGGTTGCTTCTCCAGCGCCGCCACCGCCTGGGCGACGGTGGCGAAATTGTCGAGCATGTACTGCGCCCATAGGGAGATGGAGAGGCCGGGGGTCGTGCCGTCATAGGGAGGATAGCCGGACTCGGTGAGCCAGAGCACAT
The DNA here is from genome assembly GCA_023434095.1 of Pseudomonadota bacterium. Taxonomy (GTDB): domain Bacteria; phylum Pseudomonadota; class Alphaproteobacteria; order Rhizobiales; family Xanthobacteraceae; genus Ancylobacter. The sequence continues at coordinate 15,762 of JAEYTJ010000359.1, read as the reverse complement.
TCGCCGCGAGCCCCGCCTCGTTCACCCCGTCGGTGGTGGAGATGTCGAAGCCGGAAGCGATGACGCTGCCATATTTCGAGGTCCACGACGCGGAGTTGGGCCCGGCATCGCCGCTGCGCGCAGCGCCGCGCGGAAAGATCCAGAGATTGGTCAGGATGTCGGTCTTCCAGTCCATCGACCGGGCGGTGACGACGTTGGAATTGGGCCCGAGATAGACCAGCCGCGTGCAGGCCAGGACGGGGCTGGCGGCCATGAGCCCGGCGAGCGACAGCGCGAACAGGCGGGAGAGGCGGCAAAGGCGGGAGATCATCGGGAGGCTCCTGTGGCAGCGCGCGGCCGGCGCCCGATGCCGTGAGGCCGGCCGGGGAGGGACGGCCTGCCGGCGGGGCGGATGCTGTGAGGCTTGCCCCAAGGTGACGCGGGGCTCAAGGCCGATCTCGCCCCGGACCTTGTGAGATGGCGGGGCGAGATGCGTCGGGACCGGGGCCGGCACCTGCGCCCCCGGCCTGTGCGTTTCGCGTTATCCCAAACGGGAAAAGGCGCCACATGCCCCAGTCTCTCCCCTTAACCCCCGCTTAAAAGCCCTGATTTAGAGTTCGTTTACCGGCTCATTCAGGTGCCGCAGGGGCGGAGGTTCATGTTCGGAAGGCGCGGCGACAGGGAGAGGCGCGAGCCGGTGCTGGGCACGCCCGGCTTCGACGGCGACCTGCGCCTGAACGCCGACGACCGGCCGACGATTCCCTCGGCCCCGCTGGAGCGCGAACGCACCCGCAGCCGCAAGCCGTCGTCGAAGGCGCTTCCCCCGCCGCGCGTCTCCCGTCGCCGCTACGACGAATGGGACGAGGCCGAGGAAGCCGATTGGGAGGATGAGCCGCGCGTGGCGAGGAAGAGCCGGGGCCGACCCCAGGACGATGAGCGCCGGCGTGGCACCGGCCGCGACGGCGGGCGCCGCCGCAAGCCGAAGCGCGGCCTGTTCGGGCGGCTGTTCTACTGGGGCGTCGTGCTCGGCCTGTGGGGCGTCATCGGCCTTGCCGGCCTGATCTTCTACGAGGCGAGCCAACTGCCGCCGATTCAGAACCTTGCCATTCCCGACCGGCCACCCACCGTCATCATCCAGGGCGCCGACGGGCAGGCGATTGCCACGCGCGGCGAGATGGGCGGCACCAACGTGCCGCTGCGCGCGCTGCCGCCCTATCTGCCGCAGGCCTTCGTCGCCATCGAGGACCGGCGCTTCTATTCGCATTTCGGGCTCGACCCGCTCGGCCTCGCCCGCGCGGTGTTCGTCAACCTGACCAAGGGGCGGGTGCGCGAGGGCGGCTCGACACTGACCCAGCAGCTGGCCAAGAACCTGTTCCTCACCCAGGAGCGCACCCTGTCGCGCAAGGTGCAGGAACTGATCCTCTCGATCTGGCTGGAGGCCAAATATTCCAAGAACGAGATTCTCGAACTCTATATGAACCGCGTCTATTTCGGCGCCGGGGCCTATGGGGTGGAAGCGGCGGCGCAGCGCTATTTCGGCAAGTCGGCCCGGCAGGTCACGCTCTCGGAGGCGGCGATGCTGGCGGGGCTGGTGAAATCGCCCTCCTTCCTCGCACCCACCCGTAATCTCGAAGGTGCGCAGGCCCGCGCCGAGGTGGTGCTCGGGGCGATGCAGGAAGCCGGGTTCATCACGCCGGAGATGCGCCAGACCGCGCTCGCCCGCCCCGCCACCGTCGCCAAGGGGCAGGGGCCGGATTCCTATGGCTATGTCGCCGACTGGGTGCTGGAGCAGGTGAAGACGCTGGTCGGCGCGGTGACGCAGGACCTCATCGTCCAGACCACCATCGACCCCGCCGTCCAGACCGCCGCGGACAAGGCGCTGAAGGACGCGCTGGCCAAATCCGGCAAGAAGCTCGGCGTCGAGCAGGGTGCGCTCGTGGTGATGGACACCGGCGGGGGGGTGCGGGCGCTGGTCGGGGGACGCTCCTATGAGGAGAGCCAGTACAACCGCGCGGTGACCGCGCGCCGTCAGCCCGGCTCCTCCTTCAAGCCTTTCGTCTACCTCACCGCCATGGAGCGCGGGCTCACCCCCGAGAGCGTGCGCGCCGATGCGCCGATCCAGCTCAAGGGCTGGAAGCCGGAGAACTTCTCGCGCGAATATCGCGGCGCCGTGGACCTGAAGACCGCGCTGGCGCTGTCGCTCAACACCGTGTCCGTGCGCCTCGCGCTGGAAGTCGGGCCGGACGAGGTGGTGAAGACCGCCCACCGGCTCGGCATCAACTCCAAGCTGGAGCCCAACGCCTCCATCGCGCTCGGCACCTCGGAAGTCTCGGTGCTTGAGATGGCGAGCGCCTATGCGCCCTTCGCCAATGGCGGCGTCGGCGTCACCCCGCACATCATCGAGCGGGTGCGCGACAAGAGCGGGACGCTGCTCTACGCCTATGCGGAAGCCGGACGCGGCATGGTGATGGCCCCGCCGCATGTGGCGATGATGAACCGGATGATGCAGGAGGTGCTGGTCACCGGCACCGCCCGCCGGGCCGACCTGCCGGGCTGGCCCGCCGCCGGCAAGACCGGCACCAGCCAGGATTACCGCGACGCCTGGTTCGTCGGCTATACCGGCCGCTTCATCGCCAGCGTCTGGCTCGGCAACGACGATTCCTCGCCGACGAAGAAGGCCGGCGGCTCCGGCCTGCCGGTGGATATCTGGAGCCAGGTGATGAAGGCCGCGCACAAGGGCCAGCCGGTGGTGGCGCTGCCCGGCACGGAAGTGTCCCCGCCCGTTGCCGGCGGCCAGCTGCCGCCCGGCGACGTGCCGGAGGAGCCGGTGGTCACCGGCGGCCCGCAGCGCGCCCCCGCCGCCCCGCGCCCGGGGCTCGACAACTGGCTGCTCGACAGGCTGTTCGGGAGCGGATGATCGGCTAGGGCGCGCCGTAGCGGTGGAGAGAGGCGCCGTGCTTCTTCAGCCAGGCCTCGGCGGCGTGGCGCGCGGGGAAGAGGCGGTCCACCGTCGCCCAGAAACGCGGGCCGTGGTTCATCTCGCGGCGATGCGCCACCTCATGCGCCGCGAGATAGTCCAGCACCTCGGGGGGGGCGAGGATCAGCCGCCAGGAGAAGGAGAGCGCGCCGGTGCTGGAGCAGGATCCCCAGCGGCTCGCGGTGTCGCGCAGGGTGACGCGGGCGATCGAGACGCCGAGCGCGCCGGCATGGCGCCGCGCTGCCTCCGTGAGGTCGCGCCGCGCCTCGCGCTTGAGGAAATCGTGCACGCGCCGGGCGAGATGCGTGCCGTCGCCGGCGACGAACAGCACGGCCTCCCCGTCCTCGTTGCCGGCCCATACCGTGCCGCGCGTCTCCGGCCGGTGGACGATGCGGTGCGGCAAGCCGCGCAGAGGCAGGCAGGCGCCGGGGGCAAAGGCCACGGTTTCGGGCAGACGGGAGAGCCGCAGCTCCACCCAACCGGCATGGCGGCGGGCGAAATCCAGTGCCTCGTCGAGCGTGCCGCGGGCGGGAACGGTGAGCACCACGTCGCGCGTCGCCGCGCGGACCCGCAGCGTGTAGCGCCGCGCCCGGGGATTGCGGCGCAGCTGCACGAGGACCTCCTCCGCCGTGAGCCGCAGCCGGAAATGGCTGGGCTCGGGCGCGGCCGGTGTCTTGCGGCGGGCGGAGGCTAGGGCGCGGAAGAGCATGGAACGACCGGGCCGGCAAAGTGAGGCCCCATTATGGCCTCCACCGGGGCCCGGCCGCCAGGCGGAGTGTCGCCGGCCGGGTCCCCCTCAACGTCGCGGGGCGCCTCAGCGGGCGGCGCGGCGCCGATTGCGGTCCTGCACCGGCTGATAGGCGATGCGGGCATGATAGGCGCAGTAGGGCAGGCCGGTTTTGGAGCGGCTGCCGCAGTAATGGAAGTCGCCCTTGCCGGGGTCGCCCACCGGCCAGCGGCAGGTGAACTCGGTCAGGTCGAGAATGGTGCAGCGCTCGCCCATCGGGATGACCTTGGCGACCGCGTCGGGAATGACCTCGGGCTCGGGCTCGGCGATCGGCGCCATGACCGGCGCCAGCGCCGTGTTGCCGTGCACCATCGGCCGCACGACCTGCGCGGCCGGCGCGGGGCGCGGCTTGCGCGGGCGCGGGGCGGGTGCGGCCGCCGCCTTGGCGCGGCCGGAAAGCCCCAGCCGGTGCACCTTGCCGATGACCGCATTGCGGGTGACGCCGCCGAGTTCTGCCGCGATCTGGCTCGCCGAGAGGCCTTCCGACCAGAGTTTCTTGAGCAGCTCGACGCGTTCGTCGGTCCAGTTCATCGCTTGGCCTCCTTCGTGCTGACCGGGAAGCGGAATCCCTCACCCCTCCGGCAGGTCGAACCTGCCGAACCCAACGCCCGCAAACGCCACAGGGAATTGCCGCCGCACGAGATGTCGTATCTCACTGGGGGGAGGCTACAATATGCGCGGAGTCGGAGCGAGTAGGTTCAGGGCCGAAACGACCGTTTTCCCCAGCTAGAGTCCGCACTGCAACACTCGCCGACGAAGCGGAGTCGGATCAAGCACTTGACCGGAGCGGCCGGCGGGCCTGCGGGCGCGGCGCTTTGGAACCGTTCCGATTTTGCGTGCTTTTACGCATGTGCGTTGCCTCGCGCCGCGGGTGCGGCGAGGATGCCGGCGCAGCTTCCGCCCCCCAAGGGAGACGTCGATGAAACCATTTGCCCGTGCCTTTGCCTGCCTCGCCGCGCTCGGGGCCCTTGCGGTGCCAGCCGCGGCCGCGCCTGCCGCGCCGCATGCGTTCGCCCCTCTCGCGTCCGAGGCCGCCGGGCCCCGCACGCTCCCCGTCGCCCAGGGCTGCGGCCCCGGCGCCTGGCGAGGGCCGTGGGGCGGCTGCCGCGATACGCCCTATTACGGGCCGCTGCCCGGCGGCGGCTATGCCGGCCCGCCCGGCGCCCCGGTCTATTACGGCAATGGCTGCCCGCCCGGCTTTTGGCGCGGACCCTGGGGCCACTGCCGCGACACGCCCTATCACGGGCCGCTGCCCGGTGGCGGCTGGAAGCCCTGAGCCCATGCGCGGACGGAGACAGACCATGGCCCACCCCCTTTCCCTGGCGACGCTCGCCACCGTGCTCGCCCTTTCCACCGCGGCGCAGGCCCAGAGCCCGGCGCCGGTGACCCCGCCGCCTTCGGCCGAGGCAGCGCAGCCGCTGGTCGACCTCTACAGCGAGGAAGACGCGCAGGCGACGCTCGACGCAAGGCTGATCGCGCTGAAGACCGTCATCCGCCTCACCCCGGAGCAGGAGAAGCTGTGGCCGCCGGTGGAAGAGGCGATCCGGCAGGCGGCGAAGAACGCTGCCGGCCGCGCGGCGGACCGTGCGCAAGCCGAACCGGCGCAGGACTTCCTCGATGTGCTCGAGCGCCTCGCCGGGGCCGAGGCGGCGCGCACCGCCGACCTCAACTCCATCATCGCCGCGCTGAAGCCGCTCGTGGCCACGCTCAGCGTCGAGCAGAAGCGCCGCATCCCGGCCTTCCTCGACATGACCGACCAGGCCGGCCGGCCGCAGCCGACGCTGGATCTGTGGGTGTTCGAGGCCGAGCAGGAATAGCCCCGCCAACCGCGCGCGGCCCGGCGGCAATTCGCGCCCGCCGGGCCGTCCAAATATTGACCACGCGCCGCCAATCGCTAGAATTGCCGCCATCGGGTGCCGCCCCCGCAAGGGCGGCACGTTTCGTTTTGGGGCCGGCGCAAATCGATCGGGCGCCGCAAGCTTGAGAGAGGGAGGGGCGCGGTGATCACCCCCATCCTGCCGACCTATAATCGTGTCGACCTCGTCTTCGAGCGGGGCGAGGGCGCCTGGCTGTTCACCACGGACGGGGAGCGCTATCTCGACTTCACCGCCGGCATCGCGGTGAACGTGCTGGGCCACGCCCATCCCCATCTCGTGGCGGCGCTGACCGAGCAGGCCGGCAAGCTCTGGCACCTGTCCAACCTGTTCCGCATCGAAGGCGGCGAGCGCCTCGCCGCGCGCCTCACCGAGGCGACCTTCGCCGACACCATGTTCTTCACCAATTCCGGGGCGGAAGCGCTGGAATGCGCGATCAAGATGGCGCGCAAGTACCACTCCGCCAGCGGGCAAGCCGAGCGCTCGCGCATCGTCACCTTCGAGGGAGCCTTCCACGGCCGCACGCTGGCGACCATCGCCGCCGGCGGCAACCCGAAATATCTCGAGGGCTTCGGCCCGGCCATGCCCGGCTTCGACCAGGTGCCCTATGGCGACCTCGCCGCGGTGAAGGCGGCGATCGGCCCGGAGACCGGCGCCATCCTCATCGAGCCGGTGCAGGGCGAGGGCGGCGTGCGCGCTGCGCCGTGGGCCTTCCTGCGCGAGCTGCGGGCGCTGTGCGACGCGCACGGCCTGCTGCTGATCCTCGACGAGGTGCAGTGCGGCGTCGGGCGCACCGGCCGGTTCTTCGCCCATGAATGGGCCGGCATCACGCCGGACATCATGGCGGTGGCCAAGGGCATTGGCGGGGGCTTCCCCGTCGGCGCCTGCCTCGCCACCGAGAACGCCGCCAAGGGCATGACCGCCGGCACCCATGGCTCGACCTATGGCGGCAACCCGCTGGCCATGAGCGTCGCCAATGCCGTGCTCGACGTGGTGCTGGGCGAGGGCTTCCTCGACCGCGTGCTCGCCACCTCCACCCGCCTGCGCCAGCGCCTCGCCGAGCTGAAGGACCGCCACCCGTCGGTCCTTGCCGAAGTGCGCGGCGAGGGGTTGCTGCTGGGCCTGCGCACCGTGGTGCCGAACACCGACCTCATCGCCGCCATGCGGGCCGAGGGCATGCTCGCCCCGTCGGCGGCGGAGAATGTGGTGCGCCTGCTGCCGCCGCTGACCATCGGCGATGCGGAGATCGACGCGGCGTTCGAGAAGCTGGACGCCGCCTGCGCGCGGATCGAGGCGTCGCTGAAGGGCGATACCGCGAAGGGAGCGGCGGCATGAACGCGTATGATCCGGGTGCGGTGAAGCACTTCCTCGATCTCGACCAGATGCCCGCCGGCGAGCTGCGGGCGGTGATGGAGCTGTCGAAGACCCTCAAGAGCCGCCGGCGCGAAGTGGCGGCGGAGAAGCCCTTCGCCGGCAAAGTGCTGGCGATGGTGTTCGACCAGCCCTCCACCCGCACCCGCATCTCCTTCGACCTCGCCATGCGCCAGCTCGGCGGCGACACGCTGATGCTGACCGGCGCGGAAATGCAGCTGGGGCGCGGCGAGACCATCGCCGACACGGCGCGTGTGCTCTCGCGCTATGTCGACGCGATCATGATCCGCATACTCGACCATGCGGCGCTGGCGGAGCTGGCGGAATACGCCACCGTGCCCGTCATCAACGGGCTGACGCGCGAGTCCCATCCCTGCCAGATCATGGCCGACGTGCTCACCTTCGAGGAGCATCGCGGGCCGATCGCCGGGCGCACCGTCGCCTGGACCGGCGACGCGAATAATGTGCTGGTGTCGTGGGTGCACGCGGCGCAGCGCTTCGACTTCGCGCTCAACGTCGCGACCCCGCCCGAGCTCGCGCCGCGCCCGGCGCTGGTGAACTGGGTGCGCGAGACTGGCGCCAAGGTCACCTTCGGCCATGAGGCCGAGGCAGCGGTGGAAGGCGCGGACTGCGTCGTCACCGACACCTGGGTATCGATGGGCGATGCCGAGGCCGAGCGCCGGCACAATCTGCTCAAGCCTTTCCAGGTGAATGGCGCGCTGATGCGGCGGGCGGCGAAGGATGCGCTGTTCATGCACTGCCTGCCGGCGCATCGCGGCGAGGAAGTCACCGACGAGGTGATGGACGGCCCCCAATCGGTGGTGTTCGACGAGGCGGAGAACCGGCTGCACGCGCAGAAGGGGATCCTTGCCTGGTGCCTCGAAGGCGCGGTCTGAGAGCGGTCTGAAGGGCGGAACGAACGGCGCCCGCGGACCTGCGGGCGGGGCCTCTCGCCCGCCCCTCGCACAATCCCGGTGGCGCTCCTATATGGGCGGGCGACATGACAACACACAGCGCTTCTCCCTCCCCGGCCTCGCGTGGGCCCGATCCGCGTGCGGTCGATGACCGCGTGACCCCGTTCCACATCGACGGGCTCGACGTGCGCGGGCGCGTCGTGCGTCTGGGCACCAGCCTCGACGCTGTGCTCGCCCATCACGACTATCCCGCCGCGGTCAAGCGCCTGCTCGGCGAGGCCGTGGCGCTGACCGTGCTTCTCGGCTCGACGCTGAAGATCGAGGGCCGCTTCATCCTGCAGACCCGCACCGATGGGCCGGTCGACCTCCTCGTGGTGGATTTCGCCGCTCCGCGGGATGTGCGCGCCTATGCCCGCTTCGACCTGGAGCGGCTGGAGGCGATGCAGGCGGCGCTGCCCTCCGGCGCCGGCTTCGACAGCGGCGCGCTGCTCGGGCACGGCCATCTCGCCATGACCATCGACCAGGGGCTGACCGTCAACCGCTACCAGGGCGTCGTCGCGCTGGCGGGCGAGGGGCTGGAAGCCGCCGCGCACCAGTATTTCACCCAGTCCGAACAGATCCCCACCCGCGTCCGCCTCGCCGTAGCGGAGGAGATGCACCCGGGCGGCGCGCCTTCGTCGTGGCGCGCCGGCGGGCTGATGGTGCAGTTCCTGCCCACCGAGGGCGGGCGGGTGCGCCCGGTCGACCTGCATCCCGGCGACGCGCCGGAGGGCACGGACCTCCCCGAGACGGACGAGGACGACGCCTGGGTCGAGACGCTCTCCATCATGGGCACGGTGGAGGATGTCGAGCTGGTGGACGCCGACCTCTCCAGCGAGCGGCTGCTGTTCCGCCTCTTCCACGAGCGCGGCGTGCGGGTGTTCGACACCGAGGCCGTGGTCGCCAAGTGCTCCTGCTCGCGCGAGCGGGTGATGAACGTGCTCTCCAGCTTCACGCAGGAAGAGCGCGGCAGCCTGGTCGAGGACGGCAAGATCGCCGTCACCTGCGAGTTCTGCGGCCGCACCTACGACTTCAAGGCCGAGGAGATCGTGGAAAGCGGCGAGGCGGACGAGGGCGCGGCGCAGGATTGAGCCGGCAGCTACGTTACGCGCCGTTCGCGAATGCCCGATGAAAGCCTGGATGCCCGGCCCCAGGCCGGGCATGACGGCGCATCGGGGCGTTCTCTACCCCGCACACTCCGCAATGAGGCCGGCCAGGAACCGCTCGCAGGCGCGCAACTGGCTGATCTCGATATATTCGTCCGGCTTGTGCGCCTGGTCGATGGAGCCCGGCCCGCAGATGATGGTCGGGATGCCCTGCGCCTGGAAATGGCCGCCCTCGGTGCCGTAGGCCACCGTGTAGGTGCGGTTCTGCCCGGCGAGGCGCAGCGCCAGCGTCTCGGCCGGTGAGCCCGTCTGCGGAGCCAGCGGGGGCACCTTGTAGATGAAATCGGTGACGATCGCGGCTTCCGGCGCGGTCTCGCGCAGCTTGGGCAGCACCACGTGCTCGGCGAAGCCGGTGAAGCGGTCGAGCAGCGCGTCCTCGTCGAAGCCTGGGAGGCCGCGCACGTTCCAGCGGATGGCGCATTCGCGCGGCACGATGTTGCCGGCGGTGCCGCCGCCGACGACCGTCACCTGCACCGTGGTGCTGGGCGGGTCGAAGCGGCCGGTGGGGTCGCCCGCCGCCACCAGCTCGGCGCGGATGCGGTCGAGTTCGCCGATCAGCTCGGCCGCGGCGAAGATGGCGTTGGCGCCGAGCTGCGGCATGGAGGAATGCGCCTCCCGCCCGGTGACGGTCGTGACATAGGCGATGCCGGATTTGTGGGCGTCCACCACCCGCATCGAGGTCGGCTCGCCGACGATGCAGGCTCGGGGCAAAGGCAGGTCCACCCCCAGCCGGCGCACCGCCGGCACGACGCCGGTGCAGCCGATCTCCTCGTCATAGGAGACGAGAAGGTGGATCGGCGTCGCCAGCGGCCGCGCCACCATGTCCGGCACCATGGCGAGGCAGCAGGCCAGAAAACCCTTCATGTCGCAGGAGCCGCGCCCGTAGACCCTGTCGTCGAGGGGGGTGAGGGTGAACGGGTCGGTGCTCCACGGCTGGCCGTCCACCGGCACCACGTCGGAATGGCCGGAGAGACACACGCCGCCCACACCGGCGGGTCCGATGGTGGCGAACAGGCTTGCCTTGTCGCCGGCCTCGCTGGGGATGATCGTGCTCTCGATGCCGAAGGCGGCGAGGTAGTCGCGCACGAAAGCGATGAGGTCGAGATTGGAATTGCGGCTCGTCGTGTCGAAGGCGACCAGATAGGCCAGCAATTCCTCGGTCGTCGTCCGTACGGCAAGCATGGAGAATCCCCGTCGCGAAGTGAGCGCCAGCATACCGGCTTATGCTGCGGCGCCCAACTGGAGCGTTTTCGAGCGAAGTGGATACCGGTTCGCGTGAAGAAAGCGCGACAGAAAAATGAATGAGATCCCCTCACTGTTTCCATGAAACATCAGGGGATCTAGCGCCGCCAGAAACTCGGCAGGAACAGCACCAGCACGGTGAACAATTCGAGGCGCCCGGCCAGCATGCCGAAGGAGAGCAGCCAGATCACGTGATCCGGCAGGGCGGAGAAGTTCTGCGCCGGGCCGACCACCGGCCCGAGGCCGGGGCCGACATTGGCCACCGCCGTGATCGAGGCGGAGAAGGCCGTCACCATGTCGAAGCCGAGCACGTTGATGGCGATGGCGATCAGCATGAAGCTGGTGAGATAGAGGAAGGCGAAGGAGAGCACCGAGGCCACCACGTCGTCGCCGATGGGCTTGCCGCCATAGACCACCGGAAACACGCCGTTGGGATAGATGACCCGCTTGAGATGCTGCTTCAGCGCCGAGCCGAGAATGGCGATGCGGAAGGTCTTCATGCCGCCGGCGGTGGAGCCGGTGCAGGCGCCGAGGAACAGCAGGATGAAGTAGAGCGCCTCCGTCGGCGGGCCCCAATGGGTGTAGTCGTCGGCGACGAAGCCGGTGGTGGACATGATCGAGACGACGTTGAACAGCGCATTGCGCAGCGCCGTCTCGCCCTGGTTGATCCCGCCGCTGACCTGCTGGACGGTGGAGATGACGGTGAACAGCACCACCAGCGTCAGGAACAGCCGCACCTCGGCATTGGCGAACAGCCGGCTGAAATCGCCCGCCAGCACGCGCACATAGAGCACGAAGGGCAGCGAGCCCGACAGCATGAACACGATCGCCGCATATTCGATGGCGGGGCTGTCGAAATAGCCGATCGACGCGTCGTGGGTGGAGAAGCCGCCGGTGGAGATGGTCGCCATGGCGTGGGCGACGGCGTCGAACACGCTCATCCCGCAGAAGGCATAGGTGAGGGCGCAGGCGAAGGTGAGGAAGAGATAGGAGGCGAGGATGCCCTTGGCCATCTGCGCCGCGCGCGGCAGCAGCTTCTCGGACTTGTCGGAGGATTCGGCGCGGAACAGCTGCATGCCGCCGATCTGCATCATCGGCAGCAGGGCGATCGCCAGCACGATGATGCCGATGCCGCCATACCAGTGCAGGAAGGCGCGCCAGATGAGCAGGCCCGGCGGCCGGTGGTCGAGGCCGCCGATGACGGTGGCGCCGGTCGTGGTGAGCCCGCTCATCGCCTCGAAATAGGCGTCGGCCAGCGACAGGTCGGATTCCGCCCACATGAAGGGGATGGCGGCGAAGGCGGAGAGCAGCACCCAGCTCAGCGTGGTGAGCACGAAGGCCTGGCGCAGCGACAGCCGCTGCACCTCGCTGGAGCGCCCCGCCAGCCACAGCGACAGGCCGACGAAGACGGTGATGACCGAGGAGGCGGCATAGGCGAGGAATTCGCCCCGGCCGACGACGAGGTCGACCATCGCCGGAATCATCATCGTCGTGCCGAGAACGGCGAGGAGGACGCCGAGAATGGCGGCGATCGGGCGGAAGTCGATCACGGGATCAGGAGACCGTTCGGCGCGGCGGGAGGCCCACGGAGGAAAGCGTCCGCCACCATAGCGGCTTCGTCGCGGGGCCGGAAGCCGCCCGCGCCGGCCATCCCGTCAGTTCAGCGTGCGCGCCTCGCCCGGCACATCCAGCGAGAAGGCGGGCACCTCGGCGTCGAAGCTCTCGCCGCTGGGCGTTTCCAGACTGTAGCTGCCTTCCATGATGCCGGTGGAGGTCGGCAGCGGCACGCCGCTGGTGTATTCGAAATGCCCGCCCGGCGGCAGGACGGGCTGCTCGCCGACCACGCCGGCGCCGCGCACTTCCTGCACGCGCCCCAGCGCGTCGGTGATGACCCAGCGGCGCGACTTGAGCTGCACCGTGTCGACGCCGAGATTCACGATCTCGATCGTGTAGGCCCAGAAATACTGGCTACGCTCGGGATCGGAGCGTTCGGGTGCGAAGCGCGGCGTCACCGTCACCTGCACGCCTTTCGTCGTCGCCCGATACATGCCCGCTCTCCTGCGCCCCCCGAATCGCCCCAAGTCTCACTACTGAAAGGCTTTCGGCGCCGGAGGGCAAGGCGGCGGCGGGTCACGCCTGCGTTTGTGCACCGCCGCCCTTTACCTCTTTCACGCCGCCTTCAGCGCATGGGCGAGGTCGTCGGTGAGATCGTCGACATGTTCGAGCCCGACCGAGAGCCGCACCATCCCGTCGAAAATGCCCATCTCGGCGCGCGCCTCGGGCGTGAAACGCTGATGCGTGGTGGTGGCGGGATGGGTGACGAGGCTCTTGGCGTCGCCGAGATTGTTGGAGATGCGCACCACCTTCAGCGCGTTGAGCAGGCGGAACGCCCCGGCCTTGCCGCCCTCGACCTCGAAGGTCACCAGCGTGCCGCCGCCCCGCATCTGGCGCTTCGCCAGCTCATGCTGGGGATGGTCGGCGCGGTAGGGATAGATTACGCGGGCGACGCCCGGCAGCCCGGCGAGCCGGTCGGCCAGCGTCGCCGCGCTGGCCTGCGAACGCTCGACCCGCAGCGGCAGCGTCTCCAGACCCTTCAGCATCACCCAGGCGTTGAAGGGCGAGACCGACGGCCCGGTCTGGCGCAGGAAGGTCTGCAGATGGTCGGTGAGGAACTTCTCCGAGCACAGCACCACGCCGGCAAGGCAGCGGCCCTGCCCGTCAATGTGCTTGGTGGCGGAATAGACCACCACGTCGGCGCCCAGGCTGAGCGGGCTTTGCAGCATCGGCGTGGCGAATACGTTGTCGACGATGAGGCACGCGCCGGCCGCCTTGGAAAGCGCGGCCACCGCCGCGATGTCGACCAGCTCCAGCGTCGGGTTGGTCGGGCTTTCCAGGAAGAACACTTTGGTTTCCGGCCGCACCGCCGCCTGCCAGGCGGCGAGGTCGGTGCCGTCGACCAGCGTGGTGGCGATGCCGAAGCGCGGCAGCAGTTCCTCGATCACATAGCGGCACGAGCCGAACAGCGCCCGCGCCGCGACCACATGGTCGCCGGCTTTGAGCTGGCACAGCAGCGAGGCGGTGACCGCCGCCATGCCGGAGGCGGTGGCGCGCGCCACTTCCGCGCCCTCCAGCAGCGCGAGGCGGGTCTCGAACATCGCCGCCGTCGGATTGGAATAGCGCGTGTAGATGAAGCCGGGGTCCTCGCCCTTGAAGCGCGCCTCGGCCTGCTCGGCGCTCTCATAGACATAGCCCTGGGTGAGGTAGAGCGCTTCCGCCGTCTCGCCGAAGGGCGAGCGCAGGATGCCGCCCTGCACGAGGCGGGTTTCGGGGCGGAGCCCGGCGATGTCGGCGGGGGAAAGCTTGGGCGTGTCGGTCATCTGCGACTCCGGTCTCGTGCAGTGAACCGGGGTCGCTCGCGCGCTGTCGCGCGGCCCCGGCCTTTTTAGCAACCTTGTTTAGCGTGGCGGCAAGCCGGCCGGCTCAAATGACCACGTCGATGCCTTCCGCTTACTCCCGTGCCGGGCGGGGCGTCAAGCGGACTTCTGCCAAGCACCCTTGGCGGCAGGTGTGGCGTCCGCTAAAGCCAAGGCACGGTTGGGCGCGCAGCGACGGAGCGGCAGAGTGGCGGAGTCAGGTCTGAGCGGCGAGGGCATCCTGCCCGGCCACGCCATCGAGGCGCTGGCCGCGCGCGGCGCCATCCGCAGCACCCGCCCCTTCGATGCCGACCAGGTGCAGCCCGCCAGCCTCGACCTGCGTCTCGGCCCGGTGGCGTGGCGCATTCGCGCCAGCTTCCTGCCCGGCCCCGGCGAGACGGTGGCGGATCGTCTCACCCGGCTCGGCCTGCACCAGCTCGACCTCACCGGCGGCGAGGTGCTGGAGACCGGCTGCGTCTATCTGGTGGAGCTGGAGGAGGCGCTGGCGCTGCCCGCCGACATCGCCGCCTCCGCCAATCCCAAAAGTTCCACCGGCCGGCTCGACGTGTTCACCCGGGTGATCGCCGACCGTTCGCGGGCCTTCGACATCGTGCCCGCCGGCTATGGCGGAAAGCTCTATCTGGAAATCAGCCCGCGGACCTTCCCCATTTTGGTGCGGCAGGGCTCGCGCCTGTCGCAGATCCGCTTCCGGCGCGGCGACGCACGGCTCGACGAGGCCGGCATCGCCGCGCTCAACGCCGCCGAGCGCCTGGTCGACAGCCCGGAGGCGGACGTGGCCGGCGGCGGCATCGCGGTGAGCGTGGATCTCTCCGGCGAGGGCTTTGGCGGCCTGCTCGGCTTCCGCGCCAAGCGCCATACCGGGGTGATCGACGTCGACCGCCGCGCCGCCTGCGAGGTCGAGGATTTCTGGGAGCCGCTGATGACGCGCGGCCGGCGCGAACTGGTGCTGGACCCCGACGCCTTCTACATCCTCGCCTCGAAGGAGGCGGTGCATGTGCCGCCCGGCCATGCGGCGGAGATGGTGCCGTTCGACCCGCTGGTCGGCGAATTCCGGGTGCACTATGCCGGCTTCTTCGACCCCGGCTTCGGCCACTCGCCCGCGGGGGGCAGCGGCAGCCGGGCGGTGCTGGAGGTGAGGAGCCGCGAGGTGCCGTTCCTGCTCGGGCACGGCCAGACCATCGGCCGGCTGGTCTACGAGCAGCTGGCGGAAAAGCCGGACCGGCTCTACGGGTCGGCGCTGGGCTCCAACTACCAGGCACAGACCCTCAAGCTCTCGAAGCACTTCAAGTCTTATCCAGGCTGAGGCGGGCGGCCGAAGCCGCCCTGCCCTGTTCGCTAGTTCCTGCCGCCCTTGTCGTGCGGCTCATGGGTGTGGTGGCTGTCACGCACGCCACCGCCTCCGGAGACGTCCGACTGACGGCCATTGGTCGGCTGACCCGGCAGGGGACCGCGGCCAGCGGTGGGATCCGGAAGGTCGGGACGCTGGTGGCTGCTGCCGGGGCCACCGTGATGACGATTGGCAGCCTGGTTCTTGTCGGAAGTGGACATGGTTCACCTGTCCTGCTGGTAGCCCTGGTGGGTGGTGTTCTGCTTGCTGTTGCCCTGGCGGCCCTGCTGGGCAAGGTTGCGGCCCTCGCCGGGATGGCCCTTGCCGCCATGTTCGCCGTGCAGGTCGACGTGATCCTGTCCGCCCGGGCCCTTGGGACTGACGCTCTTCGGCGGGATGGGAGGCATGTGTTTCGACATGGTCTTCTCCATTGCTGGGACAAGACCTAACAGACGGGCGCCGAAGCCCGTTCCGTCCACCATCGAGCGGTACAACAGGATTAGCTGCCCGACCGGCGCGCATCCTTGGCGTTGAAGCGATGCATTTATTTACGTTGGCGACCGGAACAAGACGGCTGCTCCACCGGTTGCCATAGGGACAAGCCGGAGGACGTATCGTTTGCGGACTTCCTCTACCGCACCGTCCTCCATCC
>JAEYTJ010000334.1 GCA_023434095.1 Pseudomonadota bacterium | reverse complement strand
CCTCCAGCGCCGTCCGGGCATCGGTTCCGCTCCCCGCTGGGCCGGACGGTGCCGCCGGCTCGTCCGCCCGGTGGACCGGTCCGAGCGCGCGGCCGGGAGAGGCGGGCTGGCCGCACAGGTCACGAGGCGCGCCCATCGCCCCGCCCCGCCTTGCGGTCCTCGTCGAAATTGCGCCGCACCAGCTCGCTGAGCGCCGTCACCGCCTCCTGCGCGCGCGCCCCTTCGGCGCGAATTCGCAAGCGTGTTCCGCGCCTTATGCGAGCGCCGATGATCTTGACGATACTCTTGCCGTTCAGCCAGTCGCCAGACCCGTCCACCGCCACCTCGACCGTGCAGGGGAAGGTCTTGGCGAGGCGGGTGAAGGCGACGGAGGGCCGCGCATGCAGGCCGACGCCGTGCGTGACCTCGACCTCGGCCTGGCAGCGATGGGCGCCGGGGCGCCCGAGAAGGGGGAGGCTCTCGGCCATCACGCGGACAACTCTTCGGCTGTTGCCACCACTTTCGCCAGCGACGAGCCGCTCGACGCCTCCGCCGCCGCCACCACCGCGCCCTCGACCAGCGGCGCGTTGCAGATGGCGACCCTGGCCGCCCGCGCCGGCCCCAGCATCTCCACCGCCATCTCGCTATTGGTCTCCGCCCCGCCGAGATCGACGAAAATGGCGACACCGGCCTCCGACCATGCCGCCTCTATCGCCGTCAGAATACCGTTAACGTGGGTGCCGAGGCCGCCGTCGCCATTGCCGCCGCTCCAGGCGAGAGGCACGCATCCCCCCACCATCTGACGCACCATGTCGGCGGCGCCCTGGGCGACCAGCGGCGAATGCGACACGATCACGATGCCCACATTGGCGCCGCGCGCAGGAGTCATGATGGGGTATGCTCCTGAAGATACTGGCAGATTGTCATGGCAAGCAGGGCACAGCTGGACGCGCCGGGGTCTTCATGGCCGATCGAGCGCACGCCGAGATAGGACGCCCGGCCGCGCCGCGCCAGCATCATTTCGGTCGCCTGCGCCGCGTCGCGGGCGCAGGCGGCAATCCGGGCGGGGGCCGCATGGCGCGCGACCTCGGCCTGCACGGGGTAGAGCACGTCGAGCAGCGTCTTGTCGCCCGGCCCGGACCGGCCGCGCCGCCCGACGGCCGCGATCGCTCCGGCCAGCGTGGCGGCGAAATCCTCCCCCGCCTCCGGAGCGGCGAGCCCCCGCCCCAGCTCCATCAGCAGCGTGCCGTAGAGCGGTCCGGCGGCCCCGCCGATACTCATGACGAGCACCAGCCCGATGCGCTCCAGCGCCGCCGGCAGCGGCAGGGCGGAAATGGCGTCGCGCTCGCCGTACACCGCCTCCAGCCCACGCCGCATGTTGGCTCCGTGGTCGCCGTCGCCGATGGCGCTGTCGAGCCGGCCGAGCCGTTCGCAATGCTCTTCGATCTGCTCGCGACACAGACCGATGAGGGCAGTGAGATCGGAAGCGGCGAGTTGCATCGGTCTCACTCCCCACGCTCAGCCGGCCGCAGCCAGCGCCCCAAACACCCGCGCCACCGCCACCGCACCGGGATCGGGCGATCCTTCCAGTTCGCGCGCCGCCACGTAGGCCGCCCGCCCGGCGCGCGCCCGCACCATCGTCCGGGTTGCCTCCGCCCCCGCGGCGGCGGCAATGGCAGCGGCCGCGAGATCGCCCTCCGCGAGCGCTTTCAGGGCGGGATCGAGCGCATCGATCATCGTGCGGTCGCCGGGCACCGCGCCACCATAGAAGACCACTCGGCCGAGACCGGCGAGCAGGGCGGCGGGAAGCGCCTCTCCCTCCCCGCGCGCCTGTCCCGCAGCGGTGAAGAAGATCGAAAGCAGCACGCCGCTCGACCCGCCCATCGCGGTGCCGAGTTCGCTGCCGATGGCCTTGAGCGTGGCGGCCGCATCGGCCAGCGGAAGACGCTCAAGGTGCGCGAGGATGGATTGGGCGCCGGTGGTGACAGTGCTGCCCGTGTCGCCGTCGCCGGCGCGGGCGTCGAGACGGTTCAACTCCTCCTCCAGGCCGATGAGGGTCGCGCACACCGTGCGGATGACCGCCTCAGCCGCTGCATCCGCAGTGGCGGGAGCGTCTGCCGCGCGCGGCGCGGCCGGCGCCGCCTGCATCGCGACCGTGCCGGTGGCTACCGCCGGCCGCCAGGCCAGCGGCTCGACCGGGGCGATCAGCGCCGCTTCGCGGGTCGGTTCCAGCTTGAGATAGGAAAGCGAAAAGCCGTTCATGTTCAGCGCGGTCATCAGCGGCGCCGGCCCGATGACCAGCTTCACCCCGCGCCCGAGCTCGGATCCCAGCAGGGCCTCGGCGATAAGGCTCATCTCCAGCGGCGGGACCGAACCGAGATTGTTGATCAGAAGCGCATAGGCGGCGCCGGGATCGAGGCGGGCGCCAAGACGCGCGCTCATCAACCCGACGATCTCGCCAGCCGGCAGCAGGGGAATGCGCTCGACGCCCGGCTCGCCATGAATGCCGAGACCCAGCTCCCCCTCCTCCGCCCCCAGCCGCGCCTCGAAGGGCTGGCCGGGAATGGAGCAGGAGGACAGCGACACGCCGAGCGAGGCGATCTCCGCCGCCGCCGCCCGCGCCGCCCCGGCGACGATGTCGAGATCGGCCCCTGTCTCGGCGAGATGGCCGGCGATCTTGTGCACGAACAGCGTCCCCGCCACGCCGCGCGGTTGGGGGATGTCCGGCAGCGCGATGTCGTCGGCCACGATCGCCATCTCGACGCGGTAGCCCTCGGTGCGGGCACGTTCCGCGGCGAGGCCGAAATTCAGCCGGTCGCCGGTGTAGTTCTTCACCACCAGCAGGCATCCCGGCGCACCGGTGACCGCCCGTATGGCGGTGAGCACCGCTTCGACGCTGGGCGAGGCGAAGATCTCGCCAGAGACGGCGGCGGTCAGCAGCCCCCGGCCGACGAAACCGGCATGGGAAGGCTCGTGGCCGGCGCCGCCGCCGGAGATGACGGCGACCTTCGACTTGTCCCAGTCGGCGCGCAGCACGACCTTGATATCGGGATAGGTGTCGAGTCGGGCCAGCCGGCCGGGGGGCGTGGTGCGCAGCAGCCCGTCCAGCGCTTCGGTGACGATGCTTTCCCGCCGGTTGAAGAAATGTTTCATGGCTGCCTTCCCATCCGTTCGACGCGACATCCGGCACACGGTGCCTTCCGTCCTAAACGCACGCTGCCCGCTAGGCGAGCCTTTGGCCGTCCTGGCCGAAATAGAGCGGGTTCTTCAAGGTAAGGTCGACCCTGTCGCCCGGCGCCACGGCCATGTCCGGGTCGGCAAGCGTCACCAGCTTCTGCTCGCCGAGATGGATGTGCAGGTGGTTCTGGTCGCCCAGATGTTCGATCCAGTCGACCCGCGCATTGCCGCCCTCCTTGGGAGAAAGCACGATATGCTCCGTGCGCGCGCCGATGGTGCGGGTACCCGCGGGCATCGGCACGCCCGGGACGAGGCCGGCGGGGAGAAGATTGATGTGCGGCTGTCCGAGCCGAGCCGCGACATGGATATTTGCCGGGCTGGCATAGATCTCGCGCGGCGTGCCGATCTGCACCAGCCGGCCTTCGGCGAGGATGCCGATGCGGTCCGCCATGGTCATGGCCTCGATCTGGTCGTGGGTGA
>JAEYTJ010000270.1 GCA_023434095.1 Pseudomonadota bacterium | reverse complement strand
CCTCCCCCCTCTCCGGCCACCCCGCCGCTGCCGCGCCCCTTCCGCCTCGACGGGCGGATCGCGCTCGTGACCGGCGCCGGGCGCGGGCTCGGCTTCGAGATGGCGAAGGCGCTCGCCGCCGCTGGCGCCCACGTCGTGATCAATGGCCGCCACGCCGGGCGGCTTGAGGCGGCAGCGACTGCGCTCACCGCGGCCACCGGCCGGCCCCCCGCCATCGCGCCTTTCGACGTCGCCGACCCTGCCGCCGGGCGGACCGCCATCGCCGCCATCGCCGCCGAACACGGCCGGCTCGACATATTGGTCAACAATGTCGGCGCCCGCGACCGCCGGCCCCTGAAGGACTTCACCCCCGGCGAGGTCGAAGCGCTGATCGCCGCCGATCTCATCGGCCCGATGCTGCTGGCGCGCGAGGCGGCCGAGCACATGGCGGCGCACCGGCATGGGCGGCTGATCACCGTCACCTCCATCGCCGCCCACATCGCCAACCGGCACGACCCCGTCTATACCGCCGCCAAGGCCGGGCTCGGCGGGCTGATGCGCGCGCTGGCGGTCGACTACGCCCGCGCCGGCATCACAAGCAACGCCATCGCCCCCGGCATGTTTGCGACGGAAACCAATGCCGGCCTCGTGGCCGACACCGCCTTCTCCGCCTTCGTCGACACCCGCGTCCCGGTCGGCCGCTGGGGCCACCCGCCGGAAATCGGCGCCGCCGCCGTGTTCCTGGCGTCCGATGAGGCCTCCTTCGTCAACGGCCATGTCCTCGTCGTCGATGGCGGACAGTCCATACGGATGTAATCGCCGATACGGACGCGATTGCGACGGTCCCCACGTCGGAAACCGGAAAACGACCGCCTGTTAAGGATAGCGCAGCTCTTGTCGGCACGGCGATTTCACTTGTCGGCAAAGAGCCCTAGATAACGCGCGGATAACAGATCAGGCGGAGAGGAACGGATGAGCTTCAGCGACGACCTGCGGCAGGAGAACGCGCAGGACTGGCAGGCCTGCGTCGAGCACCGTTTCGTGCGGGAGATCTTCGCCGGCGCCGTATCGCCGGAGACCATGCGCCGTTACCTGACCCAGGACTACCAGTTCATCGATGGCTTCGTGGCCCTGCTCGGCATGGCGATCGCGACTGCGGACCGGTTCGAGTCGCGCATCCGCTTCGCCCAATTCGCGGCGATGATCACCAGCGACGAGAACACCTATTTCCAGCGCGCCTTCGTCGCCCTCGGCGTGCCGGAGGCGGAGCGGGCCCATCCGGTTCTCACCGCGCCGACCTCCGGCTTCCAGACGCTCATGAAGGATGCCGCCGCCAGCCGCGACTATGCGAGCTGCCTCGCGGTGCTCACCGTCGCCGAATGGCTCTATCTCAGCTGGGCGGATCGTGCGTCTCAGGAACTCCCGCCCGATTTCGTGCATGCGGAGTGGATCACACTGCACAATAATGAAGGCTTCCGAAGCTTCGTCACCTGGCTGCGCGGCGAACTGGATCGCGTCGGCACGGCGATCGACGACACCGGGCGGGCCAATGCTGCCGCGTTTTTCCGACGCGCCGTGACGCTGGAGCGGGCATTCTTCGATCACATCTACGAGTGATTCGATAAACCTGCGGATGTGCGGCACCGCTCACGGATTGTACTTTGCGAGGGCCGTCATCAAGAATTTGTGTGTATTGCAACGGCTATTCTTGCTGTCGTCGAGCCGTTCCCGCCGCCGTTCCATGACGCTGCGGCAGTACAGGAGCACCCCTTCCGCCTCGCGGGCCGTCACCCTCGGGATGCGCTGGAAACCTCATCAGCCGCAGCACTTCATTCGACTTGTCCGGGGGATCCCGCAACATGCGGCCCCTCTACCTCAAGCCTACATATCGATATTCCGCATCTGGTAATTTTTTGTTGCTGACGAGAAATCTGCCATAACGTCGCCGCTTTGCTTGTCATTGCTTATTGACGTTTCGGCGTTTGATGTTAAATCGATCTCGGTCTCAATGGAGAAAATAGATGTCTGAGCAGGAAAGCGTGTCGGCCGACTATCTTGGCCTCACCGCGGATGTTGTTGCGGCTTTCGTCGGCAACAATTCAGTGCCCGCCGCCGAACTTCCCGACCTGATCGCCAAGGTTCACGGCGCCCTGCTTCGTCTCTCCGCTCCCGCTCCGGCCGTCGTCGAAGAGGTTCTGAAGCCCGCGGTGCCGGTGAAGAAGTCGGTGACGCCGGAATATATCATCTGCCTGGAAGACGGCCTCAAGTTCAAGTCGCTGAAGCGTCATCTGCGCACGAAGTACAACATGACGCCGGAAGAATACCGCGCCAAGTGGGGCCTGCCGAACGATTATCCCATGGTCGCCCCCAGCTATGCCGAGGCGCGTTCCAATCTGGCGAAGAAGATGGGCCTCGGCCAGCAGCGCAAGAAGCCTGTTCCGGCCCCCGTGGCCAAGCCCCGCGGCCGTGCCAAGAAAGTGGCCTGAGCCCTACGGACCTGACGCCGAGATCTATGCTCGGGCGACCCGCCGCCGCGCTGATAGGGTCCTGAGCGAGCTAAAAGAAAAGGCTGCACCGGCGACGGTGCAGCCTTTTCTTTATGCGGGAAGCTGCGCGTCCTCGCCTTCCGGGCCGGCAGACCGTCGCATGTCACGCGCCGGCGGGGGCGAAGGAAGTCGTCTCCTCCCCCAGCCATCGCGCGAGAAACGCGTCCAGCCAGAGCCGGATGCGCGCATCGTGCTGCAGACGGTCGGTGAAATGCGCCCGGCGCGGACGCGCCCCCGGCAGGTCCAGCCGCTCGCCGCCCTGCACCGTCCAGCGGCACATCATGTGATGCGTCACCTCGGGATGAAACTGGATGCCGAAGGCGCGAGGGCCGTAGCGGAAGGCCTGATTGGGAAAGGTCGGCCCCTCGGCGAGAAGTTCGGCCCCGGCGGCGAGATCGAACCCTTCGCGATGCCAATGATAGACATGGTCGGGCCATGCCGGACCCGCGGGCGCCGGCGCGCCCAGCATCCGCGCTCCGGCCTCCGTGGCGCGGATCGGGTAGTAGCCGATCTCGACCAGGCCCTCCGGGTGCGGGGCGACGCGCGCGCCGAGATGGCGGGCCAGCATCTGCGCGCCGAGGCAGATACCGAGATAGGGCTTGCGCTCGCGCAGCGGCACGCCGATCCACTCGATCTCGGCACGCACATAGTCATGGCAATCATTGGCGCTCTGCGGGCCGCCGAACACCACCGCCCCGGCATGGCCGGCGAGGGTCGACGGCAGGTCCTCCCCCAGACAGGGCCGCCTGATGTCGAGCCGGTGCCCGCGCTCGGCCAGAAGCCGCCCGACACGGCCGGGGGAGGAGTGCTCCTGATGGAGCACGATGAGAACGGGAAGCGGAGTTTCTGCGACAGCCATGATCTCGTGCGGCACGGACGGACGGGGAGAGTTGGGCCCTTCACCAGGCGGCTCATCCGTCCGCCGACCCGGCGACCGGAAAAGCCCCTCTCACCCCGCAAGCAAGGATGACGCCACGATTCGCGCCGCGCCTCAACCCCGCGCGGCGGCGGATCGGCGCTCAGCCTTCGGAAGCGTCGCGCACGCGCTTGCGGATATCGACCCGGTCGCGGGAACTGACATTGAGCAGTTCCGCCGCCCGCCAGACCAGATTGTCCTCGAACTCGGTCAGCCCGCCATCGGCATAGGCGACCTCGAACATCATCTCCACCACCCGCCGGCGCCCCTCGTCGTCCATGGCACGGTTGAGAACGCTGGTGAAGGCGTAGAGGTCGACCGCCTCGGCGTCGCGGGCGATGGCCGCCTCGAGCAGTTTCTCCGAATCCTCCTCGGAGAGGGTGAAACGGGCGGCGAGCAGGCGGCGGAGCTTGTCCATCTCGTCGGCGCCGATGACGCCGTCGATCGTCACCACATGCACCAGCAGCGCCGCCGCCGCGAGCCGATAGTCGTTCTCGGCAAAGGCGGAGGTCTCGCGACCGCCCCCGGCGATCTCGGCGATGAAATCGGTCAGCGAGCGCAGCATGAAGGGCGGCTCCTCCGCGGCGGGTCGATCGGCTCGGCGATGGGATGAGGTCCGGCGGGGACCTGAAACGTGGGTAGCCCAATCATTGCGGGGGCGCAACGGCCGGTCGGCCGCGCGCGACCGAAGCCGCGGCGCCGGTGCAGGCGCGCCACACCTCGCGGCCCCACGCAAAAAAGCCCGGCGGGGTCGAGGAACCCGCCGGGTCGAGGTGTCGGATGGGGGCGCCGGAGGGCGCCGCCCTATTCGAGATAGTCGGCGTAGCGCGCGACGTGGTCGGCGAGCCCGAGCGCGTGGTTGCGCACCAGCACCTCGGCCGCGTCGGTGTCGCGCGCTTCCAGCGCCTGGATGATGGCGAGGTGATCCTGGATCGAGCGGTCGGCCCGGTTCTCCTCGCCGATCGTCTTGCGGCGGATCATCCGCATATGGGTGAACAGGTTCTCCGCGAGGTTGACGAGAATGCCGTTGCCGCCCATGGCGATGATCGTCTGGTGAAACTGGATGTTCACCTCCGAATACTCGTCCAGCTTGGCATGCGGGCCGCCGGCCTCGTCGAAGGAAGCGAACATCTGCCGCAGTCGGCCGATCTCCTCGTCGCTGGCATGAACGGTGATCAGGCGGGCGGCGAGGCTTTCGAGTGCCGCCCATACCTGGATCATCTCGATCACCTCGCGGCGCGTCTTGCGCACCACATAGATGCCGCGCCGGGGCACGGAATGCACGAAGCCCTCGCGTTCGAGCTGGGCCATCGCCTCGCGCACCGGGGTCCGGCTGACCCCGAGGCTCTGGGCCAGCTGGCGCTCATCGAGGCGCACCTCGCTGGCCTGGTCGTAGATGTTGAGCGAAACGATCACCTCCTTGAGCGCGGTATAGGCGCGGTTCTTGAAGGTGGACGTGTCCTCGAGCGGCGCCACGGAGAGCTTGGCCGCTCCTCCATTGACACGGCGAATGGTGCTCTCGACGCTCATCATGAGGCTTCCGTCTCCGGCCTGCGCCCGGGCATCGGCCCTTGGCGTCGGCGGTGAAGCTCCTTGTCGGCATAGTTCATTGGCGTTGCCTCCCGTCCCCCCGAAACGTCGGTTCGCGCTTCCGTCCGCCGGCCACCTTCTGCTGCGTGGCTCGGGCGCCGGAGTGTCCCGCGACCGTTGATGGCCCGATCTCCCTCTGCGGGGGCGAGGGATTCGGCGGAAGAGCGATTGGCCCCGCCCTTCGCCTGGGCGCCGGAGACGAGTGACGCAAGGTCATCCTTCTCGCGGCTGAACCCGCCGCGCGTGGGTACGCGCGGCGGGCTCGTTCCTTATCGGGTTCAGGCCGGCTGGGCGGAAGAGCCGCGCAGCTTGCTGAACACCATGCCGATCAGCGGCCACAGGCCGGCGATGAGGCCGAGACCCATGATCGTGGAGACCAGCCCGTTCGACCAGAACACCGAGATGGCGCCGCCCGAAGACAGCAGGGCCTGGCGGAAGGCTTCCTCCGCGCTGTCGCCGAGCACGATGGCCAGCACCAGCGGGGCGAGCGGGTAGTTCGTCTTCTTCAGCAGGTAGCCGAGGACGCCGAACACCATCATCATGATCACGTCGAACACGTTGTTGTTCACCGTGTAGGCACCGATGGCGCAGATCACCAGGATCACCGGAGCGATGATCGAGAAGGGGATCCGCAGGATCGAGGCGAACAGCGGCACCGTGGTCAGCACGAGGATCAGGCCGACGATGTTGCCGAGATACATGGAGGCGATCAGGCCCCACACGAATTCGGCCTGCTCGACGAAGAGCATCGGGCCGGGCTGGAGACCCCAGATCAGCAGGCCGCCGAGCAGGACCGCGGCGGGCGGCGAACCGGGAACGCCCAGCGCCAGCATGGGCAGCATGGCGGCGGTGCCGGCGGCGTGGGCGGCGGTCTCGGGAGCGACGACGCCCTCGATCTCGCCATTGCCGAAGTTCTTGCCGTTCTTCGACACGCGCTTGGCGATGCCATAGGCCATGAAGGAGGCCGGGGTGGCGCCCCCCGGGGTGATGCCCATCCAGCAGCCGATGATACAGGAGCGCAGCGAGGTCATCCAGTAGCGGGGAAGCGTCTTCCAGGTCTTCCACACCACCTTCGGGTCGATCTTCGCCGCCTTGCCGCGGAACTCCAGGCCCTCTTCCATCGTGAGCAGGATTTCACCGATGCCGAACAGGCCGATGACCGCGATGAGGAAGTCGAAGCCGTTGAGCAGCTCCATGACGCCGAAGGTCAGGCGCAGCTGGCCGGTGACCATGTCGAGGCCGACCGCCGCGAGGGCGAAGCCGATCATCATGGAGACGATGGTCTTGGCCGGTGCTTCCTTGCTCATGCCCACGAAGGAGGCGAAGGCGAGGAAGTAGACCGCGAACTTCTCGGCTGGCCCGAACTGCAAGGCGAACTGTGCGACCAGCGGGGCGATCAGCGTGATCATGATAATCGCGAACAGGGCGCCGACGAAGGACGAGGTGAACGCCGCCGTCAGCGCCTCGCCCGCCCGTCCCGACCGTGCCATCGGATGGCCGTCGAAGGTCGTGGCCACCGACCAGGGCTCGCCCGGGATGTTGAACAGCACCGAGGTGATGGCGCCGCCGAACAGCGCGCCCCAGTAGATGCACGACAGCATCACGATTGCAGAAGTCGGGTCCATCGTGAAGGTCAGCGGCAGCAGGATCGCCACGCCGTTCGGGCCGCCGAGGCCCGGCAGCACGCCGACGAAAATCCCGAGCACCAGCCCGAAGATCATCAGGGCGATGATCTTCCAGGTCATGAGAACGGCGAAGCCGTGCAGCAGCAATCCAAATGCTTCCATGACGGGCTTCCTAGCGGCCGAGCGCCGCTTCGAGCGGACCCTTCGGCATGATGACGTCAAAGGCGATGTCGAAGGTCACGAACATCGCGGCGGTGAACACGAAAGCTGTCAGCAGCGACTTCCACCACGCGATCTTGCCGACCAGGCGCATGAAGCCCGAGACCAGCAGGAAACTGGCGACATAGAGTCCGAGGAATTGCGTCGCGAGACAGAACAGGACGGTCGGCACGAATACCGCCATCACGCGGCGGAGCTGCGCCTGCGTGACAAACGTCTCCCGCGCTTCCTTGCCCGACAGGAACGCGGCGACCAGGCCGTAGACGCTGGCGCCGCCAAGGATGACGGAGAGATAGAACGGGAAATAACCGGGTTGCGGACCGGTCGATTCCCAGCCGGCCCCGGTTCG
>JAEYTJ010000379.1 GCA_023434095.1 Pseudomonadota bacterium | reverse complement strand
TGATGTGTATAATAGACAGCCTCCCGATACCTCGGCCACACCGCGCCAAACGGGCGTGCCGCTACGTCGGCCTTTTGGGGCCCCCGTCAGGGGGCATGGACCGGTGCCTCGATCTCGCCAAAGAGGATGGGTGAGACACTTGGTCCAACCCGGGCCCATCCGCGCCCTCCCGACACTCCCGGCGTCGTTGCCGATGACGAGATCGCCACCGCGACGGGAAGGCGCCCGTCAGCCCGGATGGCGATCATCGCCGTCCGGGTAAGTTGGACCGGACGACGCCCTATGCACCCGCGCGGGCCCGGCGCCCTACTCCATGATCTGCGGCGTTCCGCAGTTGGGCGGCGCGCAGTCGGGGAGCTTGATCTCGGCGTCCTTGCCCTCGGGCGGCGGGCCGGGCAGCGGCACCAGTTCGCCGGTCTGCGGCTGCGGCGCGTCCGGCCCCAGACTGTCGACGAAGGGATTGGGAGAGGTCGGACCCGCCCCGCCCGGCGACGGGTTCAGCCCGTCCTGGGCGATCGCCGGCGCGGCGGCGCCCGCCAGCAGCAGCAGGGAGGCCAGAACGGTGGCCGACGGAAATGCCTTGATCATGCGCCCTACCTCACTCGCTTCACCGACGAGGAATCTATCAGGCCGGCCGTGCGGGCAAAAGCCGAGGCGGGGCCGAAACGCGCCTGACAACGAAGGCGTGACGCGGAAGGCACGCTCTAGGTTAAGAAGCGGAAGTGGGGAGAACGTGGGGGGAGGCCTGTGCGCCCCTCAATGCCATCCCGGGGAATGGCGGGAGTGACGGGGCTCGAACCCGCGACCTCCGGCGTGACAGGCCGGCGCTCTAACCAACTGAGCTACACCCCCCGGCGCGGGTCCGAAGCACCGGGCCCCGCAGCGAGTGGGCCGGGTGTTAAGGCACGCCCTCGCGGGTGTCAAGCGCACCCTCCGCGCAGCCTGTGAATAGTCTCAACCCGGCAGGTGCGGGCGGCTTTTGGCGAGCACGCCATCCACAAGCGCCATCGCCGCGATCAGCAGCGGCACCGAAAGGAACGTGCCCGCGGGCCCCCACAGCCAGGTCCACAGCGCCATGGACAGGAACACGGCGAACGGATTGAGCGAGACCCGGCGCCCCACGATCATCGGCGTGAGAATCTGGCCCTCGACGCTGGTGATGAAGAGGAATGCCGCCGCCGGCAGCACGCCCTCGACGAACCCGGGAAAGGTGACGATTCCCGCAATGGCGAGAATGAGCGTGGTCACCGCCGGCCCGACATAGGGCACGTAGTTCAGCACGCAGGCCAGCACGCCCCACAGCGGCGGGTTGGGCAGGCCGAGCGCCCAGGTCATCAGCGTGGTGGCGATGCCCAAGCCTATGTTGATGAAGGTCGCCGTGACGAGATAGGCGCCGAGCCTTTCCTCGATCTCGCGAAACACCCGCAGCGCCGTCAGCCGCGTATGGCGCGGGGTCATCACCTGCACCACCCGGCGCTTGATCTGCACACGGCCGGCGAGAAAGAACAGCAGCGAGCCGAGGAACAGAATCAACTGGCCGATGACCGGCGTGACCATGGAGAGGACGCTTTCCAGCATCTTCGAATCGGCCACCTCCACCACCATCGGCGCCGCCTCGGTGGCACGGCCGATCGACTGGATCGATTCGACCACAGAGGCGAGCGTCTGCACCATCGGCCGCAGCGCGGCGAATCGCTCCTTCATGATGGCACCGATCTCCGGCGCGCGGGCGCTCCATTCCGCCAGCGGTGCCGCCAGCGCGACCGCCAGGCCATAGAGCAGGCCGGCAATGCCGATCACCATCAGCATGGCGCCGAGCCAGCTCGGCACGCCGCGCTTTGCCAGACCTTCGATCGCCGGGCCGATGACGCTGCCAATGATGACCGCCGCGACGATCGGAATGAGCACGGCGCTGGCGATCACCAGCGCGGCGGCCAGTATCACGACCGCGCTGGCGATGACGGCGATCTGCGTGCAGCGCCGCCACAGCCGCTCGGTCCGGCCCTCGGTCGGCGGCAGGCGACGCGCCACCCCCGCCGAGCCGGCCACGCCCCGCCCCATATCCATCGACCTATCCTCCAACCCCGCCCAGCGCCTCCCAACGTGCGGGAGGTATCGGCGGTTCCCGGGGTCCTCCATTGCATCGCCGGCGTTTGGCGCTTATTGACGCCCGGCGTGGCGCTGAAGGGCCGCCGGGCGCAGCGCGTCCGGCAGTCCCGAGCAAGGGAGACTCCAACCTTGGGCACGGCCCAGCCTCAGAACACCGCCGCCGCCGCGCCTGTGCGGGACGACCGGCTGCGCGAACGGGTGCTGCGCACCCTCGCCATCGAATCCAAGGGCCTTGCCGCGCTCAGCGCCGCCATCGAGGTGGAACTCGGCGACGCGGTCGAGAGTGCCATTGCGCTGATCGAGGGTGCGCGCGGACGCGTCATCGTCACCGGCATGGGCAAGAGCGGACATATCGGGCGCAAGCTCGCCGCCACCCTCGCCTCGACCGGCACGCCGGCGCTGTTTCTCCACGCCGCCGAGGCGAGCCATGGCGATCTCGGCATGGTGACGCCGGACGACGTGCTGCTCGCCATCTCCTGGTCGGGCGAGACCTCCGAACTCGGCGATATCGTCCATTATGCCGGCCGCTTCGCCGTGCCACTGCTCGCCGTCACCTCCAATCCGGAGAGCACGCTCGGCCGGGCCGCCGATGTGGCGCTGGTGCTGCCGCGGGTCGAGGAAGCCTGCCCCAACGGGCTCGCCCCCACCACCTCCACGCTCATGCAGCTCGCCATAGGCGACGCGCTGGCGGTGGCGCTGCTGGAGCGCCGGGGCTTCTCCGCCTCCGACTTCCGCATCTTCCATCCCGGCGGCAAGCTCGGCGCGCGCTTGCT
The DNA here is from genome assembly GCA_023434095.1 of Pseudomonadota bacterium. Classification (GTDB taxonomy): domain Bacteria; phylum Pseudomonadota; class Alphaproteobacteria; order Rhizobiales; family Xanthobacteraceae; genus Ancylobacter. The sequence goes on along the minus strand of JAEYTJ010000379.1, from coordinate 7,555 downwards.
GAAGGTCGCCGACATCATGCATCCGGAAGCGGAAATGCCGCTGGTGCGGCTCGGCACGCCGATGAGCGAGGTGCTGATCGAGATCACCGGCAAGCGCTTCGGCTGCTGCGGCGTCGTCGACGGCGAGGGCCGGCTCGCCGGCATCGTCACCGATGGCGACCTGCGCCGCCACATGAGCGGCGAACTCCTGTCGACGCCGGTCGAGAAGGTGATGACCTCCTCCCCCTTCGTCGTCGATCCGTTGGAACTGGCCAGCGCGGCGCTGGGGCTGATGAACCGGCGCCCGGTGCCGATCACCGTCGTCTTCGCCGTGGCGGATGGAAAGCCGGTCGGCATTCTCCATATTCACGACATTCTGCGCGCCGGCGTCGTCTGACCCGCGCCGACCTCAAGGAACAGTTCATGAGCGGCTCAGGCGCCAATTCCCTGGTTACCCCCAATTCCGTGGTTACCCTTGGCGATGTGCGCTTCGGCAATGACCTGCCGCTGGCGCTGATCGCCGGCCCCTGCCAGATGGAGAGCGCCGCGCATGCGCTCGAATGCGCCGCCGCGATCAAGGAGATCGCCACGCGCCGCGGCATCGGTGTGGTGTTCAAGACCTCCTTCGACAAGGCCAACCGCACCTCGATCAAGGGCGCGCGCGGCATGGGCCTGAAGGCCGCCCTCCCCGTCTTCGCCGAGATTCGCGAACGCTATGGCATGCCCGTGCTGACCGACGTGCACGAGAACGACCAGTGCGCGCCGGTGGGCGAGGTGGTGGACATCCTGCAGATTCCCGCCTTCCTCTGCCGCCAGACCGACCTTCTCGTCGCCGCCGCCGCCACCGGACGCGTCGTCAATGTGAAGAAGGGGCAGTTTCTCGCCCCCTGGGACATGAAGAACGTGGTCGCCAAGCTGATCGAGAGCGGCAATCCGAACGTGCTGGTCACCGAGCGCGGCGTCTCCTTCGGCTACAACACGCTGGTCACCGACATGCGCGCCCTGCCGATCATGGCCGAGACGACCGGCGCGCCGGTCATCTTCGATGCCACCCATTCCGTTCAGCAGCCCGGCGGACAGGGCACCTCCTCCGGCGGCCAGCGCGAATTCGTGCCGGTGCTGGCGCGGGCGGCGGTGGCGGTCGGCGTCGCCGGCGTGTTCGTCGAGACCCATCCGGACCCGGACAAGGCCCCGTCCGACGGGCCCAACATGGTGCCGCTGAACCAGTTCGAGGATCTCGTCGCCCGCCTTCAGGCCTTCGACCGGGTGGCCAAGGACCGCGCCAACTAGAGCACCGCCTAGTCGCGCCGTTAGGCGGCCCTGGCCGCCTTGGCGAGCACGCCCGCGCCGCGCCACAGCCGCCACAGCCGCAGGAGGGCCGGCGTCACCGGAACGGCGGCGAAGGGGTCGTGCGGGCGCTCCATGCGGTCGAGATCGCCCGGCACCAGCATCAGCGGCAGGAAGGCCGGCAGTTAGGCCGGCGACACGCCCGCCATCGCCGTCATCGCCGCCTCATAGTGCCGGCGCGCCAGCGCCCGCAGCGCGGCGATAACTTCCTTCAGGGCGGGACTGGCCTCGCCCGACACCGCGTCCTCGCGGGTGAGGCCATGGGCGCTCAGGAGATCGAGCGGCAGGTAGCACTGGCCGCGCCGCGCATGGACGGGAAAGGCGCGCAGCAGCCCCGTGACGGCATAGGCGACGCCGGCATGGCCGGCCGCCTCCGCCGAGGCGGGGCCCGCCTCCGGCGCCAGCACCAGCGTGGCGAGGCGGATCAGCGCCGAGGAGGTCTCGCCGGCATAGCCTTCGAGATCGTTCACCGTCGGCATCGCGTCGTCATAGAGGTCGAACTGACGCGCTTCCAGCAGCGCCTCCAGGCTGGCGCGCGGGAGCCGGTAGGCCTCGATGGACTCGAGCAGGGCCGCTGCCACCGGGTTGGTGCGCACGTCGCCCTGCCCGCCTCCCGCCAGCGCCTCGCGCCACCATTGCAGGCGCACCTCGCCGGCCAGCGGGGTGGTGATCGCCTCGCGCACCCGCGACACCTCGGCGTTGAAGGCATGCAGCGCGAACAGCGCCCCGCGCCGCCCGGCGGGGGCGAACAGGTCGGCGACATAGCGGTCGCGGTCGAGATCGCGCACCAGCGCCGCGCAGTATTCCGTCGGCGTCGTCGGGCTCGAACGGCTCATCTCGGGGTCCGGCAGGGTTGGCGTGGGGCGGCGCGGCGCCTCAGGGCAGCGCGAGCAGCGCGGCGGCGACCGGACGGCCTTCCGCCAGAAGCACGTTATAGGTCGACGCCGCCGACCTTGTAGGCAGGGTGTCGACCGAGACGCCGGCGTCGCGAAGCCGCCAGCGCAGCCCCTCGGGCAGCGGCCAGGGGTCCGGACCAGTGCCGATCAGCAGCAGGTCGATGCTCCCCGCCTCGGCGAGGACCCGCGCGAGCGCGGCCTCGTCGATGTCCTTCGGCACTTTCGGGGTCCAGGCGTGGATGCCGGAGGGCAGCGCCAGGATCGACCCGGCGGAGGCCATGCCCGCGAAGTGGAATCCGCCGCGGCCATAGCCATCGATGGGCACCTGTTGCGGCAGATGGGCATCGGGCGTCGCCATCAGCCGAAGCTCCCGATGCCTGCGCGATCGCTCACGGTGCGATGCGTTCCGCCTTGGCGTTGGCGCTCTTGGCTTCCTTCTCCGCCTTCTCTGCCATCGCCCGGGTCGAAACCCCGAGATAGATGAGCAGGGGCGAGGCGATGAAGATGGAGGTGTAGGTGCCGACCAGCACCACGCCGAACATCATGGTCACCGAGAAGGAGTGGATGGCCCGGCCGCCGAACAGCACCAGCGCGAGCAGTGCCAGAGTCACCGTCACGTGGGTGATGACCGAGCGCGACAGGGTGGAGTTGATCGAGGCGTTGAGCAGTTCCTCGGTCGGCATCTTCTTGTAGCGCCGCAGCATTTCGCGGATGCGGTCGTAAATGACGATCGTGTCGTTCAGCGAGTAGCCGAGAATGGTCAGAAGCGCGGCAACGCTGGTCAGGTCGAAGTCGATCTGGAAGATCGCCATGAACCCGACGGTGAGCACGATGTCGTGGAAGTTGGCGATCGAGGCGCCGAGCGCGAACTGCCACTCGAAGCGGAACCAGAGATAAACGAGGATGCAGAACACCGCCATTATCAGACCGACGATGCCGTAGCTCAGCAGTTCCTGCGAGACTCGCGGACCCACCACTTCGACGCGGCGATATTCGACGCCCTCGCCGAGCGCCGCACGCACCTTGCCGACGACCGCCTGCTGGGCCTGTTCGCCGCCGGGCTGCTGCGCGACGCGGATCAGCACCTCGCCGTCATTGCCGATCTCCTGGATCTGCACCTCGCCGAGGCCGAGCGTTTCCAGGCGGGAGCGGACGTCGGCGCCGTCCAGCGTGTTGTTGGCGTAGCGCACTACCAGCAGCGTGCCGCCCTTGAAGTCGATGCCGAAATTCAGGCCCATCACCAGGAACGCGCCCAGCGCGATGATCGACATGAGCGCCGAGATCGGGAAGCTGATGCGCCGGAAGCGCATGAAGTCGAAATTCGTTTCGTCGGGGACGATGCGAAGCAGACGCATGGATTCTGGCCCTTCTCAGATCGGCACGCGCTGAGGGCGCCGCCAGCGCACCCACAGCGCCACCATAAGGCGGGTCAGCGTGAAGGCGGTGAACACGGTGGTGATGATGCCGATGCCGAAGGTGATGGCAAAGCCACGCACCGGACCGGAGCCGATATAGAACAGCACCGCCGCCGCAATGAAGGTGGTGATGTTCGAATCGAGGATGGTCGCCAGCGCGCGCGTGAAGCCCGCGTCGATGGCCGAGATCGCCGAACGGCCCGCCCTCGCCTCCTCGCGGATGCGCTCATAGATCAGCACGTTGGAGTCCACCGCGATGCCGACGGTGAGCACCACGCCGGCGATGCCGGGCAGCGTCAGCGTGGCCCCCAGCATGGCCAGCACGCCGAAGATCATGCCCACATTGACCGCCACGGCGATGTTGGCGATGACGCCGAACAGCCCGTAGGTGGCCAACATGAACAGCGCCACGGCGACCGCGCCGACGATGGAGGCGATGAGGCCGGCACGGATCGAGTCCGCGCCCAGGCCCGGACCGACGGTCCGCTCCTCCACCACCTGCAGCGGCACCGGCAGTGCGCCGGCGCGCAGCAGGATGGAGAGGTCATTGGCCTGCTGGACGGTGAAGTTGCCACTGATCTGCCCCGAGCCGCCCATGATGGGCTCGCGAATGACTGGCGCCGAGATCACGTGGTTGTCGAGGATGATGGCGAAGGGCCGCCCGACATTGGCCTGCGTCGCCTCGGCGAAGCGGCGCGCGCCGTTGGTGTTGAAGCGGAAGGTCACCACCGGCTCGCGCGTCGTCGGGTCGAAGCTCGGCTGCGCGTCGGTGAGATCCTCGCCGGCGACCAGCACGCGCTGTTCGATCAGATAGGGAACCGGCGGATTGTCCTGGGAATAGAGCACCTCTGTGCCGGCCGGGGCGCGCCCCTGCAGCGCCTGCTGCGGGCTCATCGTGTTGTCGACGAGACGGAAGGTCAGCTGCGCCGTCTGGCCGAGCAGGGCCTTCAGCCGCGAGGGGTCCTGCAGGCCGGGTACCTGAACCTGGATGCGGTCGGCACCCTGGCGCTGGATCGACGGCTCGGTGGTGCCGAGCTGGTCGATACGCTTGCGGATGATCTCGATGGATTGCGTGACCGCCTGGATGGTGCGCGACTGGATGCCGGCCCCGGTCGGCGACAGCGAGATGGTGTTGCCGTCGCGGGAGACGTCGGTGTCCAGCTGGCCGCTGGTCGACATCGGGCCGCCCAGCGGCTGCGCGAGGCCGCGCAGCTGGGTCAGCGCCGCGTCGACGTCCTGGCCGTCGCGGATGCGCACCTGCACCGCATCGCCCTGAATGGCGAGGCCGGTATAGCCGATCTTGGCGTCGCGCAGCACGCGACGGGCATCGTCGCGCAGATGTTCGAGGCGGATCTTGCGCACCGATTGGGCGTCGACCTGCAGGACGATATAGGACCCGCCCTGAAGGTCGAGGCCCAGCACGATCTTGCGCTGGAGGAAGCTCGGCAGGCTGTCATAGGCGGACTGCGACAACAGGCTCGGCACGGCCATCAGGCAGATGATGGCCGAGACCGCCAGGATCGCGAACGCCTTCCATTTCGAGAAGTAAAGCATGGGGTTCCTTCCGGCCGCCCTACCGGCTACGGCCGCAAGAGGTCAGCGCTCAGGACTCGGTGTCTTCCTTGGCCGGCTCGCCCTTGGCGCGAACCTCGGAGATCATGCCGCGCAGCTGGCGGATCTTGACGCCTTCGGAAAGCTGCAGCTCGATCTCGCTGTCGTCGACCACCCGCGCGACCTTGCCGATGAGACCGCCCGAGGTGACGACCGTGTCGCCGCGACGGATGCTCTTCACCATTTCCTGATGCACCTTCACCTTCTTCTGCTGCGGGCGCAGAATCAGGAAATACATGATCACGAAGATCAGCACGAAGGGCAGCAGCGACATCAGCATGTCGGTACCGCCGGCGGCGGAGGCGGCCTGCGCATAGGCGGGCGTAATCAACATGTCGGTTCCTTGTCCGTCGATCGAAGGCGGGCGAAAGGCCCGGCGAAGCGGCGCGGACTATACTGACGCGCCCGGCGATTGCAAACGCCCTCACCCACCTGTGCGCAGGCGGGCACGCGCGGACCGTACCCGGCGTTACGGTTCTTCTTGTCCCCCGGCACGGCAATGGCTATTCCCGCGGGCAGAGGAGCCTCACCATGACGCACACACCGGACGATCTCGGCGCCGTTCTCACTCGCATCGCCGACGCGCTCGAACGCATCGCCCCCGCACGCCCCGCGACCGCCGACTTCACCGAGGCCGATGCGTTCATCTGGCACGCCGATGAGCGCCGTCTCGACGCCGTGCCGCGCGTCAGCCGGGTCGAGATGGAACTGCTCAAGGGCATCGAGCGCACGCGCGACCTCCTGCTCGACAACACGCTGCGCTTCGCCCGCGGGCTTCCGGCGAACAACGCTCTGCTGTGGGGCGCGCGGGGCATGGGCAAGAGCTCGCTGGTCAAGGCCGCGCACGCCTCCGTCAACACCGAGATGGGCCGCGACGGCAAGCCGCCGCTCAAGCTGGTGGAGATTCACCGCGAGGACATCGAGACGCTGCCGGCGCTGATGAGCCTGGTGCGGCCGGCGCCGTTCCGATTCGTCATCTTCTGCGACGACCTGTCCTTCGACGCCGACGACACCTCGTACAAGTCGCTGAAGGCGGTGCTGGAAGGCGGCATCGAGGGGCGCCCGGAGAATGTGATCTTCTACGCCACCTCCAACCGCCGGCATATATTGGCGCGCGAGATGGTGGAGAACGAGCGCTCGACCGCCATCAATCCCGGCGAGGCGGTGGAGGAAAAGGTGTCGCTCTCCGACCGTTTCGGCCTGTGGCTCGGCTTCCACAAGTGCAGCCAGGACGACTATCTCGCGATGATCGAGAGCTATGTCGCCCATTTCGCCATTCCCGTCGCGCCGGAGACGCTGCGCCAGGAAGCGCTGGAATGGTCGACCACGCGCGGGGCGCGTTCGGGCCGGACGGCGTGGCAATATGTGCAAGATGTCGCGGGGCGGCTGGGCGTGTCCTTGTCCGAACCGCCGGCCGCCCCGCGCTGACCGGCGCCAAGGTCCAGACGTCGCGCCGGAAACGAACAGCGGAGCGCAGAGGCTCCGCCGCGGAAGGCTCTCAACCGCGGAAGGCGGGAGGGCTCAGAGGCCCGCGAGATATTGCGACGGATCGACCGGCTGCGAGCCCTTGCGGATTTCGAAATGCAGCTGCGGGGAGGAAACGTTGCCCGTCTGGCCGGCCTTGGCGATCACCTGGCCGCGCTTGACCGTGTCGCCCTTCTTGACGTCCAGCGCGCTGTTGTTGGCGTAGGCCGTCACCCAGCCATCGGCGTGCTTGATGAGGACCAGGTTGCCGTAGCCCTTCAGCTCGCTGCCGGCATAGGCGACGACGCCGTCCTCGGCGGCCTTCACCGCGGTGCCTTCCGGCACCGAGATGTTGATGCCCTCGTTCTGCTGGCCGCCGGGCTTCGGCCCGAAGCCGGAAATGACGCGCCCGCGCACGGGCCAGCGGAACTGCGGGCCGGCGGCGGCGGTGCGGATTTCGTCCGGCGTCTCGGAGGGCTTGACGGCGGCGATCGTTTGCGGCTTCGGCGCCGCAGCCTGGGCGACCGGCGCGGGAGTGGCAGCAGGCGCGGCCGGCGCGGTGGCGACGACGGGCGTGGGCTTCGGCGCCGCCGGCGTGGCGGCGGGCTTCGGCGCGGCGGCGATCACCGCCCCGCCCGAGGCGCCCGGAATGGTGAGCTTCTGGCCGATGCGCACCATGGTGTTGAAGTCGATGCCATTGGCATTGGCGAGTTCGGTGCGCGTCAGGCCGTAATTGCGGGCGATGGAGCTGAGCGTCTCGCCCGGCGCCACTACATGTGAACCGCCGGACGCCGCGACCTGCGGGGTGCGGGCGGGGGCCGGGGTGGCGGCGGCGAGCGGCCG
>JAEYTJ010000212.1 GCA_023434095.1 Pseudomonadota bacterium | reverse complement strand
CGCCGGCAAGGTTGAGCGCGCAGCGGTCGCCGGCGCGGCCTTCCTCCGCCTTGCGGTTCTGCGCGTGCAGCGCGCGCAGCCGGGCGGGCAGGCCGGACGGGCTGACGACGAGCGGATCGCCGACGCGGACCCGGCCGGAGAGCACCGTGCCGGTCACCACCGTGCCGGCGCCGGAGAGCGTGAAGCTGCGGTCCACCGCGAGGCGGAAGCGCCCCTCGGCCGGGCGGGCGGCGAAGGCGCGGGCGGCCGCGATGAGCGTCTCGCGCAGGCCCTCCACTCCCTCGCCGGTGTGGGCGGAGACCGGCAGGATCGGCGCGCCCGCCAGCGCCGTGCCCTCCAGCAGCGCCGCGATCTCCCCCGTCACCTCGGCGCGGCGGGCCGCGTCGGCGAGGTCGGCCTTGGTGAGGGCGACGAGCCCGCGCGAAAGGCCGAGCAGGTCGATGAGGGCGAGATGCTCGCGGGTCTGCGGCATCACCCCGTCATCGGCGGCGACGGCGAGCAGGGCGAAGTCGATGCCGCTCGCCCCCGCCAGCATGGTGTGGATGAACTTCTCATGGCCCGGCACGTCGATGAAGCCGAGCGTGCCGGCCTCGGTGGGGAGATAGGCGAAGCCGAGGTCGATGGAGATGCCGCGCGCCTTCTCCTCCTTCAGCCGGTCGGTGTCGACGCCGGTGAGCGCGCCGACCAGCGCGGTCTTGCCATGGTCGATATGGCCGGCGGTGCCGATGATCATGCCGGCACCTCGATCCTGGCGAGGCTGGCGAGGAAGCCGGCCTCGTCCTCCAGGCAGCGCACATCGAGGATCAGCGCGCCCTCCTTGATGCGGCCGATGATCGGCACGGGAAGCGCCCGCAGCGCGCTTGCGAGCGCGTTCAGCCGGCCGCCCGAGGCCTCCGCCGCCGGACGGATGGCGAAGCCGGCGCTCGGCAGCGTCTCCAGCGGCAGGGCGCCGGAGCCGATCTGGCTGGCGCAGTCGACGATCTCGATGTCGAACGCGTCTCCCAGAGCGCTGGCGAAGGGCTCGGCGAGGGCATGGGCCCGGGCGGCGATCTCCGCGCGCGGGCGCGCCAGCAGGCGCAGCGTCGGCAGGCGCGCGGCCAGCCGTTCCGGGTCGCGGTAGAGCTTCAGCGTCGCTTCCAGCGCGGCGAGGCGGATCTTGGCGACGCGCAGCGCCCGCTTCATCGGGTTCCTGTTGATGGCGGCGATGAGGTCGGCGCGCCCCACGATGAAGCCGGTCTGCGGCCCGCCGAGCAGCTTGTCGCCGGAAAAGGTGACGATGTCCGCCCCTTCCGCCACCGCCTCGCGCACGGTGGGCTCATGGGCGAGGCCGAGGCGGGCGAGATCGAACAGTGTGCCGGAGCCGAGATCGTTGACGAGGGGCACGCCCCTGGCATGGGCGATCTCCGCCAGCTCCCGCGCCGGCACCTCGCGGGTGAAGCCCTCGATGCGGTAGTTCGAGGTGTGCACCTTCAGCACCAGCCCCGTCGCCTCATTCAGCGCGCCGGCATAGTCCCTGGGGTGGGTGCGGTTTGTGGTGCCGACCTCGATGAGCGTCACCCCGGCGCGGGCCATGATGTCGGGCATGCGGAACGCGCCGCCGATCTCGATCAGCTCGCCGCGCGAGACGACGGCCTCGCGCCCGAGGCCGAGCGTGTTCAGCACCAGCAGCACGGCGGCGGCGTTGTTGTTGACGACGGTGGCGTCTTCCGCGCCCGTCAGCTCGACCAGCAGGTCGCGCACATGGTCGTCGCGCTCGCCGCGCTTGCCGGTGGCGAGGTCGTATTCCAGCGCCACGGCGGCGCGCATGGCCTGCGTCGCCGCCTCCACCGCCTCTTCCGCCAGCAGGGCGCGGCCGAGATTGGTGTGCAGCACCGTGCCGGTGAGGTTGAAGACCGGGCGCGGATGCGCGCGGGCGTCCTGCTCCAGCGCCTGCGTGGCGGCGAGCGCGAGATGATCGGCCGAGGGCAGGGCGGCAAGCCGGCCGGCGCGCAGGCCGCTCCGCGCCTCGTCCAGCGCGGCCCGGATGGCCGACGTGGCGGGCGCGCGGCCGAACGCCTCCACCGCGCTCCCGCCGGCGGGCGTGGCGAGCACCCGGTCGACGGATGGAAGGTCGCGCGGGGAGAGGCGGGGGTCGGCGTCCATGACCGCGCCCCTCAATAGCCGAGCAGGAACGGGTTGAAGGCCGCGCGGCGGTAGGGCCCCTGCCGCATCATCAGGTCGAGCCCGAGCGTGCCGATATCGTCCGCCACCGGCTCGATGGTGACGTCCTTGTTCTGGTACATCACCTTCACATAGGTCCGGCACTCGTCACAGGTTTCCGCCTTCACCGTGCCGGGGCTGCCGTCGATCTCCTGATAGCCGATGCCCTTGGTGGTGCCGCAGGCGCAGCAGCGTATGCGTACATAGTTCCACAGAGTGGAACAGAGCGAGCAGGCGCAGAAGCGGTTGCCATGGGCGTTCGGCCATTCGACGATGAGCGAGGCGACGGGCGGTCCGCCGCAGGCCGGACAGACGCCGTCGCCCACCGGCACCAGCCTTTTCGCGTCGAGCGTGGCGGCGAGGCGGGCGAAATGCACCTGCAGGCCGGCGGCGACATAGACATGCTCGGCCAGCCGCTCCACAGGCAGGTCATGGGCGAGCACGTCGCGCACCATCTGCGCGCGCACGGAGCCGTCGGCGAGGCGGACGCGGGTGAGCGCCTGCGACGCCTCTTCCGGCATCTCCACGCGGGCGGCGGCATCGAACAACCCGTCCAGCGTCGCTTCCAGCGTGTCGTCGAGAAGGGTGCCGGCGCGGTCGAGCGCCGGCATCTCGAAGGCGCGGGCGCGCTCCAGATGCTCCGGCTCCGGCGGCTCCACCGGGGGAAGGGCGGGCACGACGGCCTGCTGCGCCTCGATGAGGCCGGCGACGAAATCGAGATAGGGCTTGAGCGGGCTCACCGCCGCATAGGTGCGCAGCCGCTTCGCCCGCACGCCGAACAGCTGTGCGGGATCGGGCAGCACGGCGAAGGGAGGGGTGGACACCGTGCCGATCAGGGTGGGATCGGGCTGAAGGTTCTGCGACATCGTCACCTCACGAACCGCACGGGTTACGTGGAACGGAAGACCCCGCCCCGAGCCACGTCTTTCGGGGCGGAGCGATCGGGGGCAGGCGCCTATTCGGCGGGCGTGCCCGGCCGAGGTGAACCCCGGCGGGTGCCGACCAGTTCCCTCAGCCATTTGCGGTGATGCCGCCACGCCCAGCCGCCGGTGACCTTGCCGCGGGTCATGGCGCCGATGGTGCCCTTGACCCAGATGGCGGCGTAGACGTGAATGATCCATACGCAGATGATCGCCACCGCCGCGATGGAATGGACGAGGATGGCGACGCGCTTCTGCTCGATGCTGGTGTAGGGATAGAAATACTGGTCCCACATGACCACGCCGCTGGCGATCAGCACGACGATCAGGAACGACATGCCCCAGAAGACGAATTTCTGGCCGGCATTGTACTTGCCGATTTCCGGCAGCCGCTCCTCCCGCCCGCGCAGCACATCGCTGATGCGGGCGAGCCAGGTGCCGTCCTCCCGTGCGGGAAGGTTCGCCCGCCAGAAGCGCAGGAACAGCCCGGCGAAGGAGAAGAACAGCACTACGCCGATCCAGGGATGCACCGCCCGCGTCCATTGCCCGCCGCCGAACAGGCCGGTGAGGAAGAAGAGGCTCGGCGTGAACAGGGCGAGTCCCGACAGCGCCAGCAGGATCAGGCTCAGGGCGGTGATCCAGTGGTTGATGCGCGCGCCGACCGTGTAGCGCGACACCTCGACCGGGTGGCCCGGGCGAACGGCATCGCCCGGTTCCACATCGTCCGGCGTGCGGGTCGTGAGGTTGTCGCCGCTCATGGCGTCCTCCCTTCCATCCGGCCGTCAGGCGGCAGCGGCGGCGGGGTGCCGTCGGCGAGCCTTTCGGCGTTCTCCTCGTCCTCCTCCGAGACCTTGTTCGGTCCGGCGACGACGTAGTGCAGGAAGCCGGCGGCGGCGGCGAAGCCCATCACCGCGAGGCCGACATATTTGGTCACGCCCTTCCAGGCGTCGACGATGGGCGAGATGCGCGGATTGTCCGGCAGGCCGGCATAGATGGAGGGCGTGTCGGCGTGATGCAGGACGTACATCACATGGGTGCCGCTGACGCCCGGCGGGTCGTAGAGCCCGGCATTGTCGAAGCCGCGCGACTTCAGGTCCTTGATGCGGAAATCCGCCCACTCCTTCATCTCGTCCTTGGTGCCGAAGACGATGGCCTGGGTCGGGCACGCCTTCTGGCAGGCCGGCCCCTGGCCGACCGCGACACGGTCGGAGCAGAGCGTGCATTTGTAGGCGGTGTGGTCGACCCTGGAGATGCGCGGGATGTTGAACGGGCAGCCCTTGATGCAGTAGCCGCAGCCGATGCAGTTGTCGTGCTGGAAGTCCACGATGCCGTTGGAATACTGCACGATGGCACCGGGCGCCGGGCAGGCCTTGAGGCAGCCCGGATCCTCGCAATGCATGCAGCCATCCTTGCGGATGAGCCATTCGAGATTGTCGGTCTCGGGATTCACCCATTCGGTGAAGCGCATCAGGGTGAAGCTGTCCGGCGTCAGGTCCATGGGATTGGTGTAGATCCCGTGGTTGAAGCCGATCTCCTCGGTGAGGTTGTTCCATTCCAGGCACGCGGCCTGGCACGCCTTGCAGCCGATGCATTTCGACACATCGATCAGCTTGGCCACCTCGGTCAGCCGCGTGGCGGGCGGCGTGACCGTGGAGGCGCTGCGGCGCATCACATCCTTCTCGCCGAAGCGCGGGGTCGCGGCGTCGGTGGCGACGGAAGGGTTTGGGATCGGTGGGAACATGATGCCGCCTCCCTACGCCACCACCGGCCCGGTGGAGGGCTCGATGTTGACCATAAACGCCTTGAACTCGGGGGTTTCGATGTTCGCGTCGCCCACGAAGGGGGTGAGCGTGTTGGCCGGGAAGCCCTTGCGGGCCGAGCCGATGAAGCCCCAGTGGATCGGCACGCCGACGATGTGCACCGTCTTGCCGTCGATGGTCATCGGCCGGATGCGCTTGGTGACGACCGCCTTGGCGTAGAGCTCGCCGCGCTTCGACCACACCCGCACCCAGCCGCCGAGCGCGATGCCCTTCTCCTTTGCCAGTTCCTCGGAAATCTCCACGAACTGTTCCGGCTGCAGGACCGAGTTCACATGGTTGTTCTTGGTCCAGTAATGGAAATGCTCGGTGAGACGGTAGGAGGTGCCGGCATAGGGGAAGGCCGGATCGCCGATGTCGGCGAAGGTCTTCCAGTCGTCGGGGAAGACGCGCGCCACCGGGTTGCCGCGGATCTTCGGCGCGATGACGTTGGCGACCGGGCTCTCGAACGGCTCGTAATGCACCGGGAACGGCCCGTCCCGCATCATCTTGCGCACCCACAGGCGCGAGGTGCCCTCGGGGTTCATGATGAAGGGGCCGACGTCCCTCGGCTGGGCGGTCGGGGCGATGTCCGGCACGTCGTAGCCGGTCCATTTGGCGCCGTCCCACTCGATCAGCTTTCGCGAGGGGTCCCACGGCTTGCCGTCGAGGTCGCAGGAGGCGCGGTTGTAGAGCACGCGTCGGTTCGCCGGCCAGGCGAAGGACCATTTGAGGAACATGCCGGCGTCGCCGGGATCGGAATTGTCCCGCCGGGCCATCATGTTGCCGGCCTCGGTCCAGCAGCCGGAGAAGATCCAGCAGCCGCCCGCCGTGGTGCCGTCGTCGCGCAGCTGGCCGAAGCCGGAGAGCTGCTTGCCGGCCTCCAGTATCTTCTTGGTGGCGTCGGCGGGGTCGTAGACGTCGACCAGCGCCGAGCCGTTCATCTCCTTCGCCAGTTCCTCCGCCGTCGGCTCGCCGGGGTCCTTGTAGGTCCAGTTGAGATTGACGATCGGGTCGGGGAAGGCGCCGCCTTCCTTCTTGTACAGCTCCTTCAGCCGCAGGTGGATCTGCGCCATGATCCAGATGTCGGTCCTCGCCTCGCCCGGAGGCGAGCCGCCGGGCCAGTGCCATTGCAGCCAGCGGCCGGAATTGACCAGCGAGCCCTCATCCTCGGCGAAGCAGGTGGTGGGGAGCTGGATCACCTCCGTCGCGACGTCCGCCGGGCTCACCGCGTTGAAGGTGCCGTGATCCTCCCAGAAGCGGGCGGTCTCGGTCTCCAGCGGGTCCATGATGACCAAGAGCTTCAGCTTGGCGAGGCCGGCGGCAAGCTTCGCCTTGTCGGGGAAGGCCTGCAGCGGGTTGAAACCCTGGCAGAAATAGAGGTTCACCTTGCCGTTCTTCATCATGTCGAAGACGCGCAGCACGTCGTAGCTGGCGACGTCGAGCTTGGGCAGGTAGTCGTAGGCCCAGTCGTTCTCGGTGGTGGCCGCCGGGCCGTACATCGACTTCATGAAGCTGACGAAAAACTTGCGGTAGTTCTGCCAGTAGCTCGTCTGGTTCGGCCGCAGCGGCTTGAAGGCCCGCGTCGACATGTAGGTGGCGAGGTCGGGCTCCTTCTGGGTGGGGATGTTGAGATAGCCCGGGATGAGGTTGCTCATCAGCCCGAGATCGGTCAGCCCCTGGATGTTGGAATGGCCGCGCAGGGCGTTCATGCCCCCGCCGCGCACGCCGATATTGCCCAGGATGAGCTGGAGCATCGCCATGCCGCGGATGTTCTGCGCGCCCTTGGAATGCTGGGTCCAGCCGAGCGCGTACATGCTCGTCATGGTCCTGGTCGGCGTCGAGCATTCCGCCACCATCTCGGCCACCTTGAGGAAGGCGTCCTTCGGCGTGCCGCAGACGCGCGCCACCATGTCCGGCGTGTAGATGGCGACGTGTTCTTTCAGCAGGTTCCACACGCAGCGCGGATGCTGCAGCGTGTCGTCGACCACGGCATAGCCGTCCGGGCCGATCTCATATTCCCAGCTGTCGCGGTTATAGTCCCGCTTTTCCTCGTCGTAGCCGGTGAAAAGCCCGTCCTGGTAGCCATACCCCTCCCGCACCACGAAGCTGGCATTGGTGAAGGGCTTCACATAGTCCCACTGCACCTTGTCGTTGCTGATGCAGTGATTGATCAGGGCCATCAGGAAGACGATGTCCGATCCCTGCCGGATCGGCGCATAGAAATCCGCCACCGACGCCGAGCGGTTGTAGCGCGGGTCGACGACGATGAGCTTGGCGCCACGGTTGGCTTTCGCCTCGGTGACCCATTTGAATCCGCACGGATGGGCTTCGGCGGCATTGCCGCCCATGATGACGACGAGATCGGTGTTCTTGATGTCCGTCCAGGCGTTGGTCATTGCTCCACGGCCGAATGTTGGGGCGAGACTCGCCACCGTCGGGCCGTGTCAGACACGCGCTTGGTTATCGAACGCCAATATGCCGGTCGAGCGCACGACCTTGTAGGTCGCGAACGCCGTCTCGTTGGTGGTCGCGGAAGCCGCGAGGAAGCCGGTGGTGAGCCAGCGGTTGACGGTCACGCCATCCTGGTTGGTGGCGACGAAGTTGGCGTCGCGGTCGTCCTTCATCGCGCGGGCGATCTTGTCGAGCGCCGCCTCCCAGGCGATGGGCTCGAACTTGTCCGAGCCCGGCTTGCGGATCAGCGGCTGGGTCAGGCGGGTCGGCGACTTCACGATGTCGCGCAGCGCCGCGCCCTTGGGGCAGAGCGTGCCGCGATTGGTCGGGTGGTCGGCGTCGCCCTCGATATGGACGATGTCGGCCTTCTCGCCTTTGCGCAGATCACCCTTGGAATAGATGATGATGCCGCAGGCGACCGAGCAGTAGGTGCAGGTGTTTCGCGCTTCCGTGGTGTTCACCAGGTGGAACGGCTTCACGGCAGCGGCGACGGCCGCCTCCGCCTCGCTGAAGCCGAAGGCACCCAACGTGGTGCCGGCAAGGCCGGCCCCCGACGTCTTGAGGAACGTACGGCGCGAGAGCTCCATATTCATCGTGGCCCTCCCGGATCTCGTCACAAAGCCCATCGCCCGATAGGCTTTCCCAATCACAAGGCTATTTTTTAGCTTCTCCAATGTCAAACAGACTTCGGGTCCGACGGCGGACAAAAAGTCGTGTGATTACCGTTAGTTATTGATATTGCCGTGCGATCTCGAAATGCTGCGGTGCAACTTCGGCTTGTTTCGCGCATCCCCCGATTGACGGTTTGACAGGTCCGGCGCAGCATTGTCGCGTGCTCGCTTCCGCGGCTCCCGCGTGCCGGGGCGGAAAGAACCTCATCCTGCTGGCGGCCCTTTCTGCTCCTGCGTTGATGACGCTCGCGGGTGCTTTTCCGCTGCATGCCGCCGCGCCGCTGCCGTTTGGCACCGCGCCGCCGGCGCTGGAGCTTCCCTCGCTCGACCATGGCCGGCAGAGCCTCGCGGCGCTTGAAGGGCGCCCGGTGCTGGTTCACTTCTTCGCGACCTGGTGCGCGCCCTGCCGCGCCGAGATGGCGGGGCTGACGCGGCTCGCCGCGCAGCGGGCGGAGGGACCCCTCGCCATCCTTGCGGTGGATGTCGGCGAGGTGCCGGTACGAGTGCGCCGCTTCTTCGCCGACCGGCCCGTACCCTTTCCCGTGCTGCTGGACGAGGACCGCGCCGCGCTGAAGGCGTGGAAGGTGCCCGGCTTGCCCGCGACCTTCCTGCTCGACGCTTCCCATGCCGTGCGCCTTTACGCCGACGGCCCGGTGGACTGGGACGACCCGGCCGCCGGGCGCCTGCTCGATACACTCGCCGATCCCGCCGCCGCGCCCACTGGCGCGGTCCTGCCCCCGCTCAACGACGATGAACCGACCCGGGAGAATGCGCCATGACCACTCGCCGTGACTTCCTCAAGACCGGCGTCGCCCTTGCCGCCGTCGCCGCCGTGCCGCATGCCGCCTTCGCACAAGCTGCCGGCGCGGCGACTGCGGCCGCCTTCGCCCCGAAGCCGGGCAAATGGCGGGATTTCGAGGTGGTGACGGTGCTCGACGTGAAGCCGGTTGACGGGAAAGCCGGGCCTGCCCAGGCGTGGGTGCCGCTGCCCTCCTACACCGCCTCCGACTGGATGAAGCCGGGCGAGAGCACGTGGAAGACCAATGCGACCACGGCCGAGGTGGTGAAGGACCCGCATTACGGCGCGCAGATGCTGCATTTGACCTGGGCCGAGGGCGAAGCAAAGCCGACGGTCGAAATTACCTCGCGCTTTTCCACCCGCGACCGCGCCACCGATTTCGCCGTGCCGGGCAGCGTGACGGCGCTGTCGGGCGAGGAGCGGGCGCTGTTTCTGGCCGCGACCGAACTCATTCCCACCGACGGCATCGTCAAGACGACCGCCGACAGGATCACCGCCGGCAAGGCGACCGATCTCGACAAGTCGCGGGCCATCTATGAGTGGGTGGTGGAGAATACCTATCGCAATGCGGCGACGCGCGGCTGCGGCACCGGCGATGTCGGCTCGCTGCTGGCGAGCGGCAATCTTGGCGGCAAATGCGCGGATCTCAACGCGCTGTTCGTCGGGCTCAACCGTGCCGCCGGCATTCCCGCCCGCGACCTCTACGGTATCCGCGTGGCGCCCTCCGCCTTCGGCTATAAGAGCCTCGGCGCCAATTCGCCGACCATTTCCAAGGCGCAGCACTGCCGCGCCGAAGTGTGGCTCGAGGGCTTCGGCTGGGTGCCGGCCGACCCCGCCGATGTGCGCAAGGTCGTGCTGGAGGAGCCGCCGGGCAAGAACGCGCTGGACGACGCCAGGGTGGTGGCGGCGCGCAAGGCGCTGTTCGGCTCCTGGGAGGGGAACTGGCTGGCCTATAATGACGGCCACGACATCGCCCTGCCGGGTGCCTCCGGGCCGAAGCTCGGCTTCCTCATGTACCCGCAGGCGGAAGTGGCGAGCCTGCGCCATGACTGCCTCGACCCCGATGCCTTCGCCTATGTGATCAAGGCCAGCGAGGTAGCGGCGTGAGCGGCCGGCGTGCTTCGAGACGCGGGGCGTTGCCCCGCTCCTCAGCATGACGGGCGTCAAACTCACGTCATCCTGAGGTGCCCGGCATAGCCGGGCCTCGAAGGACGCAGGTGATCGCCGCGTCCCTGCCGACGACAAGGAAGACATGCCATGCTCGACACCCCCGCCGCCCCGTTTCGCCTCACCAGCCTCGCCCATGGCGGGGGGTGCGGCTGCAAGCTGGCACCTTCGGTGCTGCGCGAATTGCTGGCCGAGCAGCCGGCCGGCGCCGGCTTCACGCGGCTGCTGGTCGGCACCGAGACCGGCGACGACGCGGCGGTGTACCAGCTGGACGACGACACCTGCCTGATCGCCACCACCGACTTCTTCATGCCGATGGTCGACGATCCCCATGCGTTCGGCCGCATCGCCGCCACCAACGCCATTTCCGACGTTTACGCCATGGGCGGCACGCCGCTGCTGGCGCTGGCCATCCTGGGCATGCCGCTCGGCAAGCTGGAGCCGGCCATAGTGCGGGAAATTCTGAAAGGCGGCGCCGCCATCGCTGCCGAGGCCGGTATTCCCGTGGCGGGGGGCCATTCCATCGACGCGCCGGAGCCGATCTATGGGCTGGCGGTGATCGGCACCGCGCGGCCGGAGCAGATCCGCAAGAACAGCACCGCCCTTGCCGGCGACGCGCTGATCCTGACGAAGGCGCTGGGCGTCGGCATCTATTCCGCCGCCTTCAAGAAGGAGAAGCTGTCGCCTTCCGCCTATGACGAAATGATAGCCTCGATGACGACGCTCAACCGCGTCGGCACCGCCCTGGGCCGGGACGCGGATGTGCATGCGGTGACCGACGTGACCGGCTTCGGCATTCTCGGCCATGGGCTGGAAGTGGCGCGGGGCTCGGGCGTGGCGCTGGAAATCGCGGCGGGCGCGCTGCCTTTGCTCGCCGAGGCGCGGGCGCTGGCGCTGGCGGGCTTCGTCACCGGCGCATCTCACCGCAACTGGGCGAGCTATGGCGAGGGCGTGCGGCTGCTCGAGGGACTGCCGGAGGCGGAGCGGCACCTTCTCACCGACCCGCAGACCTCGGGCGGGCTGCTGGTGGCGGTGGCGCCGCAGGCGGCGGAGCGGGTGCTGGGCGAGATCCGCGCCGCCGGCTTTCCGCGCGCGGCCCTCATCGGGCGGGTGGCGGAGGGCGCGCCGTCGGTCACCGTGGTGTGAGAGAGCGGCTCGCGGCGCGGGTCGCCTTTTCCTGATCGGCGAGCGGGTTTATGCGCGGGCCGCCGCGGTCTATCTTCGCGGCGAAGCGGAGGACGGGGGGCGCCTCGTCCCGCGCGCAAACGCAAGGATCGGTCATGTCTCACACGGGTCTCGAACTCGCCTTCGGGCGCGGCGCGCTGCCTCTCACCTTGCCGCCCGAAGCGAAGCCGACCGTGCTGCGCAAGGCGACGCTGCCGAAGCTGCCGGACAATGCGGCCGCAATCCGCCACGCGCTGGACAACCCCATCGACGCGGCCCCGCTCGCGGAGCTCGCCAAGGGGCGCAAGAGCGCCTGCATCCTGATCTGCGACATCACCCGCCCGGTGCCGAACCGGCTGTTCCTGCGCCCGATGATCGAGACGCTGATGGCGGCCGGAATGTCGGCTGCGGCGATCACCGTGCTGGTGGCGACCGGGCTGCACCGGCCGAACGAGGGCGAGGAGCTGGCGGAACTGGTCGGCGACCCCTGGGTGCTGGAGACGGTGAAGGTCGAGAACCACTTCGCCCGCGACGAGGCCGCCCATGTCGATCTCGGGCCGACGCCGACGCGCGGCACGCCTGTCTTTATCGACCGCCGCTTTGCCGAGGCCGATCTGCGCATCGCCACCGGGCTGGTGGAGCCGCATTTCATGGCCGGCTGGTCCGGCGGGCGCAAGGTGGTGGCGCCGGGCGTCGCCGGCCACCAGACCATCCGCACCTTCCATTCCGCCCGCTTCATGGAAGACCCGCTGGCGGTGCAGTGCAACCTCATCGGCAATCCGCTGCATGAGGAGCAGCTGGAGATCGTGCGCAAGCTCGGCGACGTCTATGCGCTGAACACGGTTCTGGACGAGGAGCGCGATCTGGTCTTCGTCTCCTTCGGCGAGATCATCGCCAGCCATCTCGCGGCGGTGGATTTCGTCGAGGGCGCCACCGTCATCGAGGCGCCGCGCCGCTACCACACGGTGGTGACATCCTCAGCCGGCTATCCCCTGGACAAGACCTATTACCAGACGGTCAAGGGCATGGTGACGCCGCTGGACATTCTGGAGCCCGGCGGCACGCTCATCATCGCCTCCGAATGCTCGGAGGGCTTCGGCAGCGAGGAGTTCCGCGCCGCGCAGGAGCGGCTGGTGGAACTGGGGCCGGAGCGCTTCCTCGCCACGCTCACCGCCAAGACTCTGGCCGATGTCGACGAGTGGCAGACCGAGATGCAGCTCAAGCCCATGCGGGTGGGGCGCATCCAGCTCCACACGACGGGGCTGACCGAGGAGGAGCGCCGCATCACGGCGGTGGAGATCGTGCCGGATATTGAGGCCGCCATCGCCGCCAGCCTGAAGCGGTCCGGCGACGACGCGCTCGCCATCATTCCCGAGGGTCCCTATGTGATTCCGGTGTACCGGGACAAGCAGGCAGCGGCGTGAGGCGCATCCATCTCGACGCGGTGGGCGGCGTCGCCGGCGACATGTTCGTCGCGGCGCTGCTCGACGCCTTCCCCCAGCTTGTCGGGCGGGTGCTGGCGGATGCGGCCGCCGTGCTGCCGGACGGGGCAGGCACGCCCTTTCTGCGCGAGGGGCTGAGCGGCGGGCTCGCGGTGGGGCGCTTCGGGCTGGCGACCGAGGCGCACGCGCACGAAACGACGCTTCATGATCATGAGCCGGCTCATCATCATTCGCATGCCCCCCAAGGCGCCGGCACCTATCGCGACATGCGGGCGCGGATCGCGGCGGCGCGACTGAGCGCGGGGACGGCGGAGCATGCCTGCGCCATTCTCGCCCTCATCGCGCAGGCGGAAGCGGCCCTTCATCGCGTGCCGGTGGACGAGGTGCATTTCCACGAGATCGCCGACTGGGATTCGCTGCTCGACGTGGTGGCGGCCGGCAGCCTGGCCGGCGCGCTGGAGGGCGCCGAGTGGACCGTCTCCCCCCTGCCGCTGGGCGGCGGGCTGGTGAAGACGCAGCACGGGCTCTTGCCGGTCCCGGCGCCGGCAACGGCCGCGCTGCTCGATGGCTTCGACTGGCGGGACGACGGGGTGGCCGGCGAGCGGGTGACCCCGACGGGCGCGGCGATCCTCAAGCATCTGGCACGCCCCGGCCGCAGCCCCGGCGGGCGGCTCGCCGCCTCCGGCACCGGGGCGGGCACGCGCGACCTGCCCGGCATGCCGAACGTGCTGCGGGTGCTGGTGTTCGAAGGGGCGGCCCCGGACGGCGACGTGGTCGCGGTCCTCGAATGCGAGATCGACGACATGACCGGCGAGGAGATCGGCACCGCCACGGAGCGTCTGCGCGCCGAAGAGGGCGTGCTCGATGTCAGCTTCGACCAGCGCTTCGGCAAGAAGGGGCGGCCCATGGTGGCGCTGCGGCTGCTGGCGCGGCCGGACCGCGCGGAGGCGGCGGCGCGGGCCTGCTTCGCACAGACCTCGACGCTGGGCCTGCGGCTGCGCGAGGAGCGGCGGCTGATCCTGGAGCGCGCGGCGGGCGAGGTCGACGGCGTGGCGGTGAAGCGCGCGGCGCGTCCGGGCGGCGACACGGTGAAGGCGGAGAGCGACGCGCTCACCGGCGACACGCTTTCCGCGCGGCGGGCGCAGAAGCAGCGGGCGGAGCGCGGGGATGGCTGAGGCATCGCAAGTCCCGCCCGCCGAACGGCTGGCGCATGTGCTCGGCCGCTTCGAGGAACTGGCAGTGGCGGTGAGCGGCGGGGTGGATTCGCTCACCCTCGCCAGCTTCGCCCACCGCCACGGCGTGCCCCTCACCGTGATCCATGCCGTCTCCCCGGCGGTGCCGGGCGAGGCGACGGCGCGGGTGCGGCAGCTGGCGTTTGCGCAGGGCTGGGAGCTGATCGTCACCGGCACCGGCGAGTTCGACGATCCGCGCTACCGCGACAACCCGGTGGACCGCTGCTATTTCTGCAAGACCAATCTCTATGACCGCATCGCCGGCCTGACCGACCGGCCGATCGCCTCCGGCGCCAATTGCGACGATCTCGGCGATTACCGGCCCGGCCTGATCGCCGCTGCCGAGCGGCGCGTGGTGCATCCCTTCATCGAAGCGGGCATGGCCAAGGCGGATGTCCGGGCGCTGGCGCGGGCGCTCGACCTCGGTACGGTCGCCGAACTGCCGGCCCAGCCCTGCCTCGCCAGCCGTGTGGAGACAGGCATCGCCATCGATGCCGGCGACCTCGCCTTTGTGGAAGCGGCCGAGCGCCGCCTTGCTGCGCTCACCGGCGGCGGCACGCTGCGCTGCCGCATCACCCATCAGGGCGTGGCGGTGGAGCTGGGCGGAGAGGCGATGGCGCAGGCGCCGACGGTCGATGCGCTGATGGTGGGGCTGTGCGCCGAGGCGGGGCGGGCCTATGCCGGCAGCCGGCCCTATCGGCGCGGCGCCATGTTCGTCGGCGCGCCGGCCGGCCGCACACGTGTCGCCGGGGCCTGAGGAATGGATTTCACCTTCGACTGGCACAGGGCCGCGCGCACCGGATTGCCCGAGGCGGTGCTGTGCAGCGCCAAATCGCCGGCGCAGCTCGGCGAGATTCTCGCCGCCGCGCGCGGGCGCGGGGCGCGGCTGCTGCTCACGCGGCTGGAGCCGGCAGGCTTCGCGGCGCTGGACGGCGGTGCGCGGGAGGGGCTCGACTACGACCCGCTCTCGCGCACCGCCGTGCTCGGCGGTGAGGTGGAGCTGTCCGAACCCCGCGTCGCGGTGGTGGCGGCCGGCACCTCGGACCTTCCTGTGGCGCGCGAGGCGGTGCGCACGCTCGCCTTTGGCGGGCACGGCGCGCAGCTGGTCGCCGATGTCGGCGTGGCCGGCCTGTGGCGGCTGATGGAGCGGATCGAAGAGATTCGCGCCTGCCGGGTGGTGATCGCGGTGGCGGGCATGGAGGGGGCGCTGTTCAGCGTGCTCGGCGGTCTTGTCGCGGCGCCCGTCGTCGCCGTGCCGACCTCTGTCGGCTATGGCGTCGCCGAGGGCGGCAAGGCGGCGCTGACCTCGGCGCTGGCGAGCTGCGCGCCGGGTGTGGTGACCGTGAACATCGACAACGGCTTCGGCGCGGCCTGCGCGGCGATCAAGATACTGGGCGCGGCCGTGCCCGGCAGCGGGGAGGCGTGATGGCACGGGTTCTCGTCACCGGCGGTTCCGGCTTCATCGCCGCTTATGTGATCCTCGCTCTGCTGCGGGCCGGCCATGAGGTGTGCGCCACGCTGCGCGACATGGCGCGCGAAGGGCCGGCGCGCGACCAGCTTGGCGTTGGCGGGGCGCCGCCGGACGCGCCGCTGAGCTTCCACGCCGCCGACCTGCTCGACGATGCGGGCTGGGACGC
>JAEYTJ010000205.1 GCA_023434095.1 Pseudomonadota bacterium | reverse complement strand
CCCTATGCGAGGGCGCTGCACTCCTATCGCTGGGAGCCGCAGACCGACCCGTCCGGTGTTCAGCACACGCTCTACGACTATCCCGGCGTACTGGTGCGGCCCGGGACGGTGGCCCTGCAGACCAAGGTGCTGGACGGCGTGCGGATTCCGCTGCGCCCGCATTTCGGTGTCGTCGCCGTGGCACCGCGCGAGGCGGAACTCGTCGATTCCGTGCCGCCGGCCTATTTCGGCGGAAACCTCGACAATTGGCGGCTGGGCAAGGGGGCGACGGTCTACCTCCCGGTATCCGTTCCCGGCGCGCTGCTCTCGGTGGGCGACCCGCATGCCGCCCAGGGGGATGGCGAGCTTTCGGGCACGGCGATCGAATGCTCGATGACAGGCACCTTTCGCGTCACGCTCCACAAGAAGGCGGAGATCGCCGGCACTGTGCTCGCCGACCTGACCTATCCACTGATCGAGACCCTGGACGACTGGATCTTGACCGGCTTCAGCCACCCGAACTACCTCGCCGAGTTCGGCGCCAGCGGGCAGAGCGAAGTCTATGCAAAATCATCGCTCGACCTCGCCATGCGCGACGCCTTCCGCAAAATGCGCCGTTTTCTCATGACGACGCAGGCGCTGAGCGAAGACGAGGCGGTGGCGCTGATGTCGGCAGCAGTGGATTTCGGGATAACCCAGGTGGTGGATGGAAACTGGGGTGTCCATGCCATTCTGAGTAAACGGCTTTTTGCGCAGCATCAGCGCAGCGAAGGCGATTGACCCGTTTGCCCGCCTCACGCTGGCGCGAGGCCTCTTGTTTTTGTGCAGTGCAGCAACGATCTGGTCGGAGGGGCGTTAGCCTCGTGCCGTTCAGCTTTTGGGCGCCGCAGCCAGGAGATTTCCCTTGCGGACAATGTCGGACACCATCGCGCAGCTCGCCGCCTTAGGCGCGCGCCGCGGCGCTCCTTACATGGGCGACACGTCGCCCGGCCGGCTCCAGACGCTTGCCGATTTCGGCTCGAATCCCGGCCGGCTGCGGGCGCATTTCCACCGCCCGGCCGACCTGCCGGAGGGGGCTCCCCTCGTCGTCGTGCTCCATGGCTGCAAGCAGAATGCCGGTGACTACGATCATCGCTCCGGCTGGTCGGACCTGGCCGATGAAGCGGGTTTCGCGCTGCTGTATCCGGAGCAGCACCATGGCAATAATCCGAATCTCTGCTTCAACTGGTTCCGTCCGGGCGACGCGCGACGCGATTGCGGCGAAGCGCTGTCCATCCGCCAGATGATCGAGACGATGATCGGGGTCCATGGTCTTGATCGCGACCGCGTCTTCGTCACCGGCCTTTCCGCCGGCGGCGCGATGGCCAATGTAATGCTCGCGACCTATCCGGAGGTCTTCGCCGGCGGGGCGGTGATTGCCGGCCTCGCCTATGGCTGCGCATCCACCGTGCCGGAAGCGTTCGACTGCATGCGCGGGCAGGCGCCCGCGTCGGACGAGGAGCTGTGGGCGCTGTTGCGGCAGGCCTCGCCGCATACCGGGCCCTGGCCTCGGGTGGCGATATGGCAGGGCATGGCGGACCACACCGTGGCGCCCTCCAATGCCGACGACATCGCCGCGCAGTGGCGGGGTGTGCATCGCCTTGGCGAGATGCCCGCGCAAGAGGAGGTCTCCGGTGGCAGGGTGCGGCGAGTCTGGTGCGACGCCGCGGGCGAGGCGGTGATCGAATTGAACACGGTGGCCGCCATGGGTCACGGCACCCCGCTGGACAGCGACCTCGGTGCCCCCGGGCCCTATATGCTGGATGTCGGCATTTCCTCGACGCGCGAGATCGCCCGCTTCTGGGGCATCGGGGCCGATGAGGCCGCGACGGTCTCGTCAAAGCCCGCCTCGCGCCGGCGCCTGGCGCCCGCCTTGCGGACGCAGGGCCCCCGGTCTTTCGGCCAGCGGGAGCACGCGGATTCCGCGCCGGCCGGCAACGCTTCACCGGAGGGAGCGGGCAGCGCGCCCCGAATCAAAGGCATCATCGAGCAGGCGCTGCGGGCGGCCGGGCTGATGAACTAGAAGGCTTCCTCCTCCGCCTTGTTGCGGCGGCCCGTTCGTGCTTGTGATCCTGATGGGGCGCTGCGGCAGCGCCGCCGTCAGAACGATTGGGGAGACGCATGATCATCGAGATTGCCGAACTGCGGATCAAGCCGGGCGAGGAGGCCGCCTTCGAGGCCGGCGTCACCAAGGCCGTGCCGCTTTTCCTGCGGGCCAAGGGCTGCCATGGCGTCGCCCTGCACCAGGTGATCGAGACGCCCAGCGTCTACCGCCTCGTGGTGCAGTGGGAGACGCTGGACAACCACATGGTCGATTTCCGCAACTCGGAAGATTTCCAGCTCTGGCGCGGCCTTGTCGGCCCCACTTTCGAGGCGCCGCCCGCGGTGACGCATGAGCGCATCGTCGATCTCGGCCCGTCGATCTGAAGCGGCAGGCCGGGCGCCGAGGAACGCCGGCACGGGCAGCCCGGTTCGCCGGGCCGCCCGCAAGGCTTCTAGACGAGGCTGACCTTGCCGCTGGCGAGATCATAGACGCCGCCGACGATCTTCAGCTTTCCGTTTGCCACATACTCGGTGATGATCGGCGTCGACTCGGCCAATTCCTTCACGTTGTAGCGCACGTTTTCCACGATCGCCGCATTGAGCGGATCCTGCGGATTGGTCTTCAACGCCGTCTGGACAGCCGGCTTGATGCTGTCGATCAGCTCATCGAGATGCCCCGGCAGGCTGATATTCTCTTTCACCACCTTGATCGCCGCGTCGACCGCACCGCAATTGGTATGGCCGAGCACCATGATGAGCGGCACGCCCAGAAACTTCACGCCGTATTCGAGGCTCGCCAGACCGTCGTCATTGACGAAGTTGCCCGCCACGCGGACGACGAACAGTTCGCCTGGCCCCTGGTCGAAGGCAAGCTCGGGGGCGACGCGGGAATCGGCGCAGCTCACCAGTCCCGCGAACGGATACTGAGCCTTGGCCCGGGCGGCGCGCCCCGCCGAAAAATCGCGATTGTTCAGGGCGTTTGAGGTGTAGCGGCCGTTTCCGTCCATCAGCCGCTTCAGCGCTTCGTCAGGGCTGATGGCGTTGGGCGGCGCATCCTGCGCGAAGGCACCCACAGGCAGCGCCAAGCCGCCGAGAAAGGCAGCCGACGCGAGCCCGAGGCCGGCGGTGAGCGCCATGCGGCGCGATGGGACAAAGGCGTGATCGTTGCACATGGGCGTTTCTCCCTGGGCGTGCCGTGATTGATGATGACGGCATGCAGCCGTCAACGGAGGCGCCCTGCTCAGAGTACCTCCTATCTCTTGTCGGTTCCAAGTATTTCTAAGTCGAGTGGGCGAAACAGCCCAAACTTTGCAGGTATCGTGAGTGGCGAGACGGACGCGGGAGCCGGGAACGCGCGGGCCCACCGACCGGCCGGCGGGACTGCCGCCGGGCCTTGCCGAGCGCGTCGACGCTCTGCTGCGTCATCCCGGCCTCGGTCCGGCCGTCGCCGATTACTGCGCCGGGATGGCCACCGGTCCGGGGGTGCGCTGGCCCTATTACAAGCTGTTCGACCAGCTCGGGCGCTACCTCGTCTGCTACATGCTAATCCACAATTACTATCAATGGCGCCGGCGAGGCGGGCCGCCGCCGACGCTTTCCGCGCTGCAGAAGGTGTCGGGCGTGAGCCCGCGCCAGACGGCCGGCTTCGTCGCGGCGCTCCGGGCCGGACGGCTGGTGGAAGTGGACGCCGACCCCGCCGACCGTCGCGCTACCCTGTTGAGGCCGTCCGCAGTGGTGATCGGTGAGATCGGCCGCTCGCCGCGTCTGTTCGTCGCCGCGCTCGAACGGCTCGTCCCGCCCCCCGGACCCTCGTTCTCCCGTGCCGCCCGGCTGGAGGATCCCGACGCGCTGGGCGATCTCGTGGCGCGGTCGGCCGCCTATGTTCTCGCTCACGGCACGCTGTTGCACCCGTTTCCCGCCGTGCTCTCCTTCGCCCAGCGCGACTGCGGTTACCCGCTGCTGACGGCCGTCATCGGCAACCATTACGCGCAGAGCTTCGAAGGCGCGCCGTCGCCGGTATCCTTGCGGCGGCGCGATCTCGCCGACCGCCTCCAGGTGTCGGCCGCCCATATCGGCAGTCTCTTCGCGGAAGCCGATGCGAAAGGCTGGTTCAGGGTCATGCCGGGCGGCCATCTCGCGGCGCTCGATGCGGCATTTCTCGCTGAGTTCGAGCTCTGGGCCGCCTGGCAGATGGTCCATTGCGCCTCGCTGGACGACCCTTTCAGCGGCGAGGGCCTGCAACTGGAAGTGTTATGACATTGATCTCGGATGATGCCGTGGTGGCGTGCGATACGCAGGCCGCTCCCGCGACGAAATGCGCGGGGCGTTTCGTGGCTGGCGGACTGGACCTTTCATCGCCTAGGATCATTCTAAAGGTAGCGCTATCATCCGCGCTTCAATCGCAAGCGCCTGGGATAAGGGCGCCGTTCAATGATCATCGCCTGGAAGGACGCCATGAACCGCTTCGTCACCACTGCCGCCCTGCTCGTTCTCGGTACCACTGCCGCGCTGGCCCAGAGCCCGGCCGGCGATGCCGAGAAAGGTGCCAACGTCTTCAAGAAGTGCATGGCCTGCCATGCCGTCGGCGAGAATGCCAAGAACAAGGTCGGGCCCGAACTGAACGGCATCATCGGCCGCAAGATGGGCTCCGTCGAAGGGTTCAAATATTCCGACACGCTGATGGAGCACAACGCCAAGGGCGATGTGTGGACGGCGGAAGTGCTGAGCTCCTACCTTGAGAATCCGAAGGGCTACATGCCCGGCGTGAAGATGGTGTTCGCCGGTCTGCCCAAGGAAACCGACCGTCTCAATCTCGAAGCCTATCTCGCCCAGTTCAACGCCGACGGCACCAAGCAGTAGTCGGCGCGGCCCCCTTTCGGGGGCATCGCATGAGGTGCGGCGATGGAAAAGCTGTCGCGGCTGGATAGACGTCGCCTGCTCACCCTCGGGGCGGCTCTGGCCTTCGGCGGCGGCCGAGCCGCCTTCGCGTCAGCCGACCCTATTTCGGCCAGCGAAGCCCTGTCGCTGGAGCCCGTCGCTCCGGGCGTTCACGTCTTCCGCGCGCCTTATGAGCTGATCGCTCCGTCCAATAACGGGGCGATCGCCAATATGACACTGATCGTCGGCGATGAGGCCGCTGCCGTCATCGACACCGGCAACAGCTACCGCGCCGGCGCCCTCATGCGAGAGGCGGTGCGGGCGGTGACGGACAAGCCGCTGCGCTACGTCGTCAACACCCACATGCATCCCGACCATACCCTCGGCAACGCCGCTTTCGTCGAGGACGGCGTGCGTTTCGTCGCCCACCACAAGATGCCGCGCGCCCTTTCCCTGCGTGCCGAGACCTATCTCGCCCAGGTGGAGCGCCTGCTCGGGGCGGATGGGGCGGGAACGCGAATCGTGCTGCCGGACCTTCTGGTCGAGGACCGTCTCACTCTCGATCTCGGCGGGCGCGCGCTGGAACTGTGGGCCCACCCGACGGCGCACACCGACAACGACCTCACCGTCATGGATGTGGCGACCGGCACGTGGGTGATGGGCGACCTGCTGTTCGTCGGCCACATCCCGACGCTCGACGGCAGCCTCAATGGGTGGCTGGGATTGCTGGAGCGGCTGGGGGAGGTGCCCGTGGCGCGGGCGGTGCCGGGTCACGGTCCCGCGCGTGTCGAATGGCCGACAGGCGCGGACCCCGAGCGCCGCTATCTCTCGGCGTTGCGCCGCGACATTCGGCAGCTGCTTGAGGAGGGGCGGCCGATGAGCGAGGCGCCCGCCCATGCGGCGCTGTCGGAGCGTGCGGAATGGGCGCTTTTCGACGAGTTCAACGCACGCAACGCCATCGCCGCCTACCACGAACTGGAATGGGAATAGTTTGCTGCAATGCAGCAGACGCTTGAGGTAAAAATACCGGAAATTCAGTGATCGATCGTGGTATTTTGTATATCTTTTCGCTCTTGCAGCAAAAATATAATAAGAGCGATTTCTCATAAGAGTTCTTATTGCCAGTCCGAGGGATTCGGATTAGCGTAACCTCGTCTTCGGCTTCAACGGCAATCGGGAAGAAGTTCCCGGGTCCGGTTCGTAGGCCAGCTTGGGGCGGGAAGCCCCCGTGAGATCCGGCTGTTTCTCCCTCCAGCCGGTCGTGACACGCTGTCGAAGACAAAAAGGTCAGACGGCAAACAAGCCGCGGCGGGTCGTCCGTGCATTCGGTCGGTCCCGGAGGATCGTTCACGAGGAGAATAAGCATGCGCAAGTTTCTTGCGACAGCACTGCTGGGTGCTGCGGCGCTCTATGCTTGGCCTGCATCGGCCAATGACGGGCTGGTCAGCATCATTAAGGATCCCAAGCAATGGGGTATCCAGACCGGCGACTACGCCAATACTCGCTATTCCAAGCTCGACCAGATCAATGCCGGCAATGTCGGCAAGATCCAGGTGGCCTGGACCTTCTCGACGGGTGTCCTTCGCGGTCATGAGGGCGGTCCGCTCATCATCGGCGACGTGATGTACGTTCACACGCCGTTCCCCAACATCGTCTACGCGCTCGACCTCAATGATGACGGGCGCATCATCTGGAAATACGAGCCCAAGCAGGACCCGAACGTCATTCCGGTCATGTGCTGCGACACCGTCAACCGCGGTCTCGCCTATTCCGACGGCATGGTCTTCCTGCACCAGGCCGACACCACCCTCGTCGCGCTCGACGCCAAGACCGGCGAGAAGAAGTGGTCGGTCGTCAACGGCGATCCCAAGAAGGGCGAAACCAACACCGCCACCGTTCTCCCGGTGAAGGACAAGGTCATCGTCGGCATCTCCGGCGGCGAGTTCGGCGTGCGCTGCCACGTAACCGCCTACGACACCAAGACCGGCAAGCAGATCTGGCGCGGCTATTCCATGGGTCCCGACAGCGAGATGCTGGTCGACCCCGAGAAG
Source organism: Pseudomonadota bacterium (assembly GCA_023434095.1). Taxonomy (GTDB): domain Bacteria; phylum Pseudomonadota; class Alphaproteobacteria; order Rhizobiales; family Xanthobacteraceae; genus Ancylobacter. The sequence goes on along the minus strand of JAEYTJ010000205.1, from coordinate 3,124 downwards.
ACCACGGCGCTCGGCAAGCCGATCGGCAAGGATTCCTCGCTGAAGAGCTGGGAAGGCGATCAGTGGAAGATCGGCGGCGGCTGCACCTGGGGCTGGTATTCCTACGACCCCGAGACCAACCTCGTCTATTACGGCTCGGGCAATCCCTCGACCTGGAACCCGGCCCAGCGCCCCGGCGACAACAAGTGGTCGATGACCATTTTCGCACGTGACGCCGACACCGGCATGACCAAGTGGGTCTACCAGATGACCCCCCACGATGAGTGGGACTTCGACGGCGTCAACGAAATGATCCTCACGGATCAGCAGTTCGACGGCAAGCCGCGCAAGCTGCTCACCCATTTCGACCGTAACGGCTTCGGCTACACGCTGGACCGTGTGAGCGGCGAATTGCTCGTCGCCGAGAAGTTCGATCCGGTGGTGAACTGGGCGACCAAGGTGGACATGGACAAGAACAGCCCGACCTATGGTCGTCCGCTGGTCGTGGCCAAGTATTCGACGGCTCAGAACGGCGAAGACGTGAACACCAAGGGCATCTGCCCGGCGGCGCTCGGCACCAAGGACCAGCAGCCGGCCGCGTTCTCGCCCAAGACCAACCTGTTCTACGTGCCCACCAACCACGTCTGCATGGACTACGAGCCATTCCGCGTCAGCTACACCGCGGGCCAGCCCTATGTCGGTGCCACCCTGTCGATGTATCCCGCGCCGAACAGCCATGGCGGCATGGGCAACTTCATCGCCTGGGACAACACCAAGGGCAAGATCGTCTGGTCGCTGCCGGAGCCCTTCTCGGTGTGGTCGGGCGCTCTCGCCACTGCCGGCGACGTGGTCTTCTACGGCACGCTCGAAGGCTATCTGAAGGCGGTTGACGCCAAGACGGGCAAGGAACTCTACAAGTTCAAAACCCCGTCGGGCATCATCGGCAACGTCACCACCTATGAGCACAAGGGCAAGCAGTACATCGCCATCCTGTCGGGTGTCGGTGGCTGGGCGGGCATCGGCCTGGCGGCCGGCCTGACCGATCCGAACGCCGGTCTCGGTGCGGTGGGTGGTTATGCCGCCCTGTCCAACTACACCAACCTCGGCGGCCAGCTCACCGTGTTCGCGCTGCCGAACTGAGCCACGGAACGGCGGGCCTCCACGGAGCGCCCGCCTGTCCGAGACGAAACAGGGGCCTGGCCGCCGGTTCATCCGGTGCGCCGGGCCCCGACGTCTCGGGACCAGCGCCTTTATGAGAATCTTAGAAAAATTCCGAGCCGCGGAGCGGCGTCCTTGCCGATGCCCGCCCTGACGCCAGAACGGCCCCTGCGGCACCTTGAGGAGACTGCTTCATGACGAATCCTGTTCGCGGATGGTTTGTTTCCGGCATGCTGCCGGCGTCCGCCGGTGCCGCGGCGCTGATCCTGGCGGCCGCCCTGTCCCTTCCCGCCCCGGTACACGCCCAGGAGCCGGCCCCGGCTGCCACCCCCGCGCCGGTCGAGAAGGAAAAGGACGACCTCGGCAAGTACACGCTGCCGGACGGCGACCCGACCTATAACATCCAGCCCGACGGCACGATGGACTGGTACACCTATTCCGGCTATCGCCGCTACCATGCCGAGTGCCATGTGTGCCACGGCCCCGACGGCATGGGTTCCAGCTACGCGCCGGCGCTGGCCAACTCGCTCAAGACCATGTCCTACGCGCAGTTCATGGAGATCGTCGTCAACGGCAAGCAGAACATCGGCGTCGGCACGGCAGACCAGGTAATGCCGGCGTTCGGCGAGAACAAGAACGTCATGTGCTATCTCGACGACATCTACGTCTATCTCAAGGCCCGCGCGGACGGCGCGCTCGGCCGCGAGCGTCCCAGCAAGCGCGAGGACAAGACCAAGGCGTATACGGCAAATGAAAACCAGTGCTTCGGACGGCCGAGCTGATCCCATGGCGGATGTGGCGCAGCCGGGACATGTCGATCGCTCGGCGCGCCGGAAGGGGAGGGGCGTCGCGGTGTTCGTGACGCTCGCCACCCTCGCCGCCTTCCCCCTCGCCGCGTCGGCGCAGGTGGCCGATCTCGTCGACCGCTCGACGCTGCGCGTTTGTGCCGACCCGGCCAACATGCCCTTTACCAATGAGGAAGGGGAGGGTTTCGAGAACAAGATCGCCGAACTGATGGCGGAGAAGCTCGGCCTCGCCCTCGACTACACGTGGTTCCCGCAGGCGACGGGTTTCTACCGCATGACGCTCGGTGCCAAGCGCTGCGATGTGGTGATGGGCTATGTCGCGGCCGGCGATCCGATCCTCAATACCAACGCGTATTACCGCTCCGCCTGGGTGCTGATCACCAAGAAAGACAGCGATCTGGCCGGCGTCGATACGCTGGAGGATCCGCGCCTGAAGGGCAGGCGGATCGGCGTCATTGCCGGCACGCCTCCTGGCGATCTCCTGACCCGCAACGGCCTCATGCCGTTGGCGCGGCCCTACGCGCTGATGGTGGACCGCCGCTTCGACAGCCCGGCGGAGGCGATGATCGCCGACATCGACGACGGCGAGATCGATGCGGGCATCCTGTGGGGTCCCATCGGTGGCTACTACGCCAAGAAGTCGGACGTGCCGCTTTCCGTCGTGCCGCTGGTGAAGGAGAAGGGCGATCCCTCGCTCATCTACCGCATCACCTTCGGCATCCGCCCGGGCGAGCTGAACTGGAAGCACCAGCTCAACGGCTTCATCACGCAGGAGCAGGGCGCCATCAACCGCATCCTGCTCGACTATGGCGTGCCCCTTCTCGACAGCCAGGACCGCCCGATCCAGGCGGCGCCGTAAACCCGGAGGAGGCGGCGGTGAAGCGCTATCGGCCCGATCCCACCCTCCGCCGACTGGCCTGGCTGGGCATGGCCGGGCTCGCCGCCGTCCTCTACGTGTTCGCGCCTGTTACCGGGCGCGGCGACGAAGCCGTCCCCGAGCCGGCGGGCTACCGCATGGACGAGTACCGGGCCCCGACGCCAGCAACGCTCAAGGGCGCCCGGGTGATCGACACCGCCGAGGCCGAGCGGCTCTGGCGCGCCAAGGCCGCGCTTTTCGTCGATGTGATGCCACGCGACGTGAAGCCCGCCAATCTTCCACCCGGCACGCTGTGGCGCGACAA
>JAEYTJ010000198.1 GCA_023434095.1 Pseudomonadota bacterium | reverse complement strand
CGGCACGGGCGCGCTGGCCGATGGCCGCCATCACCGCGTGCACGTCCTCGCCCGCGCTCTCCGGCACGCGCGGCGCCGGCGCACGAACGGCGCGGGCGGTGGCGGTGGCGTCGCGCAGGGCGGAGGAGGCGGTCATGATGTCACCCGTTCGAATTCAGGGGCGCTAAAAGCGGGCGCCCTCTCTACCACGAAGCGGCGGCCGGGCGCCAAAAGCAAATGGCAATGGCCGCCGCTCTTTACCATATCGCGCCCACGAGGCTTGCCATTTGCGCGCGGGCATCCGATGTCACGGCGGAATGCCCGCCCGTTGAGGCGCATCCGCGAGGAGACCGCCGCTCTTGTTTCGCGCCTTCGACATTGCCTGGGACGCCTTCTGGCGCTTCGTCGAGGATGATGGCTGGGCGATCGCCAGCCACATCGCCCTGTCGGCGCTGATGTCGCTGTTCCCGTTCCTCATCTTCGTCACCGCGCTGGCGGCGTTCTTCGATTTCAAGAACCTCGCCGAGGAGACGGTACAGCTGATGCTGGAGGCCTGGCCTTCCCAGGTGGCGGACCCGATCGGCCGCGAGATCCGCAACGTGCTCACCCAGGTGCGCACCGACGTGCTGACCATCGGTGTGGTGCTGGCGATCTACTTCTCCTCCAACGGCATCGAGAGCCTGCGCATCGGGCTCAACCGCGCCTATGGCATGCGCGAGGCCCGCGCCTGGTACTGGCTGCGCCTCGAATCCATCGGCTATGTCGTGGTCGGCGCCGCCGGGCTGCTGGCGCTGTCCTTCCTCGTGGTGCTCGGCCCGGTGCTCTGGCTGGCGGCGGTGCGCTACGTGCCGGCGCTGGAACCGTTCGGCTGGGTCATCACCTTCCTGCGCTACGCCGCCACCTCGGTGATCCTGATCGTGGCGCTTGTCGTGGCGCATATGTGGCTGCCGGCGGGGCGGCGCACGCTCTCGCAGGTGGCGCCGGGCATATTGGTGACGCTCGCTTTGTGGCTGGCCGCCGGCGCCGCCTTCGGGCGCTATCTCGCCGAATTCGCCGGCAATTACGTCACCACCTATGCCGGCCTCGCCTCGGTCATGATCGCGCTGGTCTTCCTCTACACCACCGCCTCCATCTTTGTGTATGGCGGCGAACTCAACGCCGCCATCCGCCGCGCCCGCGAAGGCCGGCTCTAGAGCACGCGGAACCTCCCCCGGCTTTCACCGCTTGACCAAGGTCAAGGCGCACCGGCCCCGGCCGGGTGCCCAATGGCGTGGTGAGTTGAGAAGGCAAGGAGGCCCGGATGAGCACCAGCTACGACAAGATCAGGATCGAGGAAGGCGCGTGGGTCGTCGTCTGCGACGGGCGCAAGGCGCTGATCCTGTGCAACAAGGGAGACGCCACCTTCCCCAATCTGCGCACCCATGAGGTGCACGAGCAGGAAAATCCGCCCACCCGCGAGCAGGGCACCGACCAGCCGGGCCGCGTGCACCAGTCCGTCGGCTCGGCCCGCTCCTCGGTCGAGCCCACCGACTGGCAGGAAGAGGGCGAGCGCGCCTTCATGCGGCAGGTCGCCGCCCGGCTGGAGACCGCCGTGGCGGGGGGCGAGGTGAAGTCGCTGGTCATCGTCGCCGCCCCGCGCGCCCTCGGCGCGCTGCGCCCGCATCTGTCGAAGGCGGTGCAGGACGTCATCGCCGCCGAGGTCGACCGCGACATGGTCAAGCTCCCGGTCTACGAGATCGAGAAGCATCTGGCCGCCTGAGCCGGCGGTTTCGCCGAAGCCCCGAAGAGGATTACCATTGCCCCGCCGCCGGCTTCCGGCGGCGGGGTTTTTGCGGGCGCGCGCTCATGTGGGATTTCTCGGTGGCGACCACGCTGGGGCTGGTGCTGCGCACCTGGCCCTTCGTGCTGCTGCGCCTCGTCGTCTATGCCGCCATTGCCGTCGGCTTGGTGCTGGGTATCGGGTTGGGGGCCGCCACCGGCTACGCCGTCGGTCTCGCCTTTGCCGGCGACGGCCCGCTCATCGGCGCGATGGTCGGCGCGTTCGGGAGCGTGGGCCTCGGCTATGGCATGCTGTTGATGCTGCGGCAATATCTGGTCTATCTCATCAAGGCCGGCCATGTCGCGGCGATGGACGCGCTGTTGCAGGGTCGAAGCCTGCCCGGCGGCCGGGCGCAGATCGACTACGCCCTCGCCACGGTGAAGGCGCGCTTCGTCGAGGTGAACGTGCTGTTCGCCCTCGACCTGCTGATCCGCGGTACGGTGCGGGCGCTCGTTGGGCTGCTCAACCTGCTCACCTTCTGGATTCCCGGCTCCCAGGCGCTGAACGCGTTCATCGATGCGGTGCTGAAGGTGGCGCTCGGCCTTGTCGACGAGATCATCCTCGCCGTCATCATCCGCCGCGGCGCCAAGTTCCCCGCGGAGGCGGCGCGCGACGCGCTGGTGCTCTACGCTCAGAATGCCGGCCCGCTGATCCGCAACGCGGTGTTCATCGCCCTGTTCGAATATGCGGCGACGGCGCTGATCTTCGCCCTGCTGCTTAGCCCGGCCATCGGCCTCGCCTACGCGCTGCCGGGTGTAATGTCCGGCGTCGGCGTCGGCTTCGCCTTCGTCGCCGCCTGGGCTCTGAAGGCGGCGCTGCTGGAACCCCTCTCCATCGCCGCCCTGCTGCAGGCCTATCACGCCATCACTGCGGGGCAGCGGCCGGACCCGGAATGGACCGCCCGGCTCGATGGGGCGTCCAGAGCCTTCCGCGACCTCGCCGCCCGGGCGCCGCAGCCGCACGCCCCCGCACCGCGCCCCGCCGCCGAGCCGGGGTGAACCGGTCGCCGCGCCATGCGTATTGCTCTGCGCGCCGTGCAAGGATAGCCCGCCCCATCCGACCCGAAGGAGCGCCATGAAAACCCTGTCCTTCTTTCGCCTCGTCCTCGCCGTCGGCCTCTGCCTCGCGGTCGGGGCCCTCGGCTCGCTGGCCACCACGCCGAAGATCCCGACCTGGTATGCCGGCCTCGCAAAGCCGTCCTGGACCCCGCCGGATTGGGCGTTCCCCATCGCCTGGACCACGCTCTATGTGCTCATGGCCGTCGCGCTCTGGCGGCTGTGGCAGTTGCACGCGCCCTCCCCGGAGCGGCGCCGCGCCATCGGTCTGTGGCTCGTCCAGCTGGCGCTCAACGCCGTGTGGTCGCCCATCTTCTTCGGGTTGGAAGCGCCGGGCGCGGCGCTCGTCGTGGTGGCGGCGCTGTGGCTCGCCATCGCCGCCACCATCGGGGCGTGCCTGCGCATCGACCGCATCGCGGCCTGGTTGCTGGTTCCCTATCTCGCCTGGGTGTCCTATGCCACCTCGCTGAACGCGGCCATCGTGGCCCTGAACTGAGCGCCTGCGCGCGGGCGCCACCGGAGATTTCGATGGACCTCGTCACCATCGCCAAATTCGTCGTCCTGCCCATCGCCCTCGGCTCGGTCGCGCTGGTGCTGTTCCTCGGCCTCGCCAACATGGCGCGCGGCGGTTCGCCCCTCGTCTCACAGAAGCTGATGCAGTGGCGCGTGCTGCTGCAGGCGGTGGCGCTGTGCTTCGTGCTGCTCACCATCATCCTGATGCATCAGGGCTGAGAGGGTCTCCATGGTCGTGCTCAACCGCATCTACACCCGCACCGGCGACGACGGCACCACCGCGCTCGGCACCGGCGAGCGGCGGCCGAAATACGATCCGCGCGTCGCCGCCTATGGCACGGTGGACGAGACCAATGCGGTGATCGGCGTCGCCCGGCTGCATACCGGCGCGGACCCGGCGCTGGCCGACATCGACGCGGTGCTGGCGCGTATCCAGAATGATCTGTTCGACCTCGGCGCCGATCTCGCGACGCCGGAAACCGGCGAGGACCTCGGCTACACCCCGCTGCGCATCGTCGCCGCGCAGGTCGACAAGCTGGAGCGCGACATCGACACGCTGAACGCCGGGCTGAAGCCGCTGCGCTCCTTCGTGTTGCCGGCCGGCACCCCGGCGGCGGCGCATCTTCATGTCGCGCGCACGGTCTGCCGCCGCGCCGAGCGCATGGCGGTGGAGCTGTCCGCGACGCTGGGCGAATTCGTCGGGCCGGACGCCGTGAAATATCTCAACCGGCTCTCCGACCTGCTCTTCGTCATGAGCCGCCTCGCCAATGCCCGCGCGGCGGGTGAGGGCGAGGCCGGTGACGTGCTCTGGGTGCCGGCGGCGGGGCGGGAGTGAGCGGAGGCGTCGCTCGGAAGAAGACGCCGGCGTGATGGTATTTTCCCGCGCGGCAGAGCAATGTGATGCCGCGCCGCGACCCGCGCCGCTTTCGCGATTCGCTGTGCCCGCGCCATGCTCATCCCGTTCAACGACGACAACCCGCTGGAAGGCATCACCCACGCCTATGTCACCTGGGCGCTGATCGCGGTGAATGTGCTGGTCTTCGTGCTGGTGCAGCACGGCTACCGGGCCGAGCTCGACATCCCCTCCGCCTTCGGCTTCGGCGCCATTCCCGCCGTCGTCACCCATGCGGCGGTGCTGCCGCAGGAATATGTGCGCCTCCCGGCGGAGCTGACCCTCGTCACCTACATGTTCCTGCATGGCGGCTGGCTGCATCTCGGCGGCAACATGGCCTTCCTCTGGGTGTTCGGCGACAATGTCGAGGACGCGCTCGGCCATGCCCGCTTCCTGCTGTTCTATGTGCTGTGCGGGGTGGCCGGCGGGCTGGCCCATTCCCTCGCCGTGCCTGATTCGGCCTCGCCGCTGGTCGGCGCCTCGGCGGGGATATCCGGGCTGGTCGGCGCCTATCTGATGCTGCACCCCAATGTGCGCATCTGGGTGCTGATGTTCCTGCGCGTGCCGCTGCGGGTGCCGGCCATCTGGCCGCTCGGCGCCTGGATCGCCTTCCAGGTCTGGAGCCTGTTCCAGTCCGGCGACGAGGAAACCGCGTGGTGGGCGCATATTGCCGGGCTCGTCGCCGGCGCGGTGCTCATCGTCTTCCTGCGCCGGCCGGGGGTGCCGCTCTGGGTGATGACGCGCGACGGCACGCCGGACGGCCGTCCGCCGGTGTAGGCGGGCGCCGTGCACGCAGCGGTCAGCGTTGACAGTGCCGGGGCCGAATCCTAGTTTGCCGGCGCTTTTCGCAGGCCGCTCCCGTCCCCCAGGCTCCCGCTCCCAAGTGCCTCTCCCGGCTCCTTGCGCGACCTTGGCAGGCGGCGCCGCCTGCCTCAACGGCTGCCAGAGGCGGGGTCGCGACCCCTGCCCGGGGGAGACAGGTGATGAAGATCCTCGTGCCCGTGAAGCGGGTGGTCGACTACAACGTCAAGATCCGCGTCAAGGCCGACGGCTCCGGCGTCGAACTGACCAACATCAAGATGTCGATGAACCCCTTCGACGAGATCGCCGTCGAAGAGGCGCTGCGCCTCAAGGAGGCCGGCAAGGCGACCGAGGTCGTCGCCGTCTCCATCGGCCCGGTGAAGACCGACGAGACCATCCGCACCGCGCTCGCCATGGGCGCCGACCGCGGCATCTGGGTGAAGACGGAGGAAGCGGGCGTCGAGCCGCTCACCGTCGCCAAGCTGCTCAAGGCGCTGGTCGCGAGCGAGGGTCCGTCCCTCGTCATCCTCGGCAAGCAGGCCATTGACGACGACTGCAACCAGACCGGCCAGATGCTGGCCGCTTTGCTCGGCTGGCCGCAGGCGACCTTCGCCTCGAAGGTCGTCGTCGGCGACGGCGCCATCGACGTCACCCGCGAGATCGACGGCGGCCTGCAGACGCTGCGCCTCGCTTTGCCGGCGGTGCTGACCACCGATCTGCGGCTCAACGAGCCGCGCTACGCCTCGCTGCCCAACATCATGAAGGCGAAGAAGAAGCCGATCGAGGAGAAGAGCGCCGCCGAGCTCGGCGTCGATCTTTCCCCCCGGCTCGAAATCCTCTCCACCACCGAGCCCGCCGGCCGCACCGGCGGCATCAAGGTGGCGTCCGCGGCCGAGCTGGTCGGCCATCTCAAGCAGGCCGGAGTACTCTGACCATGGCCACCCTGCTGTTCGCCGAACATGACGATGCGAGCCTGAACCCGGTCACCGCCCGTGCGCTGACCGCCGCCCTGGCGCTCGGCGCCCCGGTGCATGTGCTGGTGGCCGGCGCCAATGCCCGCCCCGCCGCCGAAGCCGCCGCCAAGCTGGCCGGCGTCGCCGAGGTCCTGCTGGCCGACGATGCCGCCTATGCCCACCACCTCGCCGAGCCGGTGGCGGCGCTGGGCGTGGCGCTGGCCAAGGATTATGGCGCGCTGGTCGCCCCCTCTACCGCCTTCGGCAAAAGCGTGATGCCCCGCATCGCCGCGCTGATCGACGTGATGCAGGTCTCCGACGTCATCGCCGTCGTCGCGCCCGACACGTTCGACCGGCCGATCTATGCCGGCAACGCCATCCAGCGGGTGCGCGCCACCGATGCCACCAAGGTGCTGACCATCCGCACCGCCTCCTTCGCCGCCGCCAGCGAGGGCAATGCCGCGCCGATCCGCACCGTTGGGGCCGCCGCACCCGTCGCCGGCGCCAGCTTCCTCGGCGAGGAAATCGCCGCCAGCGCCCGCCCGGACCTTTCCGCCGCCCGCATCATCGTCTCCGGCGGCCGCGCGCTCGGCTCGGCCGAGCAGTTCCACGCCATTGTCGAGCCGCTGGCCGATGAACTCGGCGCGGCGGTCGGCGCCTCGCGCGCCGCGGTGGATGCCGGCTACGCCCCGAATGACTGGCAGGTCGGCCAGACCGGCAAGGTCGTGGCGCCCGATCTCTATGTCGCGCTCGGCATATCAGGCGCTATCCAGCACCTTGCCGGCATGAAGGATTCCAAGGTCATCGTCGCCGTCAACAAGGATGAGGACGCGCCGATCTTCCAGGTCGCGGATTACGGGCTGGTCGGCGATCTGTTCGAGATCGTGCCGCAGCTCAAGGCCGAAATAGCTAAGGCAAAAGCCTGACGGGACACTATACTGCCGCCTCCGCAGGGGCAGAACGGACGCAGCAATGGCTTTCGAGATCAAGCGTATCGGCATTATCGGCGCCGGCCAAATGGGCAACGGCATCGCGCATGTGTGCGCGCTCGCCGGCTATGACGTGGTGCTGAACGACCTCGAAGCCGACCGCATCAAGTCCGGCCTCGCCACCATCAACGGCAACATGTCGCGGCAGGTCGCCAAGGGTCTCTATGGCGAGGACGAGAAGAAGGCGGCGCTGAACCGCATCCACGGCACCGACCAGGCCCCGGACCTCGCCGACGTCGACCTCGTCATCGAGGCGGCGGTGGAAAAGGAAGAGATCAAGCGCCGCATCTTCTCCTCCATCTGCCCGTTCCTGAAGCCCGAGGCGATCCTCGCCACCAACACCTCCTCCATCTCCATCACCCGGCTCGCCGCCTCCACCGACCGGCCGGAGCGCTTCATCGGCATTCACTTCATGAATCCGGTGCCGCTGATGCAGCTGGTGGAGCTGGTGCGCGGCATCGCCACCGAGGACGAGACCTTCGAGCTGTCGAAGGCGTTCATCACCCGGCTGGGCAAGACCTATGCGGTGGCGGAGGATTTCCCCGCCTTCATGGTCAACCGCATCCTGCTGCCGATGATCAACGAGGCGATCTACACGCTCTATGAGGGCGTCGGCTCGGTGGACGCCATCGACACCGCCATGCGCCTCGGCGCGAACCACCCCATGGGCCCGCTGCAGCTGGCCGATTTCATCGGGCTGGATACGTGCCTCTCCATCATGCAGGTGCTGCATGAGGGGCTGGCCGATTCCAAGTACCGCCCCTGCCCGCTGCTGGTGAAATATGTCGAGGCCGGCTGGCTCGGCCGCAAGACCCAGCGCGGCTTCTACGATTATCGCGGCGAAAAGCCGGTGCCGACCCGCTAGAGGCGGGGCACGCCGATACGCTGAATGAGACCGGTTCCGCCCGCCCGGCCCCCGTCATCCTGAGGTGCCCGACAAAGCCGGGCCTCGAAGGACGCAGACGGTTGCAGCCTTTGGGCGCCAGCAAGACAGCGGCACGGCCGTGCAGCTTCGAGGCCGGCCCACGGCCGACACCTCAGCATGACGAGCAAGGGTGTCGATCCCGGGAAGCGGTCACGCAATGACGTGGCAAGAATGCGTCCCACATCATCCTGAGGCGCCCGGCATCGCCGGGCCTCGAAGGACGCAGGCGGGTGCTGCCCCCTACCCCAGCTTCCCCCGCAGCCATCGTGCCGGCCGCCCGTCGATCGCCGCCAGCCCCAGCGCGATGAGGGCGAAGCCGGCGAATTCGCGCGGCTCCAGCGCCTCGCCCAGCACCAGCGCGCCGAGCAGGATGGCGCTCACCGGCACGAGGAACGTCACCAGCGAGATGTTGGTCGCCCCGTTGCGGGCGACGATGCGGAAATACAGGATATAGGCCAGCCCGGTGGAGAGCACGCCAAGCCCGAGTAGTGCGCCGATGACCGGCAGCGAGGGCACCGGCAGCTGCCAGGGCCGGTCGAGCAGCGCCACCAGAGGCAGCAGCAGAAGCGTGGAGCTCGCCAGCTGCGCCATGGCGACGCCCAGCGGCGGCAGATGGCGGAAGCGCCGGGAATAGACGGCGGCGAAGCCATAGGACACCGTCGCCCCGATGGCGGCGAGCTGCGCCGGCAGATGATGCCCGCCGAGCTGGCCGAGCAGCGCCGGCCCCATCATCACCGCCACGCCGACAAAGCCGAGGCTGACGCCGATCAGCTTGCCGAGGGTGAACTTCTCGTCATGGGTGAAGGCCTGCGCCACCAGCACCGTAAACAGCGGCGTCGCCGCGTTGAGAATCGACGACAGCCCGCTCGGCAGATGCTGCTGCGACCAGGCGATCAGCCCGAACGGGATGATGTTGGCGATCACCGCCAGCAGCAGAAACTCCCCCGCCAGATGCCGGTTCAGCGGCAGGTGCACGCCGCGCGCCCGGGCGATGATCCACAGCGCCAGCGCGCCGATGGCGACGCGGGTCAGCACCATCGTCAGCGGGGGAATCTCCGCGATCGCCACCTTGCCGAAAAAGAAGGAGCCGCCCCAGATCAAGGCCAGCACCGCCAGCGCGCCCCAGTCCGAGGGGGCCATCGGCAGCGGGCCGCCGACCGAGGTGGCGAGCCCGGTGCGGTGGACGGGGCTCGACGCGGACATGGCACGCTCCTGCGGGGTGGTGCGGCCTTTTAGTCCTTCCCACGGTGGCGCGCCACCCGGTTTCGACGCGAAGATGGCCGGCCGGTGCGCCCGGCCCGTCATCCTGCGGCGCCCGGCATCGCCGGGCCTCGAAGGACGCAGAAGGCTGCCACTCCTAGGCCCGGCGAGACAGCGGCCCGACTTCGAGGCCGGCCTGCGGCCGGCGCCTCAGCATGACGAAGGTGGTCAGAACCGGAGGGGCGAGGAAGGTGCACAGCAGTGCCCGCCAGCGAAACCCTCCGTCATCCTGACGCGCCCGGCATCGCCGGGCCTCGAAGGACGCAGAACGCTGCCGCCCCTAAGCCCGGCGAGACAGCCGCCCGGCCCTGCGTGCTTCGAGGCCGGCCTGCGGCCGGCACCTCGGCATGACGGAGCCTCCGGCGCACGCGCCCTAGGGCGCCTTGCCCGTCGCCGCCAGCGCCTGCTTCACCAGCGCCACCGCGTCCGGGCTCGCCCATTCCGCCGGACCGGCGATATGGCCGAGCTCGCAGCCCTTGGCGTCGATCAGCATGGTGGTCGGCAGGCCGAAGCCGCGGCCCACCACCCGCAGATCCTGAAAGGCCTGTGCCTTCGGATCCGTGTAGAGGGCGAGCTGCTTCAGCCCCGTCTCCTCGAAGAACGCCTTCGGCTTGGCCGCATCGCGGGTGTCGATGTTGAGGGTGACCACCTCGAAGCCCGGCTGGCCCGCGCCGCCCTTGGAGCCGAG
>JAEYTJ010000111.1 GCA_023434095.1 Pseudomonadota bacterium | reverse complement strand
CCGCCTCCGGCCGGCTCACGCGGCTGGCCATGTCGCTCTTCGGGCCCGGCTTGCGGCAGTGGGACGTGACGACCGCCGCGCGGGTCGACGCCTTCATCGCCAATTCCGCCTATGTCGCCCAGCGCATCGCCAAATTCTACCGCCGCGAGGCCACGGTGATCCATCCGCCGGTCGATCTTGGCCGCTTCGCCCCCGCCGCGACGGTGGGCGATGCCTATCTCTGCGCTGGCCAGATCACCCCCTACAAGAAGATCGAGCTGGCGATCGAGGCGTTCAACCGCATGGGGCGCCGCCTCGACATCATCGGCGACGGCGCCAGCGCGCAGCTGAAGCGCTTGGCCGGGCCCGGCATCCGCTTCCTGGGCGCCGTCAGCGACGCGGAAATGGAGCGCCATCTCGCGCGCTGCCGGGCGCTGGTGTTTCCCGGCGTCGAGGATTTCGGCATCGTGCCGCTGGAAGCGATGGCGAGCGGACGTCCGGTTCTGGCTTTCGCGCGGGGCGGGGCGAAGGAGACGGTGATCGAGGGAAAAACCGGCCTGCTGTTCCATCAGCAGACGGCGGATGCCATCATTGATGCGGTGCAGCGTTTCGAGGCGGGCGGCGTCGAAGGCTCGCCCGAGGACTACCGCGCCCATGTGGCGCGCTTCAGCCGCGATGTGTTCGAAAGCCGGATCAAGACGTTCATTGACGAGCGCCTCGCCCGGGCAGGATAGGGTGGGCGCTGGCCCAAGACGGGAGTTCGAGAGCTAGATGAGCGTTGGTCGTTGGAAGAGCATGGGCCCCGCAAGGCTGATGCTGGTCGTCGTGCCGCTGCTTCTGTCGCTGGCCGGCTGCGCGACGGCGCCGAGCGCGCCGCCGCCGGCCGCGGATGCTGCCACCGCCACCGAATATGTCTTCGGCACCGGCGACAAGCTGCGGCTGACCGTGTTCAACGAACCGACACTGTCCGGCGAGTTCGAGGTGAATTCCGGCGGCTTCATCTCGGTGCCGCTGATCGGCAACATCAAGGCGCAGGGCGAGACGGCGCACGGGCTGGAGAACGCCATCACCCAGAAGCTGGCCGGCGGCTATATGCGCGATCCCCGGGTGAATATCGAGGTTCTTCAGTACCGGCCCTTCTACATCATCGGCGAGGTCTCCAAGCCCGGCGAATATCCCTATCGCAACGGCATGAACATCATGAGCGCCGTGGCCGTGGCGGGCGGCTTCACCTACCGGGCCAACGATTCCACGGTGACCATCCGCCGTGCCGGCCAGACCCAGGAATACTCCTATCCCGTCACCACCACGACCATGGTGCTGCCCGGCGATATCGTGCGGGTCGGTGAGCGGCTGTTCTGACCGCGCGCTCCGGCGCCCGCCTCAGGCGGCGGTGTCGATCCGCCGGCTCCAGCTCTGTGCGAGGCCGGCCCCGACCATCGCCCAATAGGTGATGGCCACCGCCTGTATCTGCAGGCTGAAGTCGAACGCCGCGTGGGAGAGAACGGTCACGCTGGCGGCGAGCGCGACGAGGCTGACCGGATGGGGATTCTCCCGGCGCAGCATGTTGGCGAGCGTCGCCGCCAGCAGCGCCGCGACGAGACCCGCGAGCAGCAGGGCCGCTGGAAGACCGAGTTCGAACACGAGTTCGATATAGGTGTTGTGGGCCTTGTCCCAGCGATGCCAGGGCGAGAAGGCCTCGGCACCGCGATAGACCGCGAACATGCGCTCGAAGCTGCCATAGCCGAAGCCCGTCAGCGGCGCGTCCCGCACCGCGTCCAGCGTGCGCGCCGCCACGGCCCAGCGCGGATCGCCGGCGCCCGACAGGGCGAAGCGGTCGCCGAGATCGTCGCCGAACACCGCCAGCGTGGCGAGCAGCACCGCCAGTACCGGGATCGCGAGAATGAGGACCAGCCAGCGCCGTCGGGTGGAGGCGAGGGCCAGCAGGATCAGCGCCAGCACGCCCGCGGCGCCTGCGATGAACCCCGCCCGCGACACGGTGAGCACGAGCGCGACGCCGACGATTCCGGCACCGGCGAGCACCGGCAGGGCGGATCGGAGCGTCGTCTCGACAAAGGCGGTGGCGCGGACCGCCAGCGGCAGCGCGCGTCGCCCTCCGGCGCGCCGGTACACATCTATCAGCAGCCCGATGGCGGCGATCAGCCCGAGGCCGGCATAGGTCGCGTAGCTGTTCTTGTTGACGAAGGTGGAGGTCAGCTGCCCGACATAAGCCTGCCGTTCGAACCACAGCAGCATGCGGGGCGCCAGCGTGTGCTGGAGCAGGCCGAACAGCGCGTAGCCGACGGCGATGACCACGAGGGCGCGCAGGAACAGGTCCGCCCGCCGTCCGTCGCGGCACAGCTGCAGGGCGAGGTAGAAGGCCGCCGCGCTCGTGAGCAGCACGACCAGCCCGCGCAGGCCGGCATCCGGGGTGACGGAGATTGCGCCCGCCACCGGAGCCGCCCCCGGCACGGCCTGCAGCGTCTCGCCCGCCATCTGCCAGAACGGGTTGTGCCAGGCCGGTGGCGACCAGGGCGAGAGCTGGAACACGATCCAGCCGACCAGCGCGCCTGCCGGGAGCAATGCCCACCACAGGCGGCGCGGGGCAACCGGATGGCGGGCGCCGCTGACGAGCCGTCCGGCCTCGAACAGCATGAGCAGCAGGGCGAACAGCACCGCGTTGACGCCCCAGGCGACGAGGCGGTTGCTGCCGAGCAGCAGGGGCACCCAGGCGAGGCCGAGCACGAGGCCGATGAAGACCAGATCGTTGTAGGTCTCCGCCCCAGTGCGGCGCGACAGGAAGGCCGACGGGCGTTCGGAGCCGGCTGCGGGGGGGCGCGACGTGCGGCGGGCCTCGGACGGGGCCTTCATGTGTGGAGCACCCGTGCCGCCTCGCCTTCGAGCACGACGCAGGACAGGCGGTGCGTGAGATAGGCGCCGGTGTCGACATTGATGCGGTTGGCGTGCATCTCCACCTCCATGACCGGCGTATGGCCGTGCACGACGCGCTTGCCGTGGTCGCGCGGGGACTGGAGGAAGGGGTCGCGGATCCAGATGAGGTCGTCGGGCGACTGACGGTCGAACGGGATGCCGGGCCGGATGCCGGCATGGCAGAAGAAGTAGTCGCCGATCTCGGTGCTGGCCGGAAGCCCGCGCAGGAAGTCGAGATGCGCTTCGGGAATGGCGGCGAGCGTCGCCTCGCGCAGCCGCTCGTCGCGGTCGGGGCCGGTGAAGCTTCGGGCCGAGATGCCGTAGGAAAACAGCGTTTCCGCGCCGCCCATGCGCAGCCACGCCTCCCACCCGGCCTCGCCGGCCAGCGCGGCCAGAAGCGTGGCTTCATGGTTGCCCATCAGGCAGATGCAGGTATCCGCGCCGCCGCCGCCATGGCTGTCGGCGAGCCGTGCCACCACTCCCGCGCTGTCGTCGCCGCGATCGATGTAGTCGCCCAGAAAGACGATGTGGCAGGCGCCGTGATGGCCGGTCCTGTCGGCGGCGACGGCGGCGAGCAGGGTGCGGAGCAGATCGTGCCGTCCGTGGATGTCGCCGATGGCGTAGACGCGCGTGCCCTCGGGAATGCGCGCCGTCGGCCTGGGCGAGGCGGCGCGGAAGCGGGAGAAAAACATGCCGAGCCCGAAACTCATGAGGCCGTCAGGACGGTGGCGCGAGCCGGGCACCCTAACAGGAGTGGGCGCCCGCACAAGCCTCGCGCCCGGACCGGTCGGCGATCAATAGGCGAGCGTGACGCCGGCGAGGACCAGGTTTCGGACGTAATTCTCGGCACCGTTTATGTTGTTGAAGTTGGTGTCGAAATCCGTGTACGAATAATTGATCTTGGCGGTTGCGAAGCGATTGATGGAGTATCTCAGCTCGGCGCCGATGACATACTGGTTGTCGACGCGGGGAAACTCGTCATAGTCCTGATTCAGATAGTAAAGCCAGCCCGACACGACGATGTTGCGGCGGAATTCGTAGTCGAGCCTCACCCCGGCCGAGGAACTCACCACCGCCGAGCCGGTGACGCCGGCGAATTCGTAATTCGAGGTCAGCACCTGCTGTCCCGCGGTGAAGGTGGCGGTCAGCAGCGGCGACACGAACCATTGCAGGTTCGCGCCGAAGGTCAGGCCGGAACTGCCGGAAAGATAGCCGTTCTCCGAGGCCCAGTCGTAATAGCCGATGAACGCCTCGCCGCGCGTCAGCCGCGAGGGCTCGATCTGGACACCGGTGATGACTTTATACTCGGAGGCGTTGTAGTCCGAGTCCTGCATATCGAACCACTGATAGGACCCGCCGACGAACAGGCTGGTGAGCGGGCTGAGCTCATAGCCGACTCGCCCGGCGAATTTGTAGTCGCTGCCGTCGCGGTAGGACTGGTCGGAAGGTTGCCCGTTCAGCCAGTCGTCGAAGTCGCGGTAGCGGAAATCGAAGCCGCCCGTCGCCCACATGCGGTTGAACTGCTTGTCGAAGCTGACGCCCGCCGTCACCTGCTCGTAAGGCAGCGGATCGCCGAGATTGTTCACATTCGTCTCGTCGTCGCCCGGCAATTCGTTGAGATGGGCGTAGCGTGCGTAGCCGCCAATGTTGAAGTCGCTGGTCACATCGATGCGGCCCCGCGCGCCGGCGGCGTAGTTTTCATAGTCCGCATTGCTGTAGCGGGCGTAGCTGGTGCTTTCGAAATAGCCGTCGAAGGCGAGGAAGTGGCGCACCCAGTCCGACTGCAGGTCGAAGGCCGGCCGGACCGTGAAGAGCCAGCTTTCCTTCTCGTTGTTGTTGGCGGCGGTGATGTTGGAGTCGTAGCCCGTTTCCAGCTTCAGGGTCGGAAACAGCACGAAGGAGCCGATCGGCACGCCGAGCGGCATGTAATTGACCGGCTGGCGATCCAGAACCGCCGCGCGATCCGGGTCGACCTCGACCGCAGGACGGTAGCTCGGCGCGACATCTTCGGCCTGCGCGGCAAAGGGAGCGGCGATCGCCGCGAGGCCGGCCAGCAATCCGGTGAAGGAGAGCGTCTTCATGGGCGCGTTCTCCTCACGAAGGGCTCGGGGTGGGGGTCGGGGTCGGAGTGTCCGTCTGCCCCTGATCGGGCGTGTCGTCCCCGGACGAGCCGGCGGAGCTGCGCGGCGTCCCGGCAGCGGCGTCGTTGAAGGCGGTGGTCAGCACCTGCGCCATCTGGCGCGACAGGCCGCCCTCGCTCCCCGGCTGCGCCGTGGCACTCTCCAGCGCCGCCTGGATCTGGCCGGCGGCGGCGGTGCGCCCGTCGCCCTTCAGCGCCGCGTAGGCCTGGCCGAGGCCGGTACCGAGAACGGCGACCACCCCGGCCTGGCCGGCGGCGCCCGCTTCGATGGCGGCCGAGATGATGGCTGCGGCAATGGCGGCGACCTGCGCGTCGGTCGCGGCACCTTCGGCCAGCCATTGAAGGGCCAGCGCCTTTTGCGGGCCGCTCAGCGAGGAGTTCATGATGGCCGCGACCTGCGCGGCGGCGCTGCTTTCGCCCTCGGCCGCCACGACGACATCGAGGGCTGCCTGCTCGGCGCTGGACAGGGCGGCCTCTGCGAGGGTGGGCTGCAGAACGTACGCCAGCGGAAGCGGCACGCTCAATGCCGCCATCACCGCCAGAATGCGCCCCGTTTTGCCCAACATGCCCCGTCTGCCCCAGATGCCCAGCCTGAAAATACCAGAGCGCATGCTGCACTGCCACCGGCAAAGGCGCAGAATCCCGCCGTTTTAGGCCTTATGGCGACTGAAAAGCAGAGGAGTTGCCCTCAGGACACGCCGTCGGCGCCAGGTTGCAGTGCAGCATCAGCGCGCCGTCGGCTGCAACTCCTCGAACAGCGCCCGACGCTGGGCGGCGGGCAGCGAGGCGACAAGCCGTTGCCAGCTGCCCAGGAACGGGTCCGGGAAGCGCCTGAGGAACGTCACGTCATAGATGAAGTGGCGCCGGCTTTCCGGGCCGGCGAACATCCAGCGTCGCGCCAGAAACTGCGTCCGGCGCAGCATTTCGGCATATTCATAGGGCCCGGTGAGGCGGGAGAGTTCCCACGCGGCCATGGCGGTGGGTCGAAGGGCGAGGTCCGGCCATGTCAGCTCGGCGAGGTCCATCCAGGAGGCCGAGCGCACCGGATCGACCTCCAGCACCGCCGCGAGTTCCGCAAGCCCGGTCGGCGCGGGAGGGTCGAGGGCGCGTCCGAGGCTGAAGGAGAGAAGGCGCGCCTTGTCGCGCAGTCCCCATTCGTTCAGCCATGGCGCCAGCGCCTCGCGCTGTCCGGCCGCCTGCGCGGCGAGCGTGCGGGCGTCGGGCGCCGGGGCCGCCCCGTCGCCGCGGCGCTCCATCTCCCACTCCATCGCGCCGAGCCGGGCAAAGGCAAGGCCTTTGAAGGCAACGGCGCCGGCGAGGGCGATCAGCACCAGCGAAAACACCGCGGACAGCACCCGTGCCCCGCCCCGACGCCGCGGCGCCTCAGCCGACATAGTATTTCTTGTAATAGGCGGAGGAATGATAGGAATAGCGCCCATATTTGGGAGTGCCGCGCAGATCGATCATGTTCAGCGCGATGCCGCAGATCTTGCGCTCGCCCGGGATGCGCTCGATCGAATGCCGCACGAATTCGCGCGCCGTGGCGTTCCAGCGCACGACAAACAGCACCTTGTCCGCCACCTGCGCGAGGATGGCGGCGTCGACCACCGGGCCGACGGGCGGGGCATCCATCACCACGAGATCGAAATTATCTCGTAACTGCTCGATCAGGTGCTGCATCCGCGCCGAGCCCAGCAGGTCCGGCGGGTTCTGCGACTTGCCGCCGGCGCCCAGCACGTAGATGCCGGAGGCGCCATGGCGGTGCAGCAATCCATCGGAAGCGACGGTCTGCGCCAGCCATTCCACGAGGCCGGGCTTGTCGTCGAGCCCGAACTGCTGGGTGATGGAGGGACGGCGCAGGTCGCAATCGATCAGCACCACCCGCTTGCCCGAACTGGCGGCCGAGGCGGCGATGGCGAGCGCGATCGATGTCTTGCCCTCGGACGGGGAGGCGGACGTGACCTCGATGACCCGTGGCGGGTTGTCGACATCCGACATCTGCACCCCGGCCCGCAGGCTGCGTATGGATTCGCTGAAGCGCGAGAGCGGCTTGGCGGCGAGGAAGTCGAGCACCGGGATGGCGCTGCCGGTCTTGTCGCCCTCGGCGAAATTCACCCACTCGACCGAACTGAGCACCGGCAGGCCGGTGGCCTCTTCCAGCTGGCGCGGGCTGCTGAAGCCGGCATTGAGCAGGTCGAGCAAGGCGGCGAGGCCGATGCCGAGCACCAGCCCCAGCACCGTGCCGGCGGCCAGGAACAGCGATTTCCGCGGGAAGGAGGGGCTGCCGGAGGGCAGGGCCGGGGTGATGATCCGTGCGTCGCGTATGTCCATCTCCGATTGCTCGGAGGTGACTTTCGACTGGCTGAGGAAGGTTTCGTAGAGCGTGCGGTTGGCGGCGGCGTCGCGCTCCAGCTCGCGCAGCTTCACCGCGAGCGCGTTGTCGCTGGTGTTCTGGCCCGAGGCGGCGGCGACATTGGCGGCCATGGCGGCTGCCCGGGTACGGGCGACGTCGTAGTCGTTTTCGAGATTGGCGACGATGCGGTTGATCTCGGCGGAGATCTGCCGCTCGATCTCCCGCCGCTCGGCCCGCACGTTCACCACCAGCGGGTGACGCTCGCCATAGCGGGTGACGAGGTCCGCCTCGCGCCCGCTCACCTCGGCGTGCCGGCTGCGCAGATTGGTCACCACGCCGGAGCGGATGACATCGGGAAGCGTCGCCAGGTTGCCGCCTTCGTCGAGGATCTTCTTGGCCTGCTCGTACTTGGCCTGCTTCTCCGCCGCCTCGGTCTCCACCTGAACGAGCTCGGCGCTGATCTCGGAGAGCTGCTGCTCATTGAGCGAGCGGGCGCCGACGGAAACGAGATTGTGCTCGGTGCGGAACGCGGACACCGCCTCTTCCGAGTGGCGCAGCGCTTCGCGCAGCCGCTGCAGCCGGTCGTTCAGCCAGTCCGAGGCGCGGCGCGCGGCATCGAAGCGGGTCTCCAGCTGATCGACGATGAAGGCATCGGCGACGGCGTTGGCCAGCCGCGCCGCGCGCTTTGGATCGGTCGAGGTGACGGAGATCTGGAGGATGTAGGAACGGCCCACGCGCTCCACCAGAAGCGCGCCGCGCAACCGATAGATGGACGCGCGGACATCGTTGGGGATGGCGTCGGCGCCGGGATCGGGTGGCGGCACCGGCGCGGCGGCCTGCGGCGTCTGGCCGAACAGGCTCCACAGCGTCGTCCTCCAGGAGCGCCCCGGCGCCCGGCTGCCGAATTCCGGGTCGTCGACGAGGTTTTCCTTTTCCACCACCCGACGCAGAAGATTGAGCGATTCGATGATGGAAATCTGGTTCTCGATATTCGAGGCCGCCGCCACCGAGGCCGCATCCATGCCGCTGAGCTGGTTGCCCAGCACCGAGCGCGAGGTCTGGTCGAGCAGGATTTCGGCCGTGCTGGTGTAGCGGGGCGTCAGCAGGAATGCGCTGCCCACCGCCAGCGCCATGGTGAGCACGGCGATGAAGCCGATCAGCAGGCGGCGACGGACGAGGAAATCCACGACCTGATGAAGATCGATGCGATCATCGTCATCCGCCGCCGGCGATCGGGTAATCTGTCCGTGCATCAAGTCCCATCCAGAGACGGCCGAAAAATCGCGCGCCGCGCCGCCCCGGCCTGTCGGCTGCCGGAGCGGGGCTCCCCTACGGCAACTCGCACATCAACCGGACGGCGGATCGCTCGGCACCCTATCCGATCCTTCCGCACCGCAACAGCGCCTGGCGCCCGGCTCGCCGGCTTTTCACGGCGATCCGGCTTGTAACGGGTTCAATTTATTACAGTTATAATCTGAGGTTCAACTATCTTTTGTCGCGACTTGCTGTGGAATTGCTCCCGCCCGATGCCTATTGTCCGCCCGTCGAACAGAAGAGAGACGGATGATGGTACGGCGCGTGTCGATCGAAGCGGCCCTGGCAGCGGCGCTGCTGATGGTAGCGGTGGTGATCGCCGGCGCCAGCGCCGCGTCCGCCGCCCCGCCGCAGCGCATTCTGGCGATCGGCGGCGCGGTGACCGAGACTCTCTACGCCCTGGGGCTGGAGGAGCGTGTGGTCGCCATCGACACGTCGAGCACCTATCCCCCGCGCGCCCTCGCCGAGAAGCCCAATGTCGGCTATCTGCGCGCCCTCTCGCCGGAAGGCGTGCTGTCGGTCGGGCCGGACCTGATCATCGCGCTCGACGGCGCGGGCCCGCCGGATGCGGTGAAGGTGCTGAAGGGCGCGGCCATCCCCTTCGAGACGCTGCCCGAGGCGCGGGACGAGGCCGGGGTGCTTGCCCTCATCCGGCGTGTCGCGGCGCTCGCCGGGGTGCCGGAGCGAGGGGAGGTGCTGGCGCGCAACGTGGCGGCGGATTTCGCGGCGCTGACGGCGCTTCGCGCCCGCATCACGGCGCCGCGCAGCGCCGTGTTCGTGCTTTCCGCCTCCGGCGCCGCGCCTGTCGTCGGCGGGGCCGGCACCGGCGCGCAGGCGATGTTCGATCTCGCGGGCGTCGCCAACGCCATGGCGGCGCTCAACGGCTACAAGCCGGCGGTGGGCGAAGCGGTGTTGGCGGCGGATCCCTATGCCATCGTGCTGATGAAGGACCAGAACCACGCCGTTTCCGACGCGGCGGTGAAGGCGATGCCGGCCTTCGCCGGAACCTCTGCAATGGAGGCGGGGCGGTTCTACCGCATGGATGGCGGTTATCTCCTCAGCTTCGGGCCGCGCACGCCGCAGGCGGCGCGCGATCTCGCCGCGCTGATCTATCCCGAGCTGGCCTTGCCGCCGCTGCCGGCGCATGCCGCCAGCGCGATCCCCGCCCCCGGCGCTTCCGGCACGCCGTGAGCATGGCCGTGTCTTCCCTCGCGCCGCCGCACCTGCATCGGCCGCGGCGGGCGGCGCCGGCCCTTGCGCTCTGCGCGGCGCTGGTCGCACTGGCCTTTCTGGCCTCACTGTCCATCGGACCGGTCACCATCGCGCCCGGCCGGATCATCGATATTCTCGCCGCCGCGCTTGCCGGCGAGCGGGCGAGCGGGGCATCGCTGCGCGAGGCGGTGATCGTGCTCGACGTGCGCCTGCCGCGCACGTTGCTCGGCCTGCTGGTGGGGGGCGGCATCGCGCTGGCCGGCGCGGTGACGCAGGGGATTTTCCGCAACCCGCTCGCCGATCCCGGCCTCATCGGCATCTCCAACGGCGCGGCACTGGCGGCCGCCTCGTGGATCGTCGCCGGCGCTCACCTTGCCGCCTATCTGCCGCCCGCGCTTGCCGATATCGGGCTGCCGCTGCTGGCCTTTTGCGGCGCGCTCATTGCAACGGTGGCGCTTTATGCGATTTCGACCCATGAGGGCCGGACCTCAGTCGTCACCATGCTGTTCGCCGGCATCGCCATCGCGGCGCTGGCGGCGGCCGGCACCGGCCTCATGGTCTTCATGGCTTCCGACCAGCAACTGCGCGACTTCACCTTCTGGTCCTTCGGCTCGCTCGGCGGGGCGACCTGGCCGAAGGTCGCGGCCGCGCTGCCCTTCATGCTGCTGCTGGCGCTGATCTGCACCCGCCTCGCCCGGGCGCTGGATGCGCTGGCGCTCGGCGAGGCGGAGGCGTTCCATGTCGGGATCGACGTGCAGCGGGCGAAATGGCTCGCCATCCTCGGCATCGCCGCCGGGGCCGGTGCGTCGGTGGCGGTGGCGGGCGTCATCGGCTTCATCGGCCTTGTCGTTCCCCACCTCATCCGCCTGATGGTCGGCCCCGGCCATCGCCTGCTGCTGCCCTGCGCCGGACTGCTCGGTGGGGCGCTGCTGCTGGGGGCGGATGTGATGGCGCGCACCGTCGTCAGCCCCGCCGAACTGCCGCTCGGCGTCGTCACCGCCGGCTTCGGCGCGCCGTTTTTCCTCTGGCTGCTGCTGCGCCGGCGCGCGGCGCTGATGGGGTGAGCCGATGTACTGCGCACAGGGGGTCGGGTTTTCGGCCGGCGGCCGGCGTCTGCTCGACTCTGCATCGGTCGAGGTGCTTCCCGGCCGCGTCACGGTGCTGATCGGGCCGAACGGCGCCGGCAAGTCGACGCTGTTCAAGCTCATGGCCGGCGAACGGGCGCCGCAGGGCGGGCGGGTGACGCTCGACGGCGCCGACCTCGCGGGGCTGAAGCCGGCGAAACTCGCAAGGCTCCGGGCCGTGCTGCCCCAGAGCGTCCATGTCGCCTTTCCCTTCACGGTCGCGGAAGTGGTCGGGATCGGCGCCGCCCGGGGACGCGACCTGCCGGCCCGCATCGGCCGGGCGCTGGCGCGGGTCGAGCTCGCCGCTCTCGCCGGCCAGAATTACGAGCTGCTTTCCGGCGGCGAGAAGCAGCGCGCGCAGCTTGCCCGCGCGCTGGTGCAGCTGGAGGCGGGCGAGGGGGCTGGCTACCTGCTGCTCGACGAGCCGACCGCCAGCCTCGACCTCGGCCAGCAATTGCTGGTGCTGCGGCTGATGCGCGACCTTGCGGATGAGGGCGTCGGCATCCTTGCCGTGCTGCACGACCTCAACCTTGCCGCCATGGTGGCCGACGACATCGTCGCGCTGAAGCAGGGACGCGTCGCGGTGCGCGGCACGCCGGCGCAGGTGCTGACCGAGGAGCGCATCGCCGAACTCTACGGCGTGAATGTGCGGATCGGTTGGGCGCCGCCCACGCCTTTCCTCCTGCCGCAGGCCGCGTCCCGTCCATGAAAAAGCCCCGCCCGGGCGCGCCGGGCGGGGCTGAAGGTCGGCGATGCCGACGGTATCAGGGGGCGAGTTCGCGCCCGACCAGCGTCTCGACATGCAGGAAGGCGGCGGTCGCCGCGGCCTCGATGCGGGCTTCTTCCTCGGCCGTCAGCTCGACATCGTTGAGCGCCGCGGTGAAGCGGCGCCAGTGCAGCGCCCGCCCTTCGGGATGGCCGGCGAGGTGGCGCGCGCCGTGCTCGGCGGTGAAGCCGAGCTTGGCCGCTTCCTTGGCGAGGATGGCCGCGCCCATGTTCGAGCCCTCTACGACATAGAGCCAGCCGAGCGCCTCGGCGAGGCTGAGCGCCGGGCCGAGCTCCGCCTCGGGCGGCGTCATGTCGAGATCGGCGAAGTCCTGTTCCAGCGCCGCGAGGCGGGAACGCTCGGCGAGGTCCGGCAGAAGGTCCTGCAGCGCGGCATCGGCATAGAGGGTCTCCACCCGCCGGTGCAGATGGTACTGGAACTTCAGGAAGCGGGCATAGTTCTCGGCGCTGGCGAAGGGGGCCGCCTGCATCACGCCGGAATCCACCCGCTCATGCGCGGCATTGGACACCGCCTTCAGCCGTTTGGCGCGGCTCGGCGCCTCCACATCCGTGGCAATCGACATCATCTGCTCCTCTCATCCCGCCCGGCGGCAGGATCGTTTCACTTCACATAGAGCGGGTCGGCCACGGAAGCGACCTCGCCGCCTCCGAACCGCACCGTCAGGGCTCCCTTCACCGTCAGGCCGGCGCTTGGCAGGAAGTTCTCATACTGGGTGTACTGCTCGTCGAGCAGGTTCTCGACCGAAAGCCGCCACAGCATGTTCTCGTTGGGCTGATAGCCGGCATACACGCTGACGAGGTTGAAGCTGCCGGTCGGCTCGAACACCGAATTGACCGGCAGATCGGAGGCGGTGACGGCGGCAACGGCGGTCCAGCGCACGGCGACCGTCAGCTTCTCTTCGAGGAAGCGGAAGCCCAGCGTCGTGGTGACCTGGTCGGGCTGGATGCTCGACAGCGGCTGCCCGGCATAGATGCCGGACGTGACCTCGCCTTCCGAGATCTGGCCGGACAGGCCGACGAACCATTTGCGCGCGTCGTAGGTGGCTTCGAATTCAAAGCCCTTGAGCTGCGCCTCCTGCACGTTCTGATACTGCGCGTAGCCGGGCACGCCCCAGTCGAAGGGGAAGCAGGTGGTCGGGCGGCCGGGGATGGGGCAGATGGTGCCCGTGGAGGGGCCGAATTCGACCAGCTCGATGTAGTTCTCCACATCGTTCTGGTAGTAGTTCAGCTTGGCCCGCAGTTTGTCGCCGGCGACGAACAGGTCGTCCTTCTTGATATTGACGCCGATTTCCTTGTTCTTGCCGATTTCGGCCTGCAGGCCGGGATTGGGCAGGAAGTAGAACATCGTGCCGCCGGTGTTGAACGGCAGCGGGTGCGGGCCGGAGACCAGCGCCTCGGTGACGGTCGGGGCCCGGTAGCCTTCGGCATAGGTGCCGTAGAAGGTCAGCCACGACCAGGGGGTGACGCCGAGGGTGAACTTGGGCGAGAGGCGTTCGCCGCTGGTGCCGCCATCGTCGGAGTTCAGCGAATAGGCGTCGTAGCGCAGGGCGGCGATGGCCTCCAGCCAGGTGGAGTAGTTGCCCTTCCACTGCACGAAGGCGCCGCCGACTCCGCGGTCGCCCGAGGGATTGTAGCCCTCTCCGAAGCCGTAATCGTCGGTGTTGTCGATCTCGTCCTGGAAATAGTCGCCGCCGAAGGTGATGGCGTTGTTCCAGCCGGCCGCCGAGAAGCGGCTGGTGTTGTTGGCGTCGAAGCCCACCGTGTCGATGACGAAGCTGCGCGGATCGCCGACGGCGCCGGTGATCGGGTTGGAGGTGCCGGAAACCTTCACCTGGTCCTGATCGACCTGGTTCCAGTAGACCGAACTGCGCCAGTCGAAGAGGTTGTCGCCGGGATTCTGGTAGTTCCAGCTGGCCGTCACCGAGCGGTTGGTCGCCTGCGTCGAATATTCGGTCGCCGCATTGGCGTCGGCGCTGGTGGTGAACTGGGTGTCGTAGTTCAGCGCGGTCAGCTTGATCTCGTGGAACTCGACCGGGCGGAAGGTTGCCTTGGCGATGCCGGTCCAGGTCTCGAAGCCGCTGTCCGGCACCACATCGCCATTGCCGTCATGGTAGTTGTCGGCGTCGCGATAGGTGCCGCCGACGAACAGGTCGACATTCTCGCCCACCTTCGCCGCGCCGAGCACCGAGCCATAGCCCATGAAGCCGTTGCCGGCGGCTTCGCCGGTCGCCTCGACGCCCCAGGTCTTGCCCGGCGCGATGATGTCGTTGGCGTCCTTGGTGCGCATGGTGACAACGCCGCCGATCGCGCCCGAGCCGTAGATGTTGGAGACCGGGCCGCGCACCACGTCGACATCGGCGATCAGGCCGGGCTCGACGAAGAAGCCGCCGGCGCCGGCATGGCCGAGCTGGTTGAAGTTCTGCCGCGCGCCGTCGACGATCACCGCCACGCGGCCGAAATCCTGCAGGCCGCGAATGTTGATCTGCGTCTGGCTTGTATTGGCGTTCTGGATCGCCGTGGTGCCGGGCATGCCCTGGAACAGGTCCGCCGTGCGCTCGGGCATCAGCATTTCCAGCTGTTCCGAGCGCCGTACGGTGACGGCGGCCAGCGTGTCGATCCAGCTTTCGGCGGTGCGGGTGGCGACGACCGTGATGGGATCGAGCTCGACGAACTCATCCGTCTCGACAATGGCCGCGCTGGAAGCCGAGGATTGCGCGGCCGCCTCCTGCGCCATGGCCGGCGCGCCCGCCAGCAAAGCGAGCCAGGAGACGCCCCAGCCCGCCGTCCGTGCCAATGTCGAGAGACGGGGGGTGCCCCGGTTCGTCTTGCGCATCTTCATCCATCCCCAACCACGCGTCCGCCGGACGACACGGTTTGCCCAGCGGACCCCGGGAGCCCGCATCCCAGTTCGGCGTCGCCGAACGCAGAGTTAACCTCAGGGGTGGACGGTTAGGTTAAGTAAATCATTGAGTCAAATCACGTATTTATTTGATTTTTATAACTTAAAAAGAGGGAATTTATTTATAGACATTCTAAAAATCGGAAGATTGGGGTGTTTATAATCTAAGGATTTAATTGTATTTAGAGTAATTAAAATCAAGATTACGACAACGGGGCTCCGGCGATGTCCGGAAGGGTGGCGAAACACTGCAATTCAGGGCGTTGCGCGGGCAACGCGCGGGCCTGGTCGGCTGGTTGTCGGCGAGAGCGGGCGCGAGGCGACGCAAGCGCCCGGCCCGACGGCCCCGAAAGAGGCCGGGCGGCTGGGCGAGGGGCCGCGGCCTTCCGCGTGGCGGGGATGGCGCCGCACCGCCGAATCAGGGAGGCGACCGACCCGTCGCGCCAGCGTCGGCCCGGCGATAGAGGCCCGCACCACTCCGGACGCCCCGGCGCTTCACGATTGGCCTTCATGTCGTGGTAACAGGGAGGGGCCGCCCGCCGGCGATGGCGAGACTGACCGACGCCGTGGGCCACCGAGAGGATGAGGATGAAAGACAACGTCCGGGTCGTGATTATCGCCCTCGCCACCCTGCTGCTGGGCATCGGTATCGGTTTCGCCTTGGCCGCCAGTTTCTGGGACCGGCTGCTGGTCGGCATCAACGACGCCAATGTCTCCAACTGGCTGGGCTTCACCGGCGCCATCCTTGCCGCCCTCGCCACCGTTACCGCGGGTGCGCTTGCCTATCTCGGCGTGCTCTACAGCCATTCTGCCAGCACGCGCGACGATGCCGTGCACCGCATCACCGGCTATCTCGCGACCCTGCGCAACCTCTATGCGAGTTGGCTCGAACTGAAGGACATGCCGGAGGCGGACCCGAGCCGGCCGCTCAAGATCCACACCTTGCAGAGCGAACTCGTCCGACCGGAGATCACGGTCGCGCTCTACGATTCGATCCTGCAGGAGGATCAGGTGCCGGTCTTCGTGTTCTGCAACACCCTGCGCGTCGCGCTCACCGCCGGCCACCCGCATCAACACAACGCGGCGGCGATCGCGCTCTACATCTTCGAGGATGTCACCCGGGCTCTGACCATCCGCAAGCGGCTGCTGGAGGAGGGCACGCCGCTCCGGAAGGTCCAGGGCACCAAGTTCCTGACGCCCGAGCCCTACGTGAAGGCGCTTTCCGACGGCCAGACGGAGGAGTTGCGGGCGAAGAAGGCCTGGGTCTATGTCGAGTCCGGACAGGCCGCATCCGGTGTGCCGGAGGCGCCCACATCCCTTGCCAGCCGGCCATCGGAAACCGGCCCGCAATGACCGGGCGAATTCCGTGATGCGCCGGCATGCCGGTCCTGCGCCGGCGCGTCTCCCCGGCACATAGCGTTGCGAGCCTTGGACGGGTGCCGGGTGTCAGCGACCCGCCCCGGCGGTCTCGGGCATGAGACGGTCGTAAAGAGCCGAGAGCCGCGCGCGATAGCGTTCTTCCGAGAACAGGCTCGCCTGCGCCCTGCCGCGATGGGAAAGCGCGGCGCGCAGTTCCGGGTCGGCCGAGACCGCCTTGATGGCGTCGGCGATAGCGCGCGGGTCGTAGGGGTCGACCAGCAGCGCGGCATCGCCCGCCACTTCCGGGATCGAGGCGGTGTTGGCGCTGATGACGGGCGTGCCGAGCGACATCGCCTCCAGCACCGGTAGGCCGAAGCCCTCATAGAGCGAGGGGAAGACCAGCGCCTTGGCGCCGCGGATCAGGCTCACCAGCAGCGGGAACGGCGCGTAATCGAAGCGGCGCACGCGGTCGCGCACGAAGGTGAGATTGTCGAGCTGTTCGAGGTAGCGGTTGCTGCCCTCGTTGAGGAAACGCAGTTCCTCCCCCGCCTTCCACGCCGTCTTGCCGAGGATCACCAGCGGCTCGCTCACCTGCGAGGCCAGA
This sequence comes from Pseudomonadota bacterium, assembly GCA_023434095.1. Lineage (GTDB taxonomy): Bacteria > Pseudomonadota > Alphaproteobacteria > Rhizobiales > Xanthobacteraceae > Ancylobacter. Next base: position 15,062 of record JAEYTJ010000111.1, on the reverse strand, counting down.
TAGGCTTCGATCAGGCGGGAAATGTTCTTCTTCGGCTCGATGGCACCGAAGAACAGGAAGTACCCCTTATAGGTGAGGCCGAAGGCGCCCTCCACCTCCTCGCGCACCAGATCGTCCGGCTTGTCGGCGTATTTCGCCGGGATGGAGACGGCCTGATAGGTGTTCGTCACCTTCTCCTCGGGATAGCCGAAGAGTTCGACGATATCGCGCTTCGAGGTCTCCGAGACGGTAACGATGTGATCGGCGCGCTTCAGCACGCCCTTGATCATCCGCGAGTAGAACTTCTTGTTGTCGAGCGTTGTATAGGGCAGCCGAAGCGGCACGAGATCGTGCAGCGTGTAGATGTTCGGCACGCCCGGCAGGCGGATCGGCAGCGGGTAGGTCCAGTGCATCAGGTCCGGCCTGTCGAGGCCGCCGACGGTGAGGAAGTGCCGGTAGGCGCTGTAGTGCCAGTAGCTGCGCGAGAACAGTTCCGGCGCGTTCCAGATGCGGTCGTAATGCGGCAGGCGCGACTGGAAGGCACGGGTGACGACGCGCCCCGTCAGCGGCACGTCGCGGGCGCGGATACCCATGGGCGAGGTGCACAGCTGCTTCAGCCGCCGCGCGATTTCGAGCAGCAGCGAGGGCGAGCCGGCATTGGGATCGAAGAACGAGATTTCGCGCAGCAGCGGGTCCGCGCTCGGCGAGGCCCGCGTGCCGTACAGTATCTCCGTGCGGTAGCCGAGCGCCCCGCAGGCGAAGCTGAGATTGCGGGCATAGGTGGCGACGCCGGTTCCCGCTTCGAGCGCGAGATTGTAGCCGTCGATCATCACCGTGCCGCGCCGGGGGGCGGACGGGCGCGTCACCGCGGCCGGCGGCGCCCCCGCTCCGCTCTCGTCACCCCGCAAGGGCCTGAACCTGCGCCGGCTGCGGGCGCACCGGCACCGGCGCGCCGCCGCCATGGGCATAGGGGATGTCGCGGATCAGCGGATGGTCGAACACCGTGCCGCCCTTCGGCGCGGCGATCGGGGCGATGTCGATCGGAAGCGCCTCGATGAGCGGGTCGGAGTCGAACTCGACCGGACGCCACGCCGTGTCGATGCACCACATCAGATGCTCCCAGTCGGTGCGCTTGTTGCGGCGCTGCACATAGACGGGAATTTTCGGGATGCCGAGGCCGAGATAGAGGTCGGTGATGCGCAGATCGTAGCCGTCATCGGGGTCCATCGCCCGGCCGATCAGCCCTTCCGGCGTGCCGCGCGGGGAGAAGTACAGGCACGGTATGCCGTAGCTTTCCGCGAACACCATGCCGTGCAGGCTGGTGGAGACGAGCCGCTTGCAGGACAGGATCTCGTCCAGCTTCTCGCGCATCGATTCCGCGCTGATCGCGGTCAGCGTGTTGATGATGCGGACGCTGCCCTCGAATTCCTTGGGGATGTGATAGCGCTCATAGGCTTCGCGCGGCAGCGCGTCGAGCCAGCGGCCGTCGAGATCGGAGAGGTGGACGATGACGCCGATCTCCCATTTCTTCTCCAGCTTCGGGTTGTAGAAGCGGGGCAGCGCCCACACCGGATCGCCGAACACCGGGGCGCCGACCGCGTTTTCCTCACCAAGCAGGGCGCGGCTCACCGGGCCGCGGGTGGCGTGGACGCGGTAGCGCGTCGCCGGGTCGGGACGGAACGGAATGCGCTCGCCCTCCTGCCCGGTGTTGATGTAGCGGGAGGAGCCCGTGCCCCACACCGAGACGTCGCCGCCCTTCAGGTTCTGCGCGATGGTTCCGACCGCCGCCATGCGGACGCTGTTGCCGTCATGCGCCTGGTGGACGATGGGTTTGCCCGAGAGCAGGGCCACCATGACCGGGCTGAGCGCGTCGCCCAGATTGAGATAGTGCTGGACCCGCGTCGCCGCCGCCCAGGTGAGCGGGACGACGCCCTTGTCGCGGACGATCTGACGCAAAGTGGCTTCTGTCACGTCGCTGATCCTTCTTGATTGGTCACGGGAGGGCGGCGGGCGCCGCTGCCTCGACACGGTTGTAGACGTCGTCGAGGCGCACGATGTCGTCCTCGCCGAGATAGGAGCCGACCTGCACCTCGATCAGTTCGAGCGGAATGCGACCGGGATTGGTGAGGCGGTGAACGGAGCCGAGCGGGATATAGGTCGACTCGTTCTCGTGCACCGTGAACACTTCCTCGCCCACCGTGACCTCGGCGGTGCCGTGCACCACGATCCAGTGTTCCGAGCGGTGGTGGTGGCGCTGCAGCGACAGGCGTTCGCCGGGATCGACGACGATCTTCTTCACCCGGAAGCGCCCGCCGAGATTGAGCGTCTCGTAGCTGCCCCAGGGACGGTGCATGCGGGGATGCTCGCTCGCTTCGTTGCGGCGTTCGGCCTTCAGCGAGGAGACGAGGTGCTTGACCTCCTCCGAGCGCTCGGAAGGCATGATGAGGACGGCGTCGCCCGTCGCCACGACGGAAAGCCCCTCGACGCCGATGGCGGCGCCCAGCGGCCCCTCGGAAGGGACATAGGAATTGGCGGCGTCGATCATCCGCACCGGGCCGCGCTGCACATTGCCGCGCTCGTCCGGCGTGTTGATCTCGCGCACTGCGTTCCAGCTGCCGACATCCGACCAGGGGAAGCTGCCTTCCACCACGGCGGCGCGGCCGGTGCGCTCCAGCACGGCATAGTCGATGGAGAGGCTCGGTGCGCGGTGGAAGGCGGCGCCAAGGCGGCAGAAGCCGAGATCGCGGGTGGCGCCTTCCACCGCCCCGCGCACGGCCTCGACGATCTCCGGCTCGAAGCTTGTCGCCTCTTCCAGCATCACATGGGCGGGGAAGAGGAAATTGCCCGAATTCCAGAGATAGCCGGCCTCCACATAGTCGCGGGCGGTCTCCGCATCCGGCTTCTCGGCGAAGGCCTCCACCAGCGCCGCCGTGCCGCCGTTCACCAGCGCGCCGCGCCTGATGTAGCCATAGGAGGTGCGCGGTTCGGTCGGGGTGATGCCGAAGGTCACGATATGGCCGAGCTTCGACGCGCCGTGCGCCTTCCGGCACGCCTCGTGGAACAGGGCAACGTCGCCGATGACATGATCGGCGGCGAGCACAAGCAGCGTCGCCTCCTCGCCGTGCATCTGCTGGGCGAGGAGGGTGGCGGCGAGCAGCGCCGGCGCGGAATCGCGACGCACCGGCTCGAGCACGACGGTCGGCTCGATCCCGATGTCCTGCGCCTGGCGCTGGGCGAAGAAGCGGAACTCCTCATTGGTGACGATGATCGGCTTGGCGAACATCTCGCCCTCCGCCACGCGCTGGAGCGTGTCCTGGTAGAGCGTGCCGCCCGAGGTCGAGAGTGGAAGGAACTGCTTGGGCAGCGAGTCGCGCGAAATGGGCCAGAGGCGCGTGCCGGACCCGCCGGCGAGAATGACGGGGACGATCTTGGAGTGGGACATGGTTGTTCGCCTCACGTTCAGCGTTATCGAACCGCATAAATTCCGGGAACGCACCGCTATCTCGCAGTTGCGAGAAGATTATATGTAGATATACGAACGTCAATAAAAATATAATTAGAAAAATAGTTCGATTTTTATGTTATTGAGTTAAGATCGTTGATCTGGTTACAGAGCATTGTGACGATAATACGAACAAAATGGGAAGCATTAGAAAGAACGACTATCGCGATTCAATCATGGGCATTGTTCGTGGTGCATGGGAGGGGTTGACCTTCACCGCAAAAAACAACCGCAGCACGGCCTCGCGCAGGAAGGCGGGTACGCAGCGCCCCAGCGCGACGAGCATCACCAGAGGCAGCGGGAAGGCGACGCTCCGCGCCCCGCGTTCCACCCCTGAGGCAATGGCGGCGGCGGCGCGCGGCGCGCTCCATTGCAGCGGGCGCCAGCCGCGATAGGCCCCGGTCATGCCGGTGTCGACGAACCCTGGACAGGCCACGGTGAGGCGCACCCCGCGCGCCGCGAGAACCGGCCGCAACGCCTCGCCAAAGGCGCTCAGCGCCGCCTTGGTGGCGCTATAGGTCGGCTGGTCCGGCAGCGGCATGCGCGCGGCCAGCGACGAGATGAGCACGACACGTCCCGCGCCGCGCCGGCGCATGGGGTCCACGAGCGGCAGCACGGTGGCGATGGCGCCTTCGACATTGGTGCGGATCTGGGCCAGCGCATCTTCGAGCGTTTCGGCCTCGCCGTTTGGACCGAGGCTCGCCTCGACGCCGGCATTGGCGATCACAGTGTCGATCGGGGCGTCGGCGTCGATCTGCGCAACGAAGCGGGCGAGGGTCCTGCTATCGCGCACGTCGAGCGTCTCGCACCGCACCCGCGCACCCCGGGAGCGGCAGTCCTGCGCCACGGCGTCGAGCCGCGCGGCGTCGCGGGCGATCAGCACGAGCCCGACGCTTTCCTGCGCGTAGTGCCGGGCCAGGGCCGCACCCAACCCGCTTGAGGCGCCGGTGATGAGGATATGCCGCCCGTTCATGAAGCTCGCGCCTCCTCGCCCGCCATGCGGGCCAGCAGGCCCTCGACGGCGCGTTCGATGGTGGCCGGCGCGAAGAAGCCGCCGGCTATCTGGGTGCGCGCCAGAATGACGCTGCGATAGGCGCGCGTGAACGCCGCGTCCGGCGGCTCGCCCTCGGTCCAGAACGAATCCAGCGCACCCTGGTGCGACAGGCCCGGCATGTCGTAGCTGGCCCGGCCCAGAACCTTGAGCGGCCGTCCGTGCCGGAGGGCGACCATCGCGGTGGTGGAATTCACCAATACGACCCCGGCGCTCCCGGCTACCAGCGGCTCTATGGGCCCGCGCTCGATGAAGACGACGCGGCCGGCGAGGCCATATTCCTCGGCCAGGCGCGCCACCGTCTTGTGGGTGGCCGGCACGCGTGTGTCGTAAGGGTGCCGTTTCACCACCAGGCGCGCGTCCTCAGGTGCCGCCCGTGCGAAGGAGGCGAGGACGTGTCTCACCACCTCCTCGACCGAGCGGAAGCGCGAGTGCACGCGCATCTGGTAGTCGCCTTCGAGCTGCAGCGGCAGCAGGAAACAGGGGGAGCCGTCGGCGATCGCCGCCCGCGCCCGGCGGTCGCGACGGTTGGCGCCCGACATCGTTAGCCAGCGAAGCAGCCAGCCTGCATAGTCGATGGCGGGGTGCGCCAGCGTGTGGCGGCGGTAGCGCGGAAAAAGCGGTGCCAGCGCGGTGTGGCCGGTATGCCAGGCGACATCCCACAGCGCCCGGCGCGCGAAAGGCTCGGCGGAAAGCGCTCCGTGTGTCTCGGCCTGCCGAGGGGCTTCCGCCGCGTGATCGCCGAGGGCGAGGGCCGCCTCCCGGATCGCCTGCGGCGTGCGCGGCAGGTCGGAATGGGCGTTCACCCCATGCGATTCGCAGGTGATCCAGCCGGGGCGCTCATAGCCTTCCTCCAGCAGATGCAGCCGCACGCCGTGCCCGCGCGCGATGCGGACCGCTGGCGCGTGGTAGGGGCGGCAGTCGCCGAACAGCACGAGATCGCTGACGCGCTCCTGCGCCATCAGCCGGTCCACATAAGCGGGCCACGCGTCCAGCCGGCCGCGAAAGAACCGGGCGGCACCGGGCCAGAACACCATGTCGCCGCCGCACAGATGCACCTTGACGATGCGGGCGCCGCGCCGGCGCAGTGCGGAGGCGAGGCGGAAGGCGAAGGGCGAGGCGGGACCTTGCAGGAACAGGAAGCCGCGGCCGGCAAGCGACGCCGTGGCGGCGTGCGCGCCGGCGGGCCGGGGCGCGTTCATGGGCGGCGCCCGCAGCGTGCTGCGTTCCGCCGGGGCGCTTTTGGCAGGGATGCCGAGGATGGCCGAGCCAAGGACCGCTGGGCCGAGCGCAGGAGCGCCAAGGGCAGGAGCGCCAAGGGCAGGAGCGCCAAGGGCATGAGTGCCAAGAGCGAGCGGCCCGGGAGCCTTCAACGCCGCCTCCCTCAATAGTCGATCCGATCGACGATCTCGGCCGGGAGCGGCCAGTTCATCTCGTCGGGCGACACCGCCAGCGGCATCGGGAAGGCGCGGATCAGCGGCCGGTCGTCATAGCTGAGCGGTCGCCACTTGCCGTGGACCCAGGACAGCACGGCGGCCCAGTCCGTCGGTTTCGAGCGGTCGAGGCAATAGGAGGACAGCGTCGTCCGCCCGACGCCCGAATAGAAATCGCGCATGCGGTGGTCGATCTGGTGCTGCGGGTTGCCGAGATCGAGCATCCGGCCCTCGCCGTCGCCATAGGTGGCGAACCACGCGCAGGGGATGCCGTAAGTCTCGGCGATGACGAGCCCGTGCAGGCTGGTCGATACGATGGCGCGGCAGGAGACGATCTCCGCCACCTTGGCCCGCATCGCCTCGACGGTCGGCGGGCAATGCGTGTTGATGAGCCGGATGCGGCCCTTGAAGGCGTCCGGCACGCCGTAGCGCCGGAGCGACGCCTTGACGGTGGCTTCCGGCGTCCGGTCCTCCAGCTCCGTGATGTGGAGGATGACGCCGAGGTCATGCGTCTTCTCGACCTCCTTCATCGGCCAGAACCGCGGCAGCATCCACACCGGGTCGCCGAAAATGTCGGGAACCTCCATGCCGGCGGCGCGCAGCGTACGTGCGCTGTTGGGGCCGCGCAGGGCGTGGATGTGGAATTCGGTATCGGCAGGGCGCACATAGCCGCGCACCAGCGGATCGACCGGATTGCGCTCGGCATCCACGCCGGTGCCCCAGAAATGCAGGATGCCGTTGCGCTGGTTGTGGCCGATCGTGCCGACGGCAACCATGCGCTCGATCGGCTGGTCGAAGCCGGCGCGGCGGACGGTGACGCCGGCCATGCCGGCCACCATCAGTGCGCTCAGCGTATCGCCGAGATTGGCGTGCGGGGTTTCCCGTGTCGTCGCCGCCCAGGAGAGCGGGATGGAGATGCGGTCGGCGTTCATCCGCAGCAGCGTGGCGAGGCCCGGGTTCATTGCGCCCGGTGCCATTGCCGGCGCACGTGGCGGCGCTTCGCTGACCACCTTCGCGGCGACCGGCGTGGGTGCCTTCTCCGGCGCCGACGCGACCTCGCCCTCGGCGTCGCGGTCCTGCTGGCGCAGCAGCGCCACGTCATGCTGCAAGGTCAGCCCCTTTATGACGGGATGGTCCCAGATGCTCTTGCCGGCCGGGGCCTTGAGCGGGGAGGGGGTGAACGGGAACGCCTCGATCAGCGGCTCGGCGTCGAAACCGGCGGGCTCCCAGGCGCGGTCCACCGCTTCCATCACCGCCGGCCAGTCGGTCGGCAGGCCGCGGTCCTGGAAATAGGCGGGGATGTGGCGCCGGCCGAGGCCGAGATAGAGATCGACGATGCGCAGATCCGCCGGCCCCTCGGGATCGAGCGCCAGCCGGCCGAGGCCGCGCGGTTCCGGCAGCGGCGGGAAATAAAGGCAGGGAATGCCATAGGCCTCGGCGACGATCAGCCCGTGCATGCTCATCGACACGATGCGCTCGCAGGCGAGGATTTCGTCGAGCTTGGCCTTCAGCGCCGGTACGCCGAGCGGCGTCACCGTGGTGATGAGGTGAACGTCGTTCCTGAGATCGTCGGGAATCGCGTAGCGCGCGAAGGCCGGCAGCGGCCGCGCTTCCGGCGAGCGATCGGCGAGCTCGGACAGGTGGAGAATCACCCCGAGCTTCCATTTCTTGCGGATGCGGGGGCGGTAGAAACGCGGCAGCAGCCAGGCCGGGTCGCCATAGAGCCCGGGGCGCGGGCCGCCATTGGCCATCAGCCGCTCGGCCACCGGCCCGCTGGTGGCGTGAAGCACCATGGCGCCGTGGCCCGGCGGGCTGAAGGCCACACGCCGGTCGGCCGGCGCGGAGGGGTTCTTCCAGGGGGAGCAGCCCGTGCCCCACACATGCACCTGGCCACCCTCGAAGGTGTGGCCGATGGCGCCGATGGCCGCCATCCGCACCGACTGCGACTTCGCCGGCACGCGCCGTACCGGCACCCCGCCGACCATGGCCGTGAGCACCGGACTGAGTGCGTCCTCGAAGTTCAGATAGTCCATCAGCGTGGTCGAACCGGCCCAGCCGAGCCGCACTTCACCTTCGCCGCGAACGATTGCTTCAAGCGGTGTTTTCATACAGCCTCACGCGCTATAAGCACATTCGAAATATCCATGAAAGCGAACTTGTCCCTTGGACGGAGTGCATCAGTAGTATTGTGCGATTTATTCCCCGTGTCCACTCCGGGGAAAATATCGGCGGGAAGAGAGACTTGACCGGACCGAGGGCCGCTTTCGGCTGCCGCCGAGGATGGCGCGGAGGGCGGTATGGTCTGCCGAAGGTGTCCGCCTACGACGTGAATTTTGTATGCCACGACCGATTGCACCGCATCTTCGCTGCTACCGCAATGCAGCAGAAGAGGCGCGAAGAATCTCGCTAAAATCCTCATAATGACCGTCAAAATACCGGTAAATTGGCACCATAAATCCATACATCACGTTATCGCCGCAAATAGGTGAGTCTTATCTATGGATGGCAAATCCTTTTTCGTTGGATACGCAATCAATAGTTTCGTTCAAAATTGCGTCTATTGACGTAATTGGACGACATGCTCAGAGTTGTGGTTCATTAATACCGTTAATGCGAAAGATTCGTGCAGCAATACATACCCAAGCCTCTAGACAGGTCGGTACTTTTGATGCTGCAATGCACATGGCACGCATCATCTTCCCGAGCTTTTCGCGCTTTGGAAGGCTGATTCCCCTCGAAACGTCGACCATCGAAACGGGTGGCTCATGAATTTTGAGACCTTCGGGCATCAGGCCGGACGTGACTTCAAACCCGACAACGTGGTGTCGCCGGCCCAGGCCCTGCACGACATACGGACGGATGACGAAGGCATGAATGCTGAAGAACAACTTCGAGCCGCGTGCGAGGCAGCTGTCTCCGGCAGAAATTACTTGCAGATAGCCGACAACGAAAACGTCGCTGGCGGCGTGTTCGTCGATGACGGTCAGTGCGTCGCGTGGGGCTTTCACCGCAGCGATCTGCGGCGGCCGGTAACGTTGCGCCTCGAGGTGGACGGCGTCTGCGTCTTCGAGCGCACCACCGCGCCCGAGCACTATGCCCCTGTTCACCTCACCGGCTATCGTCTCGCCGCGCATCGGCAGATGGTGCTGCGCGTCGACGACGAGAGCGCCGCTGCCGGCGCCTTCGCCGGACAGGCCTATTGGGGCGATCCCGAGAGCCGGGAAGAACTGACCCATTTCATCGTCGGCCTGGGAAGCGCCGCCCGCGAGGGCCGTCTGCGCCACCTCGTCTGGCACGACATTCCCAATGTCACGCGCCGCCTGGAGAGTTCCGAGGAGCCGCCGGCCCGCTGGCGCGCCTCGGTCTACACCCGCTACATGGCCAATCGCCTGGAGCTGAAGGGCAAGCTTTCCGGCGGCCAGTCAGTCGCCAACTGGATCGTCTCAGAGGTGTTCGAGGACTGGTACAAGCGCCATGTCTTCTGCCTGACCGACGAAATACATGCGCTGCTCAGCGAGCCGGTGATGAACCGCCGGGTGATGAAGCATGAGATCAGCCTCACCCTGTTCGCGTTCTGGCGCCGGCACTACCCGCATATCGACATCTTCACCGAAGAAGGCCTGCGCCTCGTCCAGTACAAGTTCGCCACCGCGCCCTTCATCGCCGACAAGAACAACGTCAAGCTGGTGTCGGACGGGCTGCGCCGGTCGCTCTCCGCGCCGGCGGACAACTTCCGCAACCGCGAACTGCCCTGGAGCTGGTACTGGCTGTTCCTGCTGGAGGACCAGGGTCTGGGCAACCGGCTGCGCGACGAGGACTTCATCCGCCTCACCAGTTTCAAGGAGGTGGCGCTCGACGTCACCCAGCCGCACCGGCTCTCCTTCACCCCGCATGTCTGGCGCGCCTATTGGGGCGCTGGCGGCACGCCCGACTTCACGCGCTTCGATCTGGCGCTGATCTCGATCCTCGCCGACACCTCCTGCCCCGACGTGGCGATCGCCGAGGGCGGCGCCGATTTGTGGCGCGAGCGGCTGTATCACGACGTCTATTCCCGGGTGCCCGAACTCTCCGCCCTCTCCGCGATGGGCCGGGTCGAGGCGCCCCCGGTCGCGGTGCGGGACGAGGTGCCCCGGCGCGACCTCGTCATCATCGGCCACGCCAACGAGACCGGCGTCGGGCGCAACCTCAGCATGTTCGCGGAGGCGCTGACCTCGTTCCAGCCGCTGGTGTTCAACGCCGACGACGGTTCCTGCGTCAATCCCGACGCCAGCTACGATCCGAATGTCGGGGTGCGCGCCCGCGTCGTGCTGCTCTGCGTGAATGCCGACCGGGCGCCGGAGATGATCGCCCGCTTCGCCGGCATCTGCGAGGACGCGCACATCATCGGCTTCTATCTCTGGGAGAGCGACCGCCCGCCGGCCAATCACACGCTGGGCGCGCTCGCCGTCGACGAGATCTGGACGCCGAGCCACTACGTCGCCGAGGCCTATCGCAAGATCACGCCCGTGCCGGTGACGGTGGTCGACAAGGGGCTGCACGCCCCGCTCCCGCATGTCTCGTTCCTCGACCGCTTCCGTGCCGATCCCACCGCCTTCACCTTCCTCACGGCGGCCGAGTTCGGCTCCTCCATCGTGCGCAAGAACCCGCTCGACGTGGTGAAGGCGTTCCAGCGGGCGTTCGAGGACAGCGACCTCAATGTGCGGCTGCTGATCAAGATCCGGGAGGTCAATCCCGGCCATTGGAGCAATATCGATTCTTACTGGGAGGAGATCGAGGAGCGCATCGCCGGCGACGACCGGATCGCGCTGGTCGAAGGCAATCTGACCGCCGAGGAATACTGGACGCTGATGTGGAGCGTCGACGCCATGGTGTCGCTGCACAGGTCGGAGGGCTTCGGCTACTTCATCGCCGACGCCATGTTTGCCGGCAAGGCGGTGGTGGTCTCCGACTATTCGGGCTCCCAGGATTTCTGCGACGCCGACAATGCCTTCCTCGTGCCGGTGCAGCAGACGCCCGCGCCGCCGGAATATCTCGCCAGCCGCGGCTATATCGGCCAGTGGGGCATTCCGGATGTCGAGGCCGCGGCCCACGCGCTCTACCAGGCGGCGACCGACGCCGAGCTGCGCGCCATCCGCGCCAGCGCGGGCCAGTCCCGGGTCACCCGCAAATACGATTTCCACCAGTGGAGCCTGGCGATTTCCGACCGTATCCGGGAGCGGATCCTGCAGCAGGCCGACGAGGCCGGACGCATGGCCGAGCCGTCACCGGAAGCCGCCGCGGCCGCCTGGGCCGCCGCCTCACGGGGATAGGCATCCTCATTGCCGCTCCCCGAGAAAGACTGCGCCGTGAAAGCCCGCGCCTTCACGGCCGGGCATCCCGTTCGCCTGATGTCAGATGAGGTGCCGATTGGATAGCATCGCTCACGGCGCCGACGCCGCCCTCTCCCCCGATTCCCCGTCGGCGCGTCACGCCGCAGCCATCATCGGCTGCGCCTGCCGGCTGCCCGGCGCGGCGGACGAGGCCGCCTTCTGGTCGCTGCTGAGCCGGGGCGCCTGCGCGGTGACCGAGATTCCGGCCGACCGCTGGTCGCATGAACGGTTTCTCCATCCCGCCCGCGGGACGCCCGGCCGCGCCTACACTTTCGCCGCCGGCGTGCTCGACGACGTCTTCGGCTTCGACGCCGGCGCCTTCGGCCTTTCGCCGCGCGAGGCGGAACAGATCGATCCGCAGCAGAGGCTGCTGCTCGAACTGGTGCGCGAGGCGTTCGAGGACGCTGGCGTCCCGCTGTCGGCAGTGTCCGGCACAGAAGTCGGCGTGTTCGTCGGGGCGTCCTCGCTCGACCATTCGCTGCACTTCGTTCCCGACATCGCCGCGGCCGATGCGCATTTCGTGACCGGCAACGCGCTGTCGATCATTGCCAACCGCATCTCGCATGTCTTCGGCTTCACCGGCCCGAGCCTCACCATCGACACCGCCTGCTCCTCCTCGCTGGTCGCCTTCGACCGGGCGGTGAAGGCGATCGAGAGCGGCGAGATCGACACGGCGGTGGTCGCCGGGGTGAACATTCTGCTCAGCCCCTTCAATTTCATCGGCTTTTCCCGTGCCGGCATGCTCTCGCCCACCGGCCGCTGCCGGCCGTTCTCCGGCGCGGCAGACGGCTATGTCCGTGCCGAGGGCGGTGTCGTCACGGTGCTGACCCGCCTCGCCGACGCGCGCCGGCTGGGCCGGACGCCGCGGGCTGTGGTCATGGCCACCGGCACCAATTCCGACGGCCGGACGCTGGGCATCGCCATGCCGGAGAGCCGGGCGCAGCAGCGTCTGGTGGAGGAGCTCTATGCCCGGCGCGGCATCGATCCCGACCGCCTCGCCTTCATCGAGGCGCATGGCACCGGCACGCTGGTGGGGGATCCGGCGGAGGCCCGCGCCATCGGCTCGGCGCTCGGCTCGCGGCGCGCCACGCCGCTGCCCATCGGCTCGGTGAAGTCGAATATCGGCCATCTCGAACCCGCCTCGGGCCTCGCCGGCCTTCTGAAGGCGCTGAACGCGCTGGAGCGGCGCGAGTTGCCCGCTTCGCTTCACCTCGACACGCTGAACCCGTCCATCGATTTCGAGGCGCTGAACCTTCGCCCCGCCGCCGCGCCGCTTGCGCTCGCCCCCGAGGCGCGCCTGGCCGGAATCTCTTCCTTTGGTTTCGGCGGCACCAATGCCCACGCCGTCATCCGCCTGCCCGAGGCCGACGAGGTGCCGGCCGCCGATCCCCGCGCCGCCGCCCCCATCCTGATGATCTCGGCCACCGACCCGCAGAGCCTGTCAGCCCTCGCCGACGCCTATGCGGCACGGCTGGAGGGCGAGCCCTCGCCGGAAAGCGTGGCCCACGCCGCCGCCCATGGCCGCGCCCGCCTGCCGCATCGGTTGGCCGTCGCGGCGATCGGCCCCGATGTGGCGGGCCGGCTGCGCCGCCTGGCGCGCGGGGATGGAGAGGCGGCACTGCTGCGCGGCACGCCACGCGGAACGGCCGGCGGGGTCGCCTTCGTCTTCACCGGCAATGGCGGCCAGTATGCGGGCATGGGCCACGCCGCGTGGCAGGCCAGCGCCGCGTTCCGGCGCGGGGTCGAGGAACTCGATGCCGTTTTCACGCCGCTTGCCGGCTGGTCGCTGGCGGGAGCCTTTGCGCGGCCGCCCGACGAAACCGCCCTTGCCGCCACCGAGATCGCCCAGCCGCTGATCTTCGCGCTGCAGGTCGCGCTCGCCCGGGCGCTGACGGCGGGCGGCTGCGCGCCGGCGGCGGTCGTCGGCCACAGCGTCGGTGAGATTGCTGCTGCCCACATTTCCGGCGCGCTGAGCCTGACCGACGCGGTGCGCCTCATCCACTGGCGCAGCCAGCTGCAGGGCCGCACCCGCGGGTCCGGCGCCATGGCCTTCCTGATGGCGAGCCCGGAACAGGCGCAGGCGCTGATCACCGCCGCCGCGCAGCCGGAACTCGTGATCGGGGCGATCAACGCGCCGACGGGCGTCACGCTCTCGGGACCCGGCGCGGCCATCGACGCAGTGCTGCGGCAGGCGCGAGGCCAGGGGCTGGTGGGCAAGCGCCTCGGCCTCGACTACGCCTTCCACTCGCGAGCGATGGAGCCGCTCCACGAGCCAATCATCGAAACGCTGTCGATGCTCGCCCCCGAGCGGCCCGCGATTCCCTTCGTCTCCACCGTCACGGGTGAGCGCATCGCGAACGCGACGCTCGGTGCCGCCTATTGGTGGGACAATATCCGCCTGCCCGTCCAGTTCGACGCGGCGGTGCGCACGGTGGCGCGCGACCCCTCCATCGGCATCTTCCTCGAAATCGGCCCGAAGGCCGTCCTCACCGGGTTCCTCAGGGAAATTCTCGCCGATGAAGGCCGCCCGGCCACGGTGCTTGCCTCGCTGCAGGAGAAGGACACGGCGGAGGACGACCCGGTCGAGCGCAGTCTGCTGGCCGCGCTGGTGAACGGCGCGGCGGTGGACGAGGCTCTCGTGTTCGGTCCGCCCCTCGCCCCGGCCCGGCTCGACCTGCCGAAGACGCCCTGGCAGCGCCAGGCCATCCGTCCGCCGCGCAGCCCGGAAGCCATCGACCTGACCGGCGGCGCCGGCCCCGATCATCCGCTGCTCGGTGCACGCCTGCGTGGCGGGGAGGGCGAATGGCGGGGAATGCTGGACACCGAGGCCCGACCCTTCCTGTCGGACCACAAGGTGGGCGGCCATGTCGTGCTGCCGGCGACCGGGCTGGCGGAAATGGCGCTAGCGGCGGGGCGCGACACGCTTGGTACCGCGCGGCTGCGGCTCGAGGATTTCGCCATACTGACCGCGCTCCGGCTCTCGCCCGGCGAGAGCGTGGAGACGCGTGTGGCGATGGACCCCACCGGGGGCGTCACCGTCTCCTCCCGCCCGCGGGGTTCGCAGGACTGGAGCCTGCACGCCCAGGGGCGGGTTCTCGCCGACACGGACACAGAGGCATCCGCCACCGCGCACCCGGTTCTCGCCGATGGCGGCACTTCCCTTGATGCGGACGCGCTCTACGCCGCCGCCGCCCGGCTCGGTCTCAACTATGGGCCGGCCTTCCGCCTCGTGCGAACGGCGCGGCGCGTGGGGACCGGGATCGACCTGACCCTCGACGCGCCGCAGGGCCCGCAGGACGCCTATGTGCTGGCGCCGACGCTGTCGGACGCGGCCCTGCACGGCCTGGTTCTCGCGGCCGAGGGCCTCGCCCTGCCGGCCGGCACTGCCTTCCTGCCCGTTCGCTTCGGGACCGTCATCGTCAGGCGCACGGCGCATGCCGTGCGCGCGGCGCTGACGCTCCGGCGCGCCAGCCCGCGTGCGCTTGCGCTCGACGTCACGCTGCTCGACGCATGCGGAGACGAGATCGCGCGTATCGAGGAGGTCGAGCTGCGCGCGGTCGCGCTGGCCTCCGCCGAGGCGCTGGACCGCGACTTCCGGCAGGGCTTCGTGCGGCTCGGCCCGGCCGTGAGCGAGGCGCGCCGGCGCGTCGAGGCGTTTCTTGCCGCCCCCGGCGATTCCGAGCCTGCCGACGATGCGCTGATCCTGGACGCGCTGGCCTGTGCCATCG
>JAEYTJ010000052.1 GCA_023434095.1 Pseudomonadota bacterium | reverse complement strand
CCGGCGAATATGATGACGGCCGCCTCGGCGAGATCTTCATCGACATGCACAAGGAAGGCGCGGCGCTGCGCTCCTTCATCAACAACTTCGCCATCTCGGTGTCGCTGGGCCTGCAGTACGGCGTGCCGCTGGACGAGTATGTCGACGCCTTCACCTTCACCCGCTTCGAGCCCGCGGGCCCGGTGCAGGGCAACGACACGATCAAGTACGCCACCTCGATCCTCGACTACATCTTCCGCGAGCTCGCCGTGTCCTATCTCGGCCGCCACGAGCTCGGCCATGTCGAGCCGAGCGAGTCGAACTTCGACGCACTCGGCAAGGGCGTGGAAGAAGGCAAGGCCTCGCCGACCTCGGCCGCCTCGCGCATGGTTTCCAAGGGCCTGATGCGCGGCAAGAATGTGAGCCTGATGGTGGTGCCGGCCGGCACCACCCTGCCGGGCGCCACCGCCGGCGCGGCGTCGAACGTGACGGCGCTGCGCGGCGGCATCCAGGGCGCCACCGCGCTCAAGGCCGACCCGGAGGAAGAGGACGAGGCGGCGCTCGGCAGCACCGACGCCCTCCCCTGGTCCACCCCCGCCCCTGCGGCGAGCGGTCCGACCAAGGCGGAGGCCCGCGCCATCGCCCGCGCCAAGGGCTATGAGGGCGAAGCCTGCCCCGAGTGCCAGAACTTCACCATGGTGCGGAACGGCACCTGCCTGAAGTGCGAGACCTGCGGCTCGACCACGGGCTGCAGCTGACGCTTCGCGCGGCACCCCCGACCGGGCAGCCGTGAGGACAGTCGAACACAGGAAAGCCCGGCTTCGGCCGGGCTTTCTTTTTGGCGGCATGGGGCCTTGTTTGCGGCAGCGCGCGGCGGCGGCCCGCCGGCCGGCGCCGCATTCAGAGCAGGGATTTGCGCAGCATCATGTGGACGCCCTTGTTCCCGTCCACGAGCTGCGTGACCCGGAGATTTCCGGCCAACGAGCACAGCATGTAGGCCTGGTTCCGCGACAGATTGGTGCGCGCGCAGACATGCTTGACCATTTCGCGCGTCGCCTGCTTGGCGGCGTCGTCGAGGTCCTCGTCGAGCCCGATCGAGATGAGATGCGTCGCGCTTTCGGCGAAGGGCCAGCTCAGTTCCATGTCCTTGCGCACGGTGAGACGGAAGGTGCCGGTGACGCCGGTCTCCAGCGCCGTGATGCACACTTCGCCGTCGCCCTGCACGCCATGGCCGTCGCCGGCGAAGAACAGCGCGCCCTCGTTGAACACCGGCAGGTAGAGCGTGGTGCCGGCGCGCAGTTCCTTGTTGTCCATATTGCCGCCAAAGGCCCGCGGCACCGGGGATCCGCACCGCCCCCAGGCCGGCGGCGGGGCGGTGGCGATGATGCCGAAGAAGGGATCGAGCGGAATCTCGGTGCCCCACGGCATGATGCAGAGGTTGCGGTCGTGGTCGACGGCGGGATGGATGGTCTCGTAGTCGGTGAACTCGTCCGGCAGCGTGCCGAGCAGGGGCAGGATCGACACGAAGCCCCAGTCCTGGCGCACCTTGACGTCGAGAATGTCCACCTGCAGCGCATCGCCGGGCTTGGCGTTCTTCACATAGACCGGTCCGGTGATGAAATGCGGGCCCGGCCCCTGCGGCAGCGTGTCGAGCGCGCGCGCGTAGTCCTCGGGAACCGGCAGGGTCTCCGGCAGGGTTTCCTTGCCGCCCGCCGGGAAGGAATGCAGCGTCACCACATCCCCGGACGCCACTTCGAGCACCGGCGGCGTCGAGCTGTCGAGATAGCCCCAGACCATATTCTCCGGCGTAGCGGGGATTTCGAAACGGCGCGACATGGCGAACTCCAGCTGCGGATGGGGTAAGGGTCAGACGGCGATGAAGCGGGTCAGATGCTCCCGGCTCATCGCGGCGGCACGGCCGGTCTCGACGACCGCGCCGCGGGAAAGGATGGCGAAGCTGTCGGCGGTCTCGATCGCGAAGTCGAGATACTGCTCGACCAGCAGAATCGACATGCGCCCCTTCAGCGAACGCAGCACCTCGCCGATCAGGGCGACGATGTTGGGCTGAATGCCCTCGGTGGGCTCGTCAAGAATGAGAAGCTTCGGCTGGGTGACCAGCGCCCGTGCGATGGCGAGCTGCTGCTGCTGCCCGCCCGACAGCGCGCCGCCCGGCCGCTTCCACATTTCCCTCAGGATCGGGAACGGGTCGACCGCCTCCTCCATCGCGGCACGGCCATAGGTCCCGTGCGCCCGGGCCGCCGCCTCGATGTTCTCGCCCACCGTCAGTTCGGCAAAAATCTCGCGGCCCTGTGGCACATAGGCGAGACCCGCGCGCGAGCGGCGGTTGGGCGACCACGATCTGGCGTCGACCCCGTCGATCAAAACCCGGCCGGCGCTGGGCGAGAGGAGGCCCATCACGCATTTCAGCAGCGTGCTCTTGCCGGCGCCGTTGCGGCCGAGCACCGCCAGACACTCGCCCGGAGCGATCTCGATGTCGACATGGCGCAGGACCTGCGCGGAGCCATAATGCTGATCGAGGGCCTCGACGCGGAACTCCATGATCAGCGCCCCAGATACACGTCGATCACCGCCGCATCGGCGCGGACCTTGTCCATCGGCCCCTCGAACAGCGTCCGCCCCTCATGGAGAACGGTCACCTTGTCCGCGATGCGCTCGACGAAATCCATGTCGTGCTCGACGACGATGATGGCGCGGTCCGGCCGGACGAGCGCGCGCACGAGACGGGCCGTGCGCTCCGTCTCCTCGTCGGTGAGGCCGGCCACCGGCTCGTCGAGCATCAGCACCTTGGGGTCGGAGGCCATCACCATGCCGATTTCCAGCCACTGCTTCTGCCCGTGGCTCAGTTCGCCGGCAGGACGTGCGGCCTGGTCGGCCAGGCCAACCGTCTCCAGCACGTCGCCGATGCGGTCCTCCAGCATCGGCGCGTCGAGCCGGGACCGGAAGCCGACATCCGCGCCGATGGCGATGTGCTGGCGCACGCTGAGCCCGTCGAACACGCTGGGCTTCTGGAACTTGCGGCGGATGCCGGCGCGGGCGATTGCCGCCTCGCTCTCGCCGGTGATGTCGCGGGCGCCGTCGAACAACACACGTCCCTGCCGGGGTCGGGTGATGCCGGAAACCACGTCGAGCAAAGTGGTCTTGCCGGCCCCGTTGGGACCGATGATGGCGCGCACCTCGCCATAGTCGATGGCGAGCGAGAGGTCGTCTATGGCGCGGAAGCTGCCGAAGCGGACGGTGAGGCCATCGACCAGCAGCGCGGTGAGGCTCATGGGCGGGCCTCCTCCAGCTCGGACGCCATGCGCCTGGCGCCCATGGGCCGGACCAGCTTGAGCCTGGCGAGATCAATCAAACCATTGGGGAAAACCAGCACCACGAGGACGATGAGGCCGGAGAGGATGAACGGCCAGACATCCGGCGCGGCGAAGGACAGCCAGAACTTCACCGCGTTGACCAGAAGCGCGCCGATCACCGCGCCGACGAGATGGCCGCGTCCGCCGATTGCCACCCAGACCGCGATCTCCAGCGACAGTTCGGGCGACAGCAGGCGGGGATTGATGATGCCGACCTGCGGCACGTAGAGCATGCCGGCGACCACGGCGATGAGCGCGGAAAGGCACCAGACGATGAGCTTCAGCCGCAGCGTCTCGTAGCCGAGCGTGCGCAGCCGGGTCTCGTCGTCCCGCGTCGCCAGCATCAGCGCGCCGAAGCGCGAGCCGACCAGCCGGCGGCACAGCGCCAGCACCGCGACGAGGACGAGGAGCGAGGCGACGGCCAGCGCGGTGATCATCCCGCTGGTGCCCATCGGCCACCCGAACAGCACGGAAAAGCCGGTCATCCCGTTATTGCCGCCGAAACCGGTGTCGTTGCGGAACATCAGCAGCATGGCGACATAGACCAGCGCCTGGGTGATGATCGCGAAATAGACGCCCCCGACGCGCGAGCGGAAGGAGACATAGCCGAACACGCCGGAAATCAGCAGCGTGACCAGCACCGCCATGGCGAGCGCATAGGGGAAGAACTCGAAACCGGCCCAGTAGAGCGGAAACTCCTTCCAGCCCATGAACTGGAGGAAGTCGGGCACCGTGCCCGTCACCACGAAGGAATGCTTGAGCAGGTACATCGCCATCACATAGCCGCCGATGGCGAAGAACAGGCCGTGGCCGAGCGAGAGGATGCCGAGATAGCCCCAGATCAGGTCGAGCGAGAGGGCGAGCACCGCAAAGGCCGCGAGCTGCCCGATGGCGTTGGTGAGGTAGCGCGACAGCTCCATCGGGGAGCCGGACAGGGACGGCATCGCGATGGCCACGGCGAGCAGCGCGAGCACGAGCAGGGTGAAGGAGCGATCCGCGTTCAGGCCGGTCATTTGCGGCGCCCCTTCACGGCGAAGAGCCCTTCGGGACGCCATTGCAGGAAGCCGATGATCATCAGCAGCACGATGACCTTCGCCGCCACCGCGCCCCAGAGCGGTTCGATCAGCACGTTGATCTGGCCGATGCCGAGCGCGGCGACCACCGTGCCGGCGATGGTGCCGACACCGCCGAGAACGACGACCATGAAGCTGTCGATGATGAAGTTCTGCCCCATCTGCGGGTTCACCGAATAGATCGGCGAAAGAGCCAGCCCGGCCAAGCCGGCGAGCCCCGAGCCCAGCCCGAAGGCCATCATGTCCACCCGGCGGGTGGGAATGCCGATGCACGCCGCCATGTCGCGATTCTGCGTCACCGCGCGGATGTTGAGGCCAAGCGGCGTCCGCCGCACGACGGCCCAGGTGAGCGCCAGCGTCACCGCGGCGAAGGCGATGGCGAACATGCGGTTCCAGGTGAAGATGAAGTCGCCGATCACCGGCACGCCCCCGGACACATAGAAGGGCGTCTCGAACTGCAGGTTCTGCGTGCCGAACACCACCCGCACGAGGTTCATCAGGAACAGGCTCACCGCCCAGGTGGCGAGCAGGCTCATGAGCGGGCGCTTGTAGAGATGCCGGAGCAGGGTCGCCTCCAGCGCAATGCCGATGGCCGCCGTCACCAGGAAGGCTACGGGAATGGCAAGCACGAGGTACCAGTCGAGCAGGCCGGGAGCGAGGGCGCGCAGCCCCTGCTGCACCAGCCAGGTGACATAGGCGCCGATCATGATCAGCTCGCCCTGCGCGAGGTTGATCACGCCCATGAGCCCGAAAATGATGGCGAGGCCGATCGCCGCCATGAACAGGATGGAGGCGAAGCTCAGCCCGTTATAGAGCGTCGCCAGCGTGTCCCCCATCGCGATGCCGCGCTCGATCCGGCGGGTGGCGTCGTCCACCGCCATGCGGAAATCGGGATTCGCCGCATAGGCCGGGTCCTGCGTCAGCGCGCTGACCTGGGTGAGCGCGCGCCGGCTCGGCGTCTCGGCGATGCGCGCCAGCGCCCGGATGCGGATGACGGGATCGGCGGCGTTGAGCGCCGCCGTCTGCGCCAGGTTTTCGATCTGCGCCTTCAGCGCGGGGTCGGGCTCGGTCGCGGCGGCAGCGTCGAGCAATCCCTCGGGAATGGTCGCGGGCCGTCGCTCCAGCGTGCGCAGCGCCGCGGCGCGGGCGGGCACGGCGGGAGCACTGCGCAGGCTGAGCGCGGCATCGGCGAGTTCCACCAAGGCGCGGTTCTTCAGGCTGAGCACCGGGCTGCGGTCGCTGCCCGCCACGGCGCGCGGCGTCCGGGTGGCCGCGTCGAGCCCCCCGTCGGCGAGCACCGCACCGGCCTCGTCGCAGGCCAGCGAACGGTCGAGCAGCGCGCGCGGCAGGGGCGCGGCCCAGGCGCGGTCGGCGTCGCGGTCGGAGGCGGCCGTGGCGATCAGCAGGCTCGCCGCCTCGCCCGTCTGGGCGGGGCTGCCGCACAGGCCGGCGATGACGGCGCCGCGATCGAGCGCCGCCGCCCGCGCCAGGCCGGGCGCTGCGAGAAGGCCGAGGAGGAGAAGGGGCAGGAACAGGTGCTTCATCACGAACTTCGGAAGGCCGCCCTCGACGCGGGCGCCGCCCGCCGGAATCCCGTTCCGGGGGCGGGGTGAGTTGGCAGGACGCGGCCCGCCTCAGCCATAGGGGCTGAAGGGCACGGGCTTGGGCGTGTCCTTCGACTGCCAGAGGATGTCGAAGCCCTGCTTGTCGTTGACCGAGCCGATGAACACGCCGCGCGAGACGTAGTTATTCTCGTCGGTCATCGCGATCTTGTAGCCCGACGGGCAGTCGAAGCTGAGGCCAGCGAACGCCTTGCTCACCTCCGGCACGTCGAAGGAACCCGCCTTCTGGGCCGCCATCGCCCACAGGTGCAAGCCGTCATAGGCCGACACCATCGGGTCGATGGAGACGGTCGGGCTGAAGGGCACGTTCTTGGCCTTCACATAGTCCGCCCAGTTCTTCAGGAAGGCCTCGTTGGCCGGCCCCTTGGCGTTCTGCAGATAGGCCCAGCAATTCAGGTGGCCGACGAGCTTCGACGTGTCGAGCCCTTCGAGATCGGCCTCCACCATGTCGAGGCCGAGCACCGGAATGTCGGTGGCGAGGATGCCCTGATTGGCGAATTCGCGCATGAAATCCGGGATCGAGTTGCCGACCACGGTCAGGACGACCACCGGCTGGCCGCCGCCCTCGTCGGCGAAGGCTCGGATCTGGTTGACCAGCGTCTGGAAGTTGGAGAAGCCGAAGGGGACATACTCCTCCTTCCACGCGCTCTCCGGGATGCCCTTGGACTTCCAGTAGCCCTTGAGCTGCTTGTTGATGGTGCGCGGCCAGACATAGTCCGAGCCCAGCATGAAGAAGCGCTTGGCGGAGACGCCGTCGTCGCTCATCAGGTAATCCACCGCCGGCAGCACCGAGCTGGCGGGCGGCGAGTTCACGTAGACGACGTTCTTGGAATTCTCGTCGCCCTCGAAATGCAGGGGGTAGTAGAGAAGCCCGTTTTCCTGCTCGACCACCGGCAGCACGGTCTTGCGCGACACCGAGGTCCAGCAGCCGAACAACGCGGCGACCTTTTCCTGCTGCAGCATCTGCTTCGCGCTCTGGGCGTAGAGCGGCCAGTCGGACGCGGGGTCGGACACCAGCACCTCGACCGTCCGGCCGTTCACGCCGCCCTTGGCGTTGATCTCGTCGGCGGCCATCTTCACCACGTAGTTCAGCCGGCCTTCCAGATTGGCCATGGTGCCGGAGGACGAGAACAGGCAGCCGAGCTTCACCGGGCCGGACTGCGCCTGCGCGCTGCGCAGATAGGCCGGCACGGCGAGGGGAGAGGCCAGCCCGGCGGCGGCAAGACCGCTCGTCTGCAGGAAGGAACGTCGCGTGAACTTGACCATGGACGACACCTCTGGGGGTTCGGAAGATGCCGCGAATTCTGGTGTCCGGCCGCGATGGCGCAACTTCATATAATGTTCAGCCCTGCCCAATGGCGCGGCAGCGGCCGCCTGCCCGCCGCCATTCTGGCAGGATTGCCAGAACGCCCCGAACGGCCGGCCCGGCATCGGGGGCGTGACCGGCGGCGCCAAAGCCCGGCCGTGCCAGCATCCCGCGCCGGGGCGGCGCCGGCCCTCGCGCCGCGGCCGGCCTCACTCGGCCATTTATCCCGGCGAGGGATCGGCTATAGTGGTGCCCATATTAAGCGCATGCTCAGGAGATGTGCGGCTGGCGGTCGCCGCGCGTCATCGTCTCCCGGCAGGGCCCTGCCCGTTGGAAAGGAAGCCGGACCGCCATCTGATCCGTCAACGATACCGGAGGACCGATCCGATGCGACACTCGCAGTTCACCGACACCGAGATTCTCCACCTTGTCCGGGAGGCCGACGCTGGCGTTCCCGTCGACGAAATCTGCCGCACCGCGGGAGTGTCGCTGCGCACCTTCTATCGCTGGCGCCGGCGCGTCGGCGGGCTGAGCGTCCCCGCCGTGGAGCGCATGAAGGAACTGCAGGCGGAGAACCTGCGTCTGCGGCTCCTTGTGAGCAACCTGTCCGAACGGCTGCACGATGTCCCGTCGACGGATGGCCGGCCTTCGTCCCATCCGGGCAGCACCGCCCATCTTGCGATGGGCCGCGCCTCGGTCCTCGCCGCGGAGCGCTGTGGCGGAGCAGTCGTCGGGCGCTTCGCCTCGGTCCGCGTCTCGCGATGACGCGCTGCCCCTTGTTTGGGCGCGCCAAATGGCAAAAATGACAGAATGGTCCGCGCCGAGCGGCGGAAACAATCAATCCGCCGCGCCTATGTGCAAGCCCTGACGCTGATAGGTGCGACAACGGACACTCCAGTGCCGCGCGCAGAAACATGCCGCTCCGCGCGGCACTTTACTGCGCTCTATTTACGCTTGCCCAACCCCCGCCCGGGTCTTTTCCTCTCCGCCGAGGCTCATGCTGCATTCGGCAAGGTGGAGAGCAACCCATGTCCAAGACAACGACCGGCGGCTTCGATCGTCGTGGCTTCCTCAGGACCTCGGCGCTGGTGGCCGGCGGCGTCATCGCCGCGCCCTATCTCGGCGGACGGGCACATGCCGCGCCGTTGAAGACGGTCAATTTCAGCGAGGCCGTGCACAACCTCGGCTACATCAATCTCTATGTCGGCATGCATGACGGCATCTTCGAGAAGAACGGCCTCGACATGAAGGTCTCCGCCGCCGGCGGCGACACCCAGACCTTCGCGGCGGTGCTCGGCGGCTCGGCCGACTTCGCCATCGGCGACGCGACCATGGCGCAGATTTCCCGCGAGAATGGCGGGCCCGGCGTGGTGGTCGGCACCGTCGTGCAGCGCGCCCATTATTTCGGCGTCTCCAAGACCATGGAGCCCTTCACCGACCCGAAGGACCTCAAGGGCAAGAAGGTCGTCACCTCGCCCGAGCCGAACACCAATTTCTCCGTCACCAAGCGCATGGTGGAGAAGGCCGGCATGAAGCTCGGCACGGATGTGACGATCGTGCCGGTTAATCCGGGCACCGAGATCGGCGCCATGCTTGCGGGCCAGGCCGACATGGCGGTCGCCTACCAGCCGAGCGTCGCCGCCGCCGAGGCGCAGGGCTCCAAGGTGGTGTTCGACTTCTCGAACTATATCGGTCCCTTCTGCAACACCGGAATCATGGTGCTGCCCTCGACCATCGCGAAGGACCCGGAGATGGTTCAGGCGCTGGTCACCTCCTTCGAGGAAGCGTCGCGCAAGACCTATGCCGACCCCGCCTTCGCCAAGAAGGTCGCGCGCCTCGAATTCCCGGACCTGCCGGGCGATGTCGTCGACAAGGCGATCGACGCCCAGCTCAAATACCTCATCCCGGCGCAGTCGGTCATCACCAAGCCGGACCAGTGGGCCAATCTGATGGACATGCAGGTCTATCTCGGCAACGCCAAGGGCACGATCACGTTCGACGAGATCATCGACAACTCCTTCGCCGAGAAGGCCATCAAGCAGCTCGGCTGATGGTCTTGACGCCCCCCTCCCCGACGCCGGAGCGCGTTCCCGCGCTCAGCGTCGAGCATGTCGCCAAGAGCTACGACGTGGACGGGCGCACCGTCCCCGTCATCGGGGACCTGTCGCTGCGGCTCGACGAGGGCGAGATCGTCGCCATCGTCGGCCCGTCCGGCTGCGGCAAGACCACGCTTCTCAACACGCTGTGCGGCCTGCTGACCCCGGATTCCGGACGCATCCTGTGGCATGGCCGCGAGATGTCCGGCCAGCCGTCGGGCGTCGGCTACATGCTGCAGAAGGATCTGCTGCTGCCCTGGCGCACCGCGCTGCGCAACGTGATGCTCGGGCTCGAAATCCGCGGGGTGCCGCCCTCGGACGCCGAGGAGCGCAGCCATGTCATGCTCGACCAGCTGGGCCTGCACGGCTTCGCCGAGCATTACCCGACGACGCTTTCCGGCGGGATGCGCCAGCGCGTGGCGCTGGCCCGCACGCTGGTGAACGAACCGGACGTGCTGCTGCTGGACGAGCCCTTCGCCGCGCTCGATTTCCAGACCAAGCTGCTGATCGAGAGCGACACCGCCAAGCTGGTGCGCGAGAGCCGCCGGTCGGTGCTGCTCATCACCCACGACATCGAGGAGGCGGTCTCGCTCGCCGACCGCGTGATCGTCCTCACCCGGCGTCCCACCGAGGTGAAGGCGGTGTACGACATCGCCCTCGGCACGGCGCGCACCGACATGATCGCGGCACGCGAGAGCGCGGCCTTCACCGACTATGTCCGCCGCATCTGGGCCGATCTCGATGTCGCACGGCAATAGGAGGAGCGGCATGGACGCTTCCGCCACCATCACCCCCGTGGCCGCCGGCGAGGCGACCGACCGCGCGGCGGCGCGCCTTGCCGCCCACCGGCGCGGGCGCTGGCGAGCCACGGCGCTGGTCCTCCTGGCGCAGATCGCCCTGCTCGCCGCCTTCCTGGCGTTCTGGGAATACATGACCGCCTTCGACAGGCAGGCGGCCTTCATGTTCGGCTCGCCCTCCGCCATCGCCGGCTTCCTGGTAACCATGGCGAAGGATGGCAGCCTGTGGCGCGACAGCTACGTCACCGGCCTGGAGACGCTGCTCGGCTTCGCGCTCGGCAATGTGGTCGGCACGCTGATCGGGTTGTCGCTGTGGTATTCGCGCTTCGTCTCGCGGGTGATCGAGCCCTTCGTGATCGCGCTGGGCTCGATTCCGATCATCGCGCTCGCGCCGATCATCATCATCTGGTTCGGCACCGGCCTCACCTCGAAGATCGCCATGTCGACGCTTTCCGTGGTGATCGTCGCGCTGGTGACCTCCTACAAGGGCGCGGTCGGCGTCGACCCGGACCAGATCAACCTGATGCGCACCCTTGGCGCCTCGAAATTCCAGATCTTCCGCAAGCTGGTGGTCCCCTCCTCCCTCGCCGACATCTTCGCCGGCTTGAGGCTCACCGTCGGTTTCGCCCTGATCGGCGCCATCGTCGGCGAGTTCATGTCGTCGTCCGAAGGGCTGGGCCACGCCATCTTCAAGGCGGGATCGCTCTACATCATCCCCAAGGTGTTCGCTGCGCTGGTCGCCACAATCGCGCTCGCCCTTCTCCTCACCTTCATCGTCGGCAAGGTCGAGAAGCTGCTCATGCCGTGGCGCCGCCTCGGCTGAGCGAACCCGCCTTCCGCATTTCAGTGCCCCATGGAGTGACCATGACCCAGCGTGTCAGCAAGGCCGGCAACATCAAATACGCCCTGTCGGCGAGCGAGCCCTTCATCGCCAGCGTGACGCCCGGCGAAACCTTCGTGGTCGAATGCGCCATCAACGCCAATGACGGCACGATCCGCCATGTCGGGCAGCAATTGACCGAGGCGGATGTCACCTTTCCCTTCGTCAACGGCGCCACCGGGCCCATCGAGGTGAAGGGCGCGAAGTCGGGCGACATGCTTGTGCTGGAGATCCTCGCGATGGAGGTCGACACGCTCGGCTTCACCGCGCTGTGGCCGGGCGTCGGCATGTTTCCGGACTGGGTGCGGCAGAAGGAGTTCGGCCTGCGCACCCATGTCGTCGAGGTGAAGGACGGCCTCGTCCACTGGAGCGACAAGGTGAAGCTGCCGGTGAAGCCGATGATCGGCGTCGCCGGCGTGGCGCCGGTGCATGGCGCCGTCCTGACGGTCGACAACGGCACCCATGGCGGCAATCTCGACGTGCAGGAAGTCACCGCCGGCAACACGGTGATGTTCCGCGTCAATCATGACGGCGCGCACCTCTTCCTCGGCGACTGCCACGCGCTTCAGGGCGACGGCGAGGCCAATGGCATGGGGGCCATCGAGATCGCCGCGACGCTCACGGTAAAGGTGTCGCTGGCGCAGGCACCGGCCCGCCTCGCCCATCCGCGCATCGAGACGCCGACCCATATCTGCACGCTCGGCTGCGCCCGGCCGCTGGAGGACGCGATGCGCACCGCCTTCCAGGAGATGATCTACTGGCTGGAAGACGCCTACGGCATCCCGGCGCCGGAAGGCTACATGCTTCTGGGCCAGATCGCCGAGGCGCGCTGCACGCAGGTGGTGAACCCGAAATACACCTACATCTGCAAGGTGGATAAGAGCATCCTGAAGCAGTTCACCTCCTGAGCGGGCGCCGGGCGGCGCGAACGCGGCGACCTTCCGCCTCCGGCCCCGGGATCCCGTCCGCACCGACGATTGATGTTGCAGTGCAGCAAGGCGCCTGCTACCGGTATCGTGTTGTTCCGGTCAGAAGGTGACGCTCATGCGAGGTCGGACATCCGCATCGTTTGCCGGAGACGCCGCCACGACGTCCCGTCTGCGCGACCCCGCCTCGCGGCAGCGCGATCGCGATCCGCGGCGGCAGGAGGCCTGAGCCATGGGTCTCCTCGGCATCCTGCTCGGCCTCGGCCTTCTCGTCGGCTTCGCCTATCGCGGCTGGAGCGTGCTGCTTCTGGCGCCGCTCGCGGCGCTGATCGCGGCGCTGCTCTCCGGCGAACCGCTGCTTGCCAGCTGGACCCAGACCTTCATGGGCAGCGCGGCGAGCTTTGTCGGGCAGTTCTTTCCGCTGTTCCTGCTCGGCGCGCTGTTCGGCAAGCTGATGGAGGATTCCGGCTCGGTCGCCGCCATCGCCGATTTCATGACCGCGACGCTGGGCACCCGCCGCGCCGTCCTCGCCGTGGTGCTGGCCGGCGCCATCGTCACCTATGGCGGGGTGAGCCTGTTCGTCGCCCTGTTCGTGCTGGCGCCGATGGCGCAGGCGCTGTTCCGGGCCGCGGACATTCCGCGCCGGCTGATGGCCCCGGCGATCGCCCTCGGCACCTTCACCTTCACCATGATGGCGCTGCCCGGCACGCCGGCGATCCAGAACGCCATTCCCATGCCTTTCTTCGGCACGACGCCCTTCGCCGCGCCGGGCCTCGGGCTCATCGCCTCCGCCATCATGCTCGGTTTCGGCCTGTGGTGGCTCGCCCGCGTCGAGGCGGCGGCGCGCCGGGCCGGCGAGGGCTTCGGCGACGGCACGGCGCGGGTCAACGCGCAGCTCGACGATCCCGTGCTGCGCGAGCGCGCGACCACGGCGCGCGAATTCGACCCGGCCGAGATCGCCCATGGCCACCAGAGCGCCGAGCGCCCCTCCATCCTCGTCGCGGCACTGCCGCTGGCGCTGGTCATCCTCGTCAATCTCCTGATGTCCTTCGTCGTCCTGCCGCGCCTCGATTTCGGCTTCCTCGCCGAGGCGCGCTGGGGCGGCGTTCCGCTGTCGGCGGTCAGCGGCGTGTGGTCGGTGGCGGTGGCCCTCATCGTCGCGGTCGCGGCGACGCTCGCCTTGAACTGGCGCCGTCTGCCCAAGCTGCGCGAGACCATGGATGCCGGCGCCAACGCCTCGGTGCTGCCGATCTTCTCCGTCGCCAGCCTCGTCGGCTTCGGCGCGGTAGTGGCGGCCCTGCCGGCCTTCGCACTGGTGCGCGACTTCGTTCTCTCCATCGAAGGCGGGCCACTGGTCTCGCTGGCGGTGGCGACCAACATCCTCGCCGCTCTCACCGGCTCGGCCTCCGGCGGCCTCACCATCGCGCTCGACGCGCTCGGGCCGGTGTTCCTGGAACGGGCGGGCGCGCTGGGCATCGAGCCCGCACTGCTGCACCGCGTGGCGGTCATGAGTGCCGGCACGCTCGACAGCCTGCCCCATAGCGGGGCCGTGGTGACGCTGCTGGCCGTCTGCGGCGTGACACCCCGGCAGAGCTACCGCGACATCGTCATGGTGGCCATCGTCGGCGCCCTGCTGGCGCTCGTCGCCGTCATCGCGCTCGGCTCGGCGGTGGGGAGTTTCTGAAAAGGCGGCCTCACCTCTTGCTGGACGACGCCCGGACGCGCGGCGGACGCGCCGCAGAAGGCCGGTGTCGCCGCTGCCCGCGCAGAGTATAGTGGTGCCGCTGCCGCCGCGACGTGCCGCAAGGTGATTCTCCCTCGCCTGTCGTGATGGCAGCCCCTGTGCAGCGCCGTATCTGGCGGCGCGACGGGCCAGCGAAGGGACGATGAAGCGATGACGAAGGCCAGCCCCTTGGCAGTGCGCCCCGCGATAAGGAAGCCATCGGCGATCAAGCCCTCGACGATGAGGCCGCTGGCGCTTGTCGCGACGCTCGCCGCCGGCCTCGCCCTCGCCGGCTGCGGACAGGAGACCGAAGCGGAAGCTCCCGCACCCCGGCCGGTGCGGGTCGTCACGGTGGAAAAGGGCGTGGGCGGGCAGGTTGCCTCCTTCACCGGCGACGTGCAGGCGCAGGATGAGGCGTCCCTCGCCTTCCGCGTCGGTGGCCGGATGATCGAGCGCAGCGCCAATGTCGGCGACCAGGTGAAGGCCGGCCAGATCGTCGCCCGGCTGGACCCGCAGAACGCGCTCAATGCCCTGCGTTCGGCGCAGGCCGCCTTGGCGGCGGCGGAAAGCCAGCTCGTCACCGCCGCCAACACCTTCGATCGGCAGGACCGGCTGCTCGGCAACGGCTTCACCACCCAGGCCAATCACGACGCCGCCCGCACCGCGCTGCAGGCGGCGCAGTCCGGCGTGGACGATGCCGAAGCGCAGCTTAAGACCGCGCAGGACAATGTCAGCTACACCGACCTCGTCGCCGATGCCGCCGGCACGGTGACGGCGCGCGGCGCCGAGCCGGGCGAAGTGGTGCAGGCCGGGCAGATGATTCTTCAGCTCGCCCGGCAGGGCGGGCGGGACGCGGTGTTCGACGTGCCGGCGAATGTGCTGCGCACGGCGCCGGCCGACCCGCTCATCACCGTCACCCTCAGCGACGATCCCAGCGTCACCGCCATCGGACGGGTGCGCGAAGTGGCGCCGCAGGCGGACCCGGTGACGCGCACCTTCCGGGTGCGGGTCGGCCTCGACAATCCGCCGCCGGCGATGCGCCTCGGCTCCACGGTCATCGGCCGGGTGGAGCTCGGCAGCGACGCGGTGATCGAGATTCCGGCCTCGGCCCTCACCGCCGTCAATGAGCGCCCGGCGGTGTGGGTGTATGATCCCGCCAGCCAGACGGTGGCGCTGCGCAACATCGAGCTGCGCCGCTTCTCGCAAGCCTCCGTCGCCGTCGAGAGCGGCCTCAGCCCCGGCGAGGTCGTGGTCACCGCCGGCGTGCAGGCGCTGCATCCCGGCCAGAAGGTGCGCCTGCTCGGGGCGGGGTCGTGATGCGGTTCAACCTCTCCGCATGGGCGGTTCGCGAGCGCTCGCTGGTCATCTATTTCATGCTGGCCGTCGTCGTCGCCGGCGTCGTCGCCTATACGCGCCTCGGCCGGGCGGAGGACCCGTCCTTCATCATCAAGACCATGGTGGTGCAGGCGGCGTGGCCCGGCGCCAGCACCGAGGAGACGCTGAAGCAGGTGACGGAGCGGCTGGAGCGCACGCTGCAGGAAACGCCGCATCTCGACTTCATCCGCAGCTATACGCGCCCCGGCCTCACCACCATCTTCGTCAATCTGGAGGGCAGCACCACCGCGGCGCAGGTGCCCGATGTCTGGTACCAGGTGCGCAAGAGCATCGGCGACATGGCCCACACCCTGCCGCGCGGCGTGGTGGGGCCGGGCTTCAATGACGAGTTCGGCGACACGTTCGGCCTGATCTACGGCTTCACCGCCGACGGCTTCACCCATCGCGAGCTGCGCGACTATGTCGAGCAGGCGCGCTCGCGCCTGCTGCACGTGCCCGATGTGGCCAAGATCGAACTACTGGGCGAGCAGGACGAACAGATCTTCGTCGAGTTCTCGGTGCGCGAACTCGCCAATCTCGGCATCGACCGCTCCGCTTTGGTCGCCGCGCTACGGGCCCAGAACGTCGTCCAGCCCTCCGGCACCATCCAGACCGGGGACGAGGCGCTGGTGATCGACGTGTCCGGCGCCTTCCGTTCCGAGCAGGACATCGCCGACATCAATTTCGCCGTCGGCGGGCGCATGCTGCGGCTCGCCGACATCGCCACCGTGCGGCGCGGCTATGCGGACCCGCCGCGCCCGCTGTTCCGCACCAATGGCGAGCCGGCCATCGGCCTCGCCATCGCCATGCGCGAGGGCGGCGACATTCTCCAGCTTGGCCGCAACGTCGACGCGGCGATGGCGGAGATCACGGCGGAACTGCCCATCGGCATCGAGCCGCATCTGGTCGCCGACCAGGCGGTG
Organism: Pseudomonadota bacterium; assembly: GCA_023434095.1. Taxonomy (GTDB): domain Bacteria; phylum Pseudomonadota; class Alphaproteobacteria; order Rhizobiales; family Xanthobacteraceae; genus Ancylobacter. The sequence goes on along the minus strand of JAEYTJ010000052.1, from coordinate 898 downwards.
ACGGTGACCGGCGCGATCTCCGAATTCATGGAATCGCTCTGGCAGGCCATCCTGATCATTCTGGTGGTGAGCTTCATCGCGCTCGGCGTGCGCGCCGGGCTGATGGTGGCGCTGACCATTCCGCTCACTCTGGCGGGGGTGTTCGCGGTGATGTGGCTGCTGAACATCGACATGCAGCGCATCTCGCTCGGCGCGCTCATCATCGCGCTGGCGCTGATGGTGGACGATGCCATGACCACCACCGACGCCACGCTCGGCCGGCTCGCGGCCGGCGAGCCGAAGGAAGTGGCAGCGGTCTACGCCTTCAAGACCTACGCCTTCGCCATGCTGGCCGGCACGCTGGTGACCATCGCCGGCTTCGTGCCAGTGGGCTTCGCCGCCTCGTCGGCGGGCGAATACACCTTCACCCTGTTCGCGGTCGTCACCGTCGCCCTGCTGGTGTCATGGCTGGTGGCGGTGCTGTTCGCCCCGCTGATCGGCCTCGTGATCCTCCGGACACCGAAGAATGCGGGCAGGCCGCCCGGCCGGGTGATGCGAACCTATCGTTCCCTGCTCTCCGCCGCGCTGGGCGCGCCCTGGGTGACCGTTGCCGTCACCCTCGCGCTGTTCGCCGCCGCCGTGCTGGCGCTCCCGCTCATTCCCCGCCAGTTCTTCCCCTCCTCCGATCGGCCGGAACTGCTGGTGGACCTTCAACTGCCGCAGAACGCCTCGATCTTCGCGACCGAGCGGGCGATGGAGCGGCTCGACGACGCCCTGCGGGACGACCCCGACGTGGAGCGCTGGAGCGGCTATGTCGGGCGCGGGGCGATCCGCTTCTACCTGCCGCTCAACGCCCAGCTTCCCAATCCCTTCTTCGGACAGGCCGTGGTGGTGGCCAAGGACGTCGCCGCCCGCCAGC
>JAEYTJ010000353.1 GCA_023434095.1 Pseudomonadota bacterium | reverse complement strand
GCGACACGCCGCCGCGATACTCCGGCGCAAAGGGCGTGAAGGAAGCGGTCAGCAGCGGACGCGGCGGGCCCTTGCTGCGATGCGCGTGGCTGCCGATCTCGCCTTCCATCGCCGTGAGCAGCGGGAACACGAACACTTTCACCGTCGCCGGCGAGCCGGGACCGGGCGCAGCGATGAGGCTCTGCCGACCGGTGGTGAAATCGACGAAGCCGGTGGCGAGGGTGACGCCGTTGCGCTCGCCATAGAACGGGTTGAAGGTCGAGAACAGTTCCGGCGCCGTTCCCACCGCCGGCAGCTTCGAGCCGAACACCCGGATTTCGCTCGACACGCCCGGGCCTGAGCCGACGATGATGTTGTCGCCGGTGGTCAGCCCGTCGATCTGCGCCGCCGCGACACTGACACCATTGGTCAGCGCGGCATCGAAGGCGAGAAAGCGGGCCAATTCCACGGTGAAGGGCGCGCCTTTCTTCGCCGAGCCCGAGAACACGGCGACTTCCGGCGCATGTCCGGGGCCGGCTCCGACAACGAGATCATAGACCCCGTCATCGTCGACATCACCGATGGCGACGCTGGGCGTGCCCTCAAAGCCGGGGAACGGGGTGACGGTGGCCAGCAGCTTCTCGCCGTCCATTACCCGCACCGTGGCGACACGTCCGGGGGCGCCGGGCACTGCGATCGCATAGGCCGAGATCGCCGGGATGACGTTGACCAGCGCCATCAGGCCGTTGTCCTCATGGTTCAGCCGGTGGCAATGCATGACGAACAGGCCGGCATAATCCTCGAAGCGAGTACGGATGGCGAGCCGGCCCGGCTCGATCACCGATTCCTCCGGGCCCAGATTGGGAGCCGGCACATTGGCGTTGTCGATGCCCTGCAGCACCGCGCCGCCTTTCAGGCCGATGGTGGGGTCGGAAACCGAGACGATCTGGAAGTCGTTCACGTGCACATGAATGGGGTGCTCGTCATTGTTCTCGTTGCTGAACACCCACTCCTCGACCGAATCCAGCCGCGGCTGGAGGATCGGCACATTGGGGAAGGCGGCGCTGTCGAAGGCGTAGATGAAGGCCTTCGGGTCGGCCTTGCTGGCAAGATTGTTGAGGAAGCCGCCATTGATGAGGATGTGGCGCGTGAGATCCGGCGTCACGGTCGACAGGTCGTCGAAGGAGGTGAAGGCGTCCAGCGGCTGGCCCTCGGTGAAGGGCGTGGTCTCGCCCTTCTCGCCCTCCACCACCGCGCTCATCAGCTTCTGCGTGGGGAACAGGAAGAAGCCGTCATAATAGCTGACGGCGGAAGGCGTGACGCTGAGGGTGCCGAGCACGGCGGGCGGGTTTTCGGTGCCATTGCTGGTGTAGAGAATGCCGGGCGCGTTCTCGGTACGGGCGCCGCCGCCACGCGCGGGCATGTCGAGCACCAGTTCGCCCTCCAGCGGCAGCGTCACCGCGATGGCGAAGCGTGAGGCCGGGGGGATGACGAGGCGGGTGCCGTTCTCCTCCACGGGAGTGCGCACCGAGGGGCTGGGATTGCCATCCTGCCCGACAATGGCGATCTTCGGGTGATGCCCGGTCGCGGTCTCGGTGAGGCGCACGCTCATATAGGCCATGTCGCTGATGTTCGCGAGGACCCAGATCTCGGTCTGGCCCGGCTTGCCGCGCAGCACCGGCTGGAACTGGCCGTTCACCGTGAACTGGATGTCGCGCTCATGGTCCGGCAGGGCCGGATCGGCGGGAACATTGCCCTGCGGCCCGGCGGCCGCGGTGAAGCTCTGCAGATTGTTCGGGATGAACTGGAAGCGCCCGCGCATATTATGGATCGACAGCGGACCGGCATACCAGACGGTGGCGAAGCGCGAGCCCTTCGGTGAGCCGGCGAAGTCCACCGGAGCAAGGATGGGGCGATAGGTGCCGGCGGCGAGTTCGCCCTCTGCGGGGGGCTTCCGAGTGCTGACGAATTGCGGCCAGTTGGCGTTGGCAAAGCCCGGCGCCGGCCCGTCGCGATCGAACACGAAATTGTATTGCAGCGCCATGCTGCGCACGGGAATGGACTTCTGCGTCACGACAGGCAGGTTGCCGTCCGGCCGCCCGATCGCCAGCATGCCGGCGAGGCCGAGATAGACATGGGCCGAGGTGAGCGTGTGCAGGTGCGGGTGATACCAGTACATGCCATGCGGCATGTTGGTGGGCACATCATAGACATAGGTGTTCACGGTCCCCGGCGGCATGTGCAGCAGCACATTGTCGGAATTCGCCTTGGGACTGACATGCAGGCCGTGCGTGTGCAGGTTCAACGGCGAAACCGTGAGCTGCGGGGGATAGACCGGCACCTCGCCGCCCTCGGCGGTGTAGCGCGGATCGTAGAAATCACGAATGCCGAGGTTGGCCAGCCCGTTCTCGTAATGAATGATGAGCTTCTCGCCGGGAAACACCTGCAGCGTCGGCGCCGGATAATTGTTCCGGTTGGCGCTGACCCCATTGGAGGCCTTGCCGCGCACCAGCTCATAGCCATAGAGCAGCGTGTTTTTCACCGGCACGGACGAGGTGTCGAGCGTCGCCTCGCCCTGATGGGCCGTGAGCGTCACTTCGAGCACACCGTCGACGCTGGAGAGCACCACCGGTTCGCGATAGGCGGGCGCCTGGTAGGTTCCGGTTTGCGCGTCGGCAGGGCTTGCCGCCGGCATGGAGAAGACGGCCGCGACCAGCAGCGCCGGCCCGAGCAAACGAACGATGCAATCCACTTTGCCCCCCACCGGACACGCTTACGCTCGGTGACGCTATCACGTTGCGATGCCGGCTGCGCCGGACGCTGATAAGAATTTCCCATAGTCGGGGAAAGAAACGGCCACTGACCGGCGCATCCTGATGCCCGGCGGCACTTGCGGCGCAGCGAACTCCTTACCGTGAAGCGGAGACGATTGCTTTTAGGAGTTCGATGAAGGCGCTCGTGCGGATGCCCTTCGGATTCTGCTTGAGATCAACGGTCTGCACGACCACCAGCCGTTTCGTCGGCACGACGGCGATGATCTGGCCACCATAGCCGGAAGCGTAGAAGGCGTTCTTCCCCCAAATGTCCTCCGGAAGCGTCCACCACATATAGCCATAGCCCTGCCGAATCCGCGTCGCCGAGGAATAGGTCGTGGTCGATTCCCTGACCCATGAAGCCGGGACGACCTGCGTGTTGCCCCACACTCCATCACTCAGGAACAACTGGCCGAACCGGGCAGCATCGCGGGCGCTCATCCGGAACGGATAGGCGGGGTGCTGGGACAGCCTCTCCAGGGCATAGCGGCCGTCCTTGACCGAGAAATCTTCCATGCCGATGTGCACCGCGATGCGACGCGCGAAGCTCTGGAAGATGTCCTCGCCGGTCTGCTGGCGGTAGATTGTCCCCAGAGTGTTGAAATCCCAGTTGTTGTAAAACCAGAACGATCCGGGCGGGTGGCTTCCGCGCTTCGGCCGTTTGCGCTTGATGTCCGCCGTCTCATGGGCGGCGGGATGATAGATGCCCGAGCGCGCCGTCAGCAGGTCGCGCACTGTGGCCGTTTTCTCTTCGTCCGTGAGGCGGGGAGGATTGTCGTCGATGCCGAGCTCGGCGAGGCTTGCCGACAGCGCGATGCGCCCCTCGGCCACAGCGATGCCATAGAGCGCGCTGAGGAGGCTTTTGCGGACGGATGCGACATTCACCTTGTGGGATGTGTCACCCCATTGGGCGATCACCCGCCCGTCCTGCACGATCATCAGCGCGGTCGGCTTGAGAGCCGCGGATTGCTGCCGGGCTGCCTCCAGCCGATCTGCGGACCACCCTACCAAGGCCGGATCAGCTTCCTCCCACGTCTGGGCGCAGGCGGCGCCCACCGTCAGGACGCTGATGAACAGCAGGGCTGCGAACCGTCCGACACGCATGGGGAGCCCCTTCCTCGGAACCCACTTGCAACGCTCCTGAAGCGCCAGCGCCGCGGGTGATCGATTGAAATATCCGAAGCCCCTGAGCTTTCCCGCAAGAAGTGGCAGTTTCGGCACGGACGGAATGCCTGACGGAACCCTTTTAGGGTTTTGGCCGAGGCTTGGGTATAGCGAGCAAGCTGTTGCTCGAGAGCTTTTGCTCCATCAACTCGGAGAAGAAACGGGTCTTGGGTCCATTGGAAACCCACTGGGGATCGCCGGTGCGCCGAGCCGTTCCGCATATGCGGCCAAGGCGTCGCCGTGGTGCTGGTCGGCGCGCAGGCCGAGATATCCATCGGGCCGAACCATGAAGAGCGTGACACCAGCGACGCCCAGCCGTTCCGCGACCGCCCGCTCGATGGGGGAAAATCCACGAGCCGGTGTCGTCGCAAGCAGGAAGCTGGCCTCCAGAACAGGGCTGCCGGCATGGGCTTCGAGTATGCCATGGAGAGCGCTCAGCTCGTCTGGCTCCGCCTTGTTGCCGGCGACGACGATGGCGACATGCCCCGTGGGACCGGCGCTGGGATTGAACGCCGCAGGTACCCCTTCGGCGGACCGGATTTCGATAGCGCCCGGCCAGAGCTGCCCAGGGGCGAGCGCGTCGTTCCGCGCACCCATCACGATAGGTGAAGCGCCGTAGTCGATATCCAACTCGGCTTCGGCGACGGCTTCCTGGTGTCGCGTGGCCGGGTTGGCGAAAACGCCGCGGATGAACGCATCGCGCGCGCGACGATCGTCCGGGCGCTTCAGGATCTGGGCATGATCGGCGTCATCTCCCGAAGCCGTGAACTTCTGCGCGACCGGGCGACGTTCCGCCTCATAGCTGTCCAGCAGCGTGTCGGAGCAAAGGCCCTTGCAGACCAGTGCCAGCTTCCAGCCGAGATTGAACGCGTCCTGCAGGCCGCTATTCATGCCGTGGCCCTGGATCGGGCTGCAGGTATGCGCCGCATCGCCCGCCAGCAACAGGCGTCCGGACCGGTACTTCTCCGCTACCTTGGTGTGGCAGTGGAAGCGCGTCGGGTTCGCCACCGCCGTGAAGCGCGCGTCCGGCACATACCGGCCGAGGGTGCCCGTCGCATCCTCGACCAGATCGGATTGCTCGGAGCTCGGCCGGAGATAGACACGCCAGCGCTCGTCGGGCAGCGCGGTCAGGATGATCGGCGGTTCGTCGAAATAGACGTAATTCGCTTCATGCGAATAGGGCCAGCCCTCGACGGTGGTGTCGAACACCGCCCAGGGCTCCTCGATGTCGTGGCCGTCCTGCCCGATGCCGGCGAGCGAGCGGACCGTGCTGCGATGCCCATCGCAGCCGACGACCCAGCGCACGAAGGCCTGCTTTTCTTCACCCTCGCCCGCGAGAGTGGCGAGGACACCTTCCTCCGTCTCGGCCAGGCCGACCAATCGGGTGGAGCGGGTTATCGTGCCGCCGAGCTGCCCGAGGTAATCCGTCAGGATCGCTTCCGTGACCTCCTCGGACACACCAAGATTGAAGGGGTAGCGGCTGCCGCTGAGGGAAAGGTCGACCTCCCCCAGCGCCTTGCCATCGGAATGGATGCGAGCCGTCCTTTGCCGGACACCGGCCTTCAGCAGGCGATCCCCGAGGCCCAGTGAATCGAAGATCTCGATCGAGCGGGGATGAACGACGGTCGCCCGGTCCCAGGTCAACGGCTTGTCATGGGCGTCGATGAGAAGGCAGCCGATCCCCCGGCGCTGCAGTTCCGCAGCCAGCATGAGGCCGGTGGGGCCGGCTCCGACGATCAGGACATCCGCATCTGTTTTCATGACACTCGATCTTCCCTGCGCAAGCTCGGCACGCGTTCCGCCAGAGCCCGCCATGTTCTAGATGGGCTGCCAGCCATAGCGTTTGCGAAGATCGGCCAGATTGTTCCTGATGCGCACGATAGCGGAGCTGGTGGGCTCATTCTCCGAGAAGAAGCGCCCCGTGGGCGTCCGCAGGAACACCTCGGCAGCTTCGGCCGAGATCTTCAGATCGTATCCGGTCTCGAGCCAGATCGCGTTGCCATAGGCATCCAGACGGACGAGCGGCGTGTCTTTGCCGAAGAAGCTGTTCGACGCGTAGGTCTGCAGCCGCGAAATGCGGTCGCCCTGGAAGCCGATATGCTGCATGGCCAGCAGGTGCTCGTTGCCATAGCGGATATCGAGCACGATGGAGCCGGTATCGGTTTCGGCATCGTAGCCGATGGAAGGCACGTCGACGGCGTCGACGATCGCAAACCACCAGACATTGTTGTATTCGACGAAGAACCGCAGCGACATGCGGTTGGCATCGGCAAGCGTGGTCTTGAGATAGCCGGTATCGGCATCGAAAAGATCCAGATCGAAATGCCGGTCCACGTACATCTTGCGGAAGCGACCGAGTATTTCGAGACGATTGGCCGCCCGATCGCAATAGGGCGCAGTGACCGAGCCCTGCGCCGCAGGGCCGCCGGGCGCGACCGGCTCCGTATTGGCGGCCATGGCGGTGCCGTGGACCACCGCCGTGGCCGGTATCGCCAGTGACGCGGAGAGCAGGTGACGTCGATTGATCACGATGGTCCTCTCATTAAGCGGTGTGGCATCCGTTCGGGCGGTGCGGCTTACCATGTGAGCTTCAAGCCGCCCCAGAGCTGGTGGTTGTCGTCGCCGCCGCCGATCTCGCCGTCATAGCTGGCGAACAGCGAGCTGTTGTCGCTGAGCTTCACGGCGGCCGACAGGCCGATCAGGGCGCCGTCGCGCTGGAGGGGCGCGCCGAACACCGTGAAATCGGCGCCCGGCGCCGAGGCGAACGATGCCGTCATCGCCGGTGTCGTGTCGGCGAACTCGTGCACCCAGCCAAGCCGCAGGCCGAGGTCGAGCGGCATGCCATTGCCGAGATCGACGCTGGCGGTGAAGTCGGCGCCGAGCGTCGTACGCACCGAACGGGTGGACTGAGAGGCGACGGTGAGATTGTAGGGACTGGGCCCCGTCTCGGTAAGGCCGTCCTGGTCGATCGAGATCACCTGCAGCCGAGCGAAAGGCGTGATCGCGCTCTTGAAGGGCGTGCCGAGGTCGACTGTGTATCCGGTCTCGATCTGGCCGAGGAACTGCCCCGCATCGGTGTCGCCCTCGGCAATCCCGAACGGCAGGCCGGGGCTTTCAACGAAACGCTTCATGGAGTTGCTGGCATTGGCATAGCCCGCCAGCGCGTCGACATAGAGCGGGCCCTGCGTGAAGGAGCCATAGGCGACGGCGCTGACCGTGTCGGCATCGGTGTCGCCGGCAAAGCCATCGACCGATTGCGAGCCCGTGACATAGCCGCCGGCGGCGCCGACGAGGAGGTTCGGAGTGACGCGGTAGTCCATGCCGAAGGCGGTGCCGCCCAGCGAATAGTCGAGGCCGGAGGCATTGGCGTTGCCGCCCACACTGCCGGCGCTGCCGATGCCGCTGATCCAGGCTGAAAAGCCGGCCAGCGTATCCGAACCCGGAGCCAGCGCCGCGCGATCTGCCGCGCCGCCATTGCGCGCAACCGACATCTGCCGCCCCACCGCGTTGATGAACAGCTGGCTGGCGCGCAGGTTCACCGTGGAGAAGTCGGCATAGGGTTGGCCGCTCAGCGTCTGCAGCGCGGCGGCGCCTTGGCCGATTTGAACGCTGGCCACCGTATTGACGAGGTCGGCAGAACCACCGGCCGCGGCGATGGCGTCCAGTGCGCCGCCGACCGCCTGCTGGTTGGCGGTCAGCCCGCCGGCGCGGAAGGCATCGGGCAGCAGCGCCAGCGTGACATAGATGTGCTCGGGATCGATCGAGACCTCGGGTGTGAGGAAGGCCGTGCCACCGGTCACCTCGCCGAAAGTGACCGTGCCGCCGGCTTCGGTGGTGATGATGGTATAGGTGGTGCCCGGCGTGTAGAGGCCGGGATCCGTGACGATGTCGAGCGTGCCGGCATTGATCATCACCCTGTGGTCGGCGCCGATGACGCTGATCCGGTCGCTGTCGCCGGCGGCGTTGACCTCCATCTCCAGCGTGCCGCTGTTGAGGGTGAAGTTGCCGTCGACGACGAGATGCCCGATCGAGTTGCCCGGCTTGACGGTGCCGCCATTATTGGTGATGTCGCCGGTGACGTTGCCGCTGCCGCTCAGCGTGCCGCCCTTGTTGACGATCACATTGCTGGTCAGATGGCCGTTCGCGGCAAGACCGCCGGCATTGATCGTGGTGCCGCCGCCGACGGTGCTGACGCCCGTGAGATTGACTTTGCCGGTGCCGTTCTTGGTCAGGGTACCCGTGCCGCTCATGCTACCGGCATAGGTGCCGTCGAAGGCCTGATCGAAGATCAGCGCGGCATCGTTGGCGATGTTGCCCAGCAGGCTTTCGCTCGTCCCCTGCAGCGTGCCCTCGAGAACCGTGAACTCCGCGAGGCCCGGGACTTGCGACGTGAACTTGCTGGTGCCGGCGAGGACCAGCGTGCCGGCGCCGGTCTTGGTGACGGTGCCGAGCCCGAGCGTATTGCCCATGCCCGTGATGTTGCCGGCAAAGGTGCCGTCGGTCGCCTGATCGAACACGATCGACCGCGCATTGGTGTTGCCGGCATTGTTGTCGAAAGCAATGTTGCCGCGCAGGTTGCCGGTATTGCCCCGAATGGTGCCGCCGTAATTATTGACCCCGCCATAGAGGTCGGCGGCCGCGGCGAGGACGAGCGTGCCGGAGCCGACCAGGCTGAGAGTTTGGGCTCCCGTTCCCCCCGCACCGATGGTGCCGGTCAGCGTCAGCGTGGTGCCGGCATCGAGCTGGAAGCCGCCGCCCGCGTCCACCAACGTGATCGAACGATCCGTCGTGAAGCTGCTCGTCGCCCAGAGGTGCCCATTATTGACCATCATGATGTTGGCCCCGCTCCCGAGCTTGTCGTCGGAAGCGATCTGCAGCGTGCCCTCCTCGATGATGGTGTCGCCGCTATAGGTGTTCGTTCCGGTGAGCTGAAGAACGCCGCCGCCGTTCTTGATGAATCGGCCGGTGCCGCCGATGTCGCCGCTCCAGATCAGCGGATTGTTCTGCACGTAGATAACACCCGCGTCGTTCAGCGTGAGATCGCGGCTGATGTCGAGCGCCGCTGCCGCCTCCGCGGTCGTGCCGAGGGTGCCGCCGTTCAGGACGATCCCCGTGCCGGCGGCGCCGAGATTGGCGTCGGTCGTGAACCGGACATCGCCCGCGATCCGCGTGCCGCCGGCGTAGGTGTTGTTGCCGGCCAGTTCGAGGATGCCGTCGCCGGCGACGATCAGGGTGCCCGCGCCGCTGATCGTCCCGTTCCAGGTCACCTGGGCATGGGGATCGCCGCCGTTCGGCCCGACATAGATGCCGCCGGTGCCTGTCAGCGTCAGGGCACGATCCATGACCTGCCCGTTTGCCGTGCCGATCCCGATCGCGCCGCCGGCGAGGTCGATGGCCATTCCGGCCGCGCCGAGGCTCGCATCGTTGCGGAAGTAGAGCACGCCGTTCTCGACCCGCGTGCCGCCCGTCTGCGTGTTGACGCCGTCGAGCGTAAGGTTGCCGGTGCCGGTCTTGATGAGCGTGCCCGCGCCCGACATGTTGCCGGCATAGATGCCGTTGGCGCTCTGGTCGAACAAGACCTGGGCGTTGTTCAGAATGTTGCCCTGTATCCCGAGGCTGTTGCCTTGCAGCACGCCGCTATTGACCGTCGTGCCGCCGCTATAGCTATTCGTGCCGGTCAGGATCAGCGTGCCGGCGCCGTCCTTCACGAGCGACCAGCTGCCGGCATTGCTGCCGGTTCCACCGAGACCGGTCTGGTCGGCGATGGCGTCGGATATGTGGACGGTCTGCCCAGATCCGGGCGCTATGGCGAGTGAGCCGTTGCCGGCGAGGAACAGGCCGGCCCCGCCCGCCCGGCCCGCGTCGCCGAGGCCGTAGCCGGTGCCACCGGCGCCGCCGGAAGCGGCATTGCGGGCGACATTGAGAGGACCGTTCACGGCGAGAGAACCGCCATCCTGAACGAAGATCGCGCCGCCCATCCCGGCGCCGCCGCCACCGCCGCCGCCCTTGTTCGGCCCGCCGGGGCCTCCCTTGCCCGCGAGGAAGCCGCCGTCGATCTTGGTGGAGCCGGAACCGCCACCCCCGCCGCCGCCGAACCCGCCGACACCGCCATAGCCGTATCCCGAACCGCCGCCGCCGCCGCCGAACCCTCCCGCAC
>JAEYTJ010000290.1 GCA_023434095.1 Pseudomonadota bacterium | reverse complement strand
GCGTCCGCCACCGGCGCGGGTGCCTGCCGCTCCTCGATCTGCGCGGCGAGCCCCGCCACCGCCGGATCGACGCTGGCGAAGCCCGGCGCCTTGTCCTTCAGCTCGGCCACGATACGCGCGGCGACCTTCGGCCCGACGCCGTTGGCGCGCGCCACCATCACCTTGTCGCCGAGCGCCACCGCATTGGCGAGTTCGGCCGGCGAGAGGGTGGAGAGCACGTTCAGCGCCACCTTGGAGCCGACGCCCTGCACATTCTGCAGCAGCAGGAACCAGCTCTTCTCCGCCGGCGTGGCGAAGCCGTAGAGCCGGATCATGTCCTCGCGCACGAAGGTCTCGATGAACAGCGCCGCCGCCTCGCCAGCCTTGGGCAGCGCCTGCAGCGTGCGCCCCGAGCAATGCACGAGATAGCCGACCCCCTGCACGTCGAGGATCACATGGTCGTCGCCATAGCTGTCGACGAGGCCCTTCAGCTTGCCGATCATCGCGCCGTCGCCTTTGCCGTGAGCTTCGACGGCACCTTCGCCGCCATCTGCGCCTTCATCGCCGCCATACCCCGATGCTGGGCATGGGTGACCGCAACCGCAAGCGCATCCGCCGCGTCATCGGTGGTGAAATCGGCCTGTGGCAGCAGAATCTTCATCATCAGGCGGATCTGCGCCTTCTCCGCCCGCCCGGCGCCGACAACGGTCTTCTTCACCAGCAGCGCCGCATATTCGGCAACCGGCACCCCGGCCAGCGCCGGGGTCAGCATCACCACGCCACGCGCCTGGCCGAGCTTGAGCGTCGAGGCCGGGTTGACGTTGACGAAGGTTTCCTCCACCGCCGCCTCGTCGGGGGCGTAGGCGCGCAGCACCTGCATCAGCTCGGTGTGCAGGCAGGCCAGCCGCTCGGCGAGCCCCCCCTCCTCCGGCGGCATCACCGTGCCGCAGGCGACGAAGCTCAGCCGCGTGCCGGCAGCCTCGATCACCCCCCAGCCGGTGCGGCGGAGGCCCGGATCGAGCCCGAGAATGCGAATCGGCAACGGCACCATATCCTAGGGCGTAGCCGAACAAAGGACGAACGCCTAGGGGCGAGGCCGCAGACGGCGCCCCGGACGCGGGGCGACGGCGATCATGGTGAACGCGCCGTTAACGCGCCCCGCCCTATCGCCCGCCGGTGAAGGCGCCGCTTGCCAGCGTCACCCCCACCCCGGTCGCCACCACGCCGATGATCGCTGCCGTGTCAGGGTGCTCGCCCAGCACCGGCACCGCGATCACCGCCGCCAGCGCCGGCACCAGCCCGGTGAAGGCAGCCGCGCGGGAGGAGCCCAGCCGCTCGATGGCGATGCCGAAGGCCACCAGCGCGACGACGCCGGACAGCAGGCCCTGGATGACCAGTTGGATCAGGATTTCCCGGCCATAACCGCTGGAGACGGCGTCGATCACCCCCGGCAGCCCATAGGGCGTCAGCACGACCGTCGACCACAGCCCGACCAGCCCCACCGTCTCGGTGGCCTTCAGGCCGGTGCGGCGGAACGCGAGCGTGTAGCCGGCCCACATCGTCGCGCCGGCCAGCAGCAGGGCATGGCCGCGCCAGGCGCCATCCTGCGGGTAGAGCAGCCCGCGCCCGCCGAGCGTGAGCACGCCGAGCGCGATGGCGGCGAAGCCGATCGCCCGCGCCGTACCCAGCCGCTCCCGAAACACCAGCACCGAGATGGCGGCAACGATCAGCGGCATGGTGCCCGGCAGCAGCGGGCCGACATCGGCCGCCGGCACGAAGCGCATGGCGGTGGCCACATCGAGAAAGAAGAAGGCGCCCGCGCCCAGGAAACACAGCAGGAAGGGCCGGAGGCCCTGCTTCGGCCACAGGCCGATGCGCCACCAGGCGGGAGCGAGCACCACCGCCGGCACGACGAAGCGCAGCCAGCCGATGGTCGCCGGCGGCAGATGCCCGTGCACGGCATGGCGGGTGGAGACGATCCACCCGCCCCAGATGGCGATGGCGAGCAGCGCGCAGCCGGCGCCGATCAGTCGGTCGGAAAGCGAGGGCAGGGCTGCGCCGTCCGGCGCCGCCGCAATAAAGGTCTTCGTCATGAGCAAGGCTCCGCCGCCGCGCGGCCAAGATGGGCGCCCGGCAGGACGGGCGGATGTTGCGGCGAATGTGGCGTGCGCGATCCGCCTTCGCAAACGCGTTTTGCGAATAGGCACGTTCGCGAAAACTGATGGATGTCGCCGTTCGATCGCCGTTCGTGTTGACGCGCCTCCGGCCCGGGGCTAGCTCTACGCGGGCAGGCCGACGCGGCGTGCGCCTTCCCCCGGTTCGTTCATGGTCCTCGATCCCGCCCTGGCCTGGGCCTTCCTCACCGCGCTGATCGCCGGCGTCACCCGCGGCTTCTCGGGCTTCGGCGGGGCGCTCATCTTCGTGCCGCTGGTCAGCGCCGCCTATGGCCCACGCGTCGCTGCGCCCTCGCTCCTGCTCATCGACACGCTGATGACGCTGCCCTTCGTTCTGCCGGCGCTGCGCGCCTGCATCTGGCGGCAGGTGGCGCCGCTGGCCGTCGGCGCCGTGGTGGCGGTGCCCGCCGGCGTGTGGGTTTTGCAGAACACCGATCCGCTGGTGCTGCGCTGGGCGCTCGCCTTCCTCGGGC
>JAEYTJ010000271.1 GCA_023434095.1 Pseudomonadota bacterium | reverse complement strand
GGCGCCACCCCCAATTGCGCCGGCGGCACGGCGGGTGCGCCTCGGCCGTGTCGTGGCGCTGGGCCTGCTGCTGGTGGCGGTGGGGGTCGTTGCCGCCGGTCTCCTCACCGGCAGCCGCGACCCGCTGGGGCTGCGGGCCCTGCTGGCCGGCCCGGCCTGGCAGCCGCTGGAGCGCACTAACCGGCTGGGCATCCCGATGATCGAGGTCCGCGCCTTCGAGACCACCGGCGGCGCGGGAACGGCCTCCGGGGGCGGCACCAGCGGCGATTTCACCGCCGAGGCGATCGAGGTGCGGGTGCGCGACGCACTGGCGCGCTTCGACCTGCTCGACGTGCTGGCGAGCCCGGATGCGCGGCCGGCGCTGCGCTGTTCGGGCGAGGGGGCCTCCCCGAGTTCCGCCTTCGCGCTCGGCGGGCTGGTGGAAAACCATGATGACGGCACGCTCTCCGTGCTGCTGCGCCTCTCCGATCTGTGCGACGGCACCATCGTCTGGTCGCGCGAATTCGACAGCCTCAGGCGCGGCGGCGACGCCACGGCGCTGGAGATCGGCCTGGTGCGCGACATCATGGCGGCGATCGCCGAGCCCTACGGCGTCATCCAGGCGCGCGCCCGGGCCCGCGTCACCGCGGCGGGCGGGCCCTCGACCGCGGGGCCTTATGGATGCGTGCTCATCGCCTATTCCTACTGGCGTTCCTACCTCCCCGCCGAGCACGAGGCGGCGCGCGCCTGCCTCGAAAAGGCGGTGGGCGAGGACCGGACCTTCGCCCTTGGCTATGCGCTGCTGGCGGAGCTCGCCCTCGACGAGATCCGCGCCGGCGCCCCGCCGCGCGCCGCGACCCCGGCGCTCAACCGCGCCCTCGCCGCCGCGGAGCAGGCGGTGGAACTGGCCCCGACCAGCGCCTTCGCCCGCCGGGTGCTGATGGACGTGCATTTCTTCCGCGGCGAACGCGCGGCCACGCTGGCGGCCGGCACCAGCGCGCTCGAGCTCAACCCCTACGATGTCGACATACTCGCCGATTTCGGCGGGCGCCTGATCGCGCTGGGGGAGATCGCGCGCGGCGAGGCGATGCTGGCGCAGGCCGCCCATGCGGCGCCGGGCATGCCGCCCTGGGTGGACTATCACCGGGTCATCGCCGCCTATGTCCGGGGCGACGCGGCTGCGGCGGGGGCGGCGGCGGACCATCTGATGGGCGAAGGCTACGCGCCGGGGCTGCTGGCGCGGGCGCTGGCCAGCCATCTCGCCGGCGAGGACGAGGAGGCGCGGGCCGATCTCACCAAGCTGGTGGCGATCGCGCCCGCCTGGGGCAGCGACCCCGACACCATGGTGGCCCGTTTCTTCCCCGATGCCGGTGTCGCCGGCAAGGTGCGGGCCGACCTCGCCGCGCTCGGGCTGAAGCGTTCCAGCTCCGCCGCCGCGAACTGAGCCGGCGCCCGTGACGCCGCCCTTGCGCACAAGGTCGCGTGGCACGCAGGGGCGCGAGCGGCTATAGGCTTTGTCCGCCCCGGATCATTCCTTCCACGCGGACCCTTCTCATGTCGGACAGTTTCGATCTCGCCATTGTCGGCGCGGGTGTCGTCGGACTCGGCCATGCGCTGGCGGCGCACCGGCGCGGGCTGCGCACCCTCGTCATCGACCGCGACGCGCAGGCCCACGGCGCCTCGGTGCGCAATTTCGGCTTCGTCACCGTCACCGGCCAGCAGCGCGGCGAGTGCTGGCGCCGCGCCATGCGCTCGCGCGACATCTGGGCCGAAGTGGTGCCGAAGGCCGGTATCGCGGTGGAGCATCGCGGCCTGCTGGTCGCCGTGCGCCGCCCCGAGGCGATGCCGGTGCTGGAGGCCTTTCGCGCCACCGAGATGGGCGAGGGCTGCGAGCTGCTCACCCCCGAGGCGGCGCGCGAAAGGCTGCCCGCGCTCGCCGGCCCGCTGGCCGGCGGGTTGTGGAGCCCGCACGACATGCGGGTGGAATCGCGCGACGCCATTCCCCGCCTCGCCGCGTGGCTGGCGCGCGAGGGCGTGGAATTCCGCCGCGAGAGCGCGGTCACGGCGGTGGAGCCGGGCCGCGTCGTCACCTCCTCCGGCACGATTTCGGCCGCGCGCATCGTGGTGGCGCCGGGCGACGATTTCCACACGCTGTTCGAGGACTGCTTCAAGGCCTATGGCGTCACCCGCTGCAAGCTGCACATGCTGCGCGTGAGCGACCCGGCGCTCGGCCGGCTGCCCGGTTCGGTCATGACCGACCTCTCGCTCGGGCGCTATCTCGGCTATGCCGAACTGCCCGAGGCGGAGGCGCTGAAGCGCGTGCTGGAGACCGAGCAGGCCGAGCACCTGAAGCACGGCGTGCATCTCATCGTGGTGCAGTCGGCGGACGGCTCGCTTGTCGTCGGCGACAGCCATCACTACGGCGCCACCCCGGACCCCTTCGCGCCGGATTTCGTCGACGAGTTGATCCTCGACGAATACGCCGCCCTGTTCGGCCGGCGGCCCGCCGTCACCGAGCGCTGGATCGGCACCTATGCCTCGGCGCCCGACCGGCTGGCCTTTATCGACCGGCCGCACGCGCATATCCGCCTCGTGGTGGTGACCAGCGGCACCGGCGCCTCCACCGGCTTCGCGATTGCCGAGGAAGCGGTGGCGGAGCTGTTCGACTGAGGGGATTCGGCAGAAGAGCCTTCGCTGGGTCCCGGATCGGCGCTCCGCCTGCGGCGTCGCTGGTCCGGGACACAGAGCCCGCTGTTTCCCGGCCGATCCGGGATCCAGCGCGAAGACTCTTCAGCCGATTTCCTCCCGCCTCACGCTACGCAGGACAGAAAACCCTTTTCCAGCTTGGCGCGGTCGAGATGGCGGCCGATGAAGACGATGCGGCTCACCTTCGCCTCGTCGTCCTTCCACGGGCGCTGGTGGTCGCCGTCGAGGATCATGTGCACACCCTGGAACACGAAGCGCTCCGGATCATCC
>JAEYTJ010000228.1 GCA_023434095.1 Pseudomonadota bacterium | reverse complement strand
GGTCGACATCGACATGTCGAGCTTGGTGTTGGACGCGCCGTCCCAGGTGATGTCGCCGAGGTCGACGTAGAGATACTCGGCCTTCACGGTCCAGTTGTCGGTGATGGCGTATTCCACGCCGCCGCCGAGCGTCCAGCCCCACAGCGTGTCGCTGCGCGAGGCGCCGCCGAAGCCGTCGAGCGCGCCGTCGGCATAGGAGGTCCAGCTCTCGCTCACCTTCACATTGCCCCAGGCGAGACCGCCGGTGACGTAGGGGAGAAAGCGGTCCATGGCGTAGCCGACGCGGGCGCGCACGGTGCCGAAGGATTCGATCTTGGTGTCGATCGAGCCGAATTCCTGCAGGGTCGGATCGCCGACGGCGATGGCGGTGTAGTTCAGCCGGTCGGTCATCGAGCCGAAGTTGAAGTCGGCTTCCGCGCCGAGAACGACGTTGTTCTCAAGCTGGTAGTTGTAACCGATCTGCGCGCCGCCGAACCAGCCGGTGGGGTTGGAGCCGCCGCTGGCGGCCACGGAGTCGAAGCCGCTGTAGTAATACAGCAGGTAGTTGTTCCACGGCGCCGAGCCATCGCCCCAGCCATAGCCGAAATTGCCGCCGAGATAGACGCCGGTCCAGGTGAAGGCCGGGACATAGGCGACGGGAGCCGCCTTGACCGGGTAGGCCATGTCGGCCGCGAAGGCAGGAACGGCCAGGGCCGCAGCTGCGACGGTGCCGAGAAGAAGAGACTTGATACGCATGAGTACGCCCCCGAGGGAAATGTGAGGAGGCCAACCTAGCTGTGCGTACTTAAGAAAACGTCTTCCCGCGTACTTAACAAAGCGTTTTCCGCGACAGGAGCGGCGTCAACTTTTTATCGGGTGCCAGACGCTTGTGCACCCGGCCCGCGCGTCACGCGGAGCAGATGGCCCGCTCCAGGAACCGCCCGATCTGCATCAACTCGCGGTCGCGCCCGAAGCGGCCGACCAATTGCACGCCGATCGGCAGGCCGGTCGCGCCGGTAAGGCCGGTGACGTTGAGGCACGGGCTGCCGGTCAGCGTCCAAAGACGGTTGAACACTGGCGAACCCGTGGTCGCGAAGCCTTCCGGGGCCTCGCCGGCCACGGAAAAGGTCAGCACCGCGTCATAGTCGGCGTAGAGGTCGGCGAGCGCATGCCGGGCGCGCCGTGCGGTGCGCCGCGCGGCATCGTACTGTTCCGGGGTGAGGGCGGCCGCGCCTTCCAGATAGGTGGCCAGCGTCGGCGAGAGGGCGTCGCGGTGACGGTCCCATTCGTCGGCGAAGGCGAGGCTCGCCTCGAAGCCCTGCAGCGCTGCCGTCGCTTCGTCGGCGGCTTCGATGACCCCAGGCAGATCGAGTGCGGTCACGTGGGCGCCGGCCTTTTCGGCGGCGCTGCCGGCCGCTTCCAGCGCGGCGTGGGCGTCGGCGGCGGCGAGATGCGCCCGCGCCGTCTTCACCAGCGCGATGCGCGGGGCCGGCATGTCGTCGGCGAGCGCGAAGTCCCGCCCGGTCAACGCCCCGGCGACGAAGGCGACATCCGCGACATGGGCGCCGAACAGGCCGATCGTGTCCAGCGACCACGAAAACGGCTTGAGCCCCAGCACCGGCAGCAGCTTGAAGGACGGCTTGTAGCCGGTGACGCCGCAGAAGGAGGCGGGACGGATGATCGACCCGCCGGTCTGGGTGCCGATGGTGACCGGCAGCATGCCGGCCGCCACCGCCGCCGCCGAGCCGGCCGAGGAGCCGCCGGGCGTGTGGGTGAGGCGGCGCGGGTTGCGCGTGACGCTCGGCTGCATGAAGGCGAATTCCGTCGTCACCAGCTTGCCGGCGATGACACCGCCAGCGCGGGCGGCCATCCGCACGACGGCGGCGTCGGTGGTCGGCCGGTAGCCGGCAAAGAGCTTCGAGCCGCGCTCGGTGGGGAAATCCACCGTGTCGAGAATGTCCTTCACGCCGACCGGCAGGCCGGCGAGCGGCGTGGCGGCGAGACCGGGCCGCGCCGCGGCGGCGAGCAGCCCCGGCAGGTCGAGGCTGGCGAAGGCGCGCACCCCGTCCTCATGGGCGCGGATCGCTTCGGCGCAGCGTTCGGCGACATCGACCGGGGAGAGGCGTCCGGCATGGACGGCCTGGGCGAGGGCGGCAGCGGAGAGCATCTCTGTCATGGCCCTATGCCTCTCGCATGAGCGGGGATTCGCGACAAGGGGCGGAGCACCGGCCACGTATCGATTCCGCTTATGACAGCCGCGCGGAATTTCGTTTGAGCGCTTGCCTTCGGGGCGCTAAGCGCGGATCGTCAGCAAAGGTCGGGGCGCGTAGCATGAATATTCTGTCGATCCAGTCCTGGGTGGCCTATGGGCATGTGGGGAACGCTTCCGCCATGTTTCCCATGCAGCGGCTCGGGCATGAGGTATGGGGCCTGCACACGGTGCAGTTCTCCAATCACACCGGCTATGGGGCGTGGCGTGGCGAAGTGTTCGGCGCCGATCTGATCCGCGAGCTGGTCGGGGGGCTGGAGGACCGCAACGTGCTGCCGCGCTGCGACGGCGTGCTGTCCGGCTATATGGGCGCGGCCGAGATCGGCGACGCCATCCTCGATACGGTCGGCCGAGTGAAGGCGGCCAATGCGGAAGCGCATTATTGCTGCGACCCGGTCATCGGCGATGTCGGGCGCGGCGTGTTCGTGCGTCCGGGCATTCCCGAATTCATGCGCGACCGGGCGGTGCCGGCGGCCGACCTCATCACCCCGAACCAGTTCGAGCTGGACTATCTCTCCGGGCGCTCCTCCACCACGCTGGCCGAGGCGGCGGCGGCCTGCGACGCGGTGCACGCCGCCGGCCCGCGCGTCATCATGGTCACCAGCCTGCACACCGAGGACACGCCGGAGGATTCCATCGACCTGATGGCCTCCGGCCCGGACGGGCGCTTCCGCCTGCGCACCCCCAAGCTCGACATTTCGGTGAACGGCGCGGGCGACGCCATCGCGGCGCTGTTCTTCGTCCACTGGAAGGCGACGCATTCGACCGCCGAGGCGCTCGCCAAGGCGGCGTCCTCCGCCTATGGCCTGCTGGCCCGCACGGCGGCGGCGGGATCGCGCGAAATCCTCACCGTCGCCGCGCAGGATGAATTCGTCACCCCGTCCCGCCTGTTCACCCCGGAGAAGATCTGACCCCATGGCCCGCCGCTTCGTTGTGCTCGACGTCTTTACCGACCGGACGCTCTCCGGCAATCCGCTGGCCGTCGTGCTCGACACGGAGGGGCTCGACGGCAACCACATGCAGGCCATCACCCGCGAGTTCAACCTCTCGGAGACGGTCTTCGTCCTGCCGCCGCAGGAGGAGGAGAACCGCGCGCGGCTGCGCATCTTCACCAGCAGCCACGAACTGCCCTTTGCTGGCCACCCGACCGTCGGGGCGGCGGTGCTGCTCGCCCTGCGCGACGGCGTGACCACCAGCGACGATTTCGTGCTGGAGGAGAATGTCGGGCCGGTGGCCTGCCATGTCACGGTGCGCGGCGAGCGCTCCGGCAGCGCCACCTTCACCGTGCCGCGTATTCCGGAGATCCTCGACGCCGCGCCGATGACGCGGGAGGCCTGCGCCCAGGCGCTCGGCCTCGACACTTCCGATATCGGCTTCGACGGCTATGGCCCGGTGATCGCCTCCGCCGGCGTGCCCTTCGTCTGCGTGCCGCTGGCCTCGCGCTCGGCGCTGGCACGCATCAGTCCCAGCGCGGCGCGGCTCATTTCGACCTTCGGCGGCGGGGCGGATTCCGTCTATGTGTTCTGCCGTGACGAGGACGGAGAGGGCGATTTCCGCGCCCGCATGTTCGCGGCCAATATGGGCATCGACGAGGACCCGGCGACCGGGTCGGCCGCCGCCTCGCTCGCGGCGGCGCTGATCGCCGGCGAGCAGCCGAGCGATGGCTTTCACGCCTATGACATCCTGCAGGGGGTCGAGATGGGGCGTCCCAGCCTGGTGCGGCTCGGCCTGCAGGTGGAGGGCGGCGCCCTCACGGCCGTCACCATCGGCGGTGGTGCGGTCATCGTCTCCGAAGGCGTGCTGCATGTCTGACCGCCGGGCCGGGCGCGCGGCGGGCCGGTGAGCGTGGCGGCGCCGGCCGACGGGCTGACGGTGGCGGCGGTGGACCGGATCGACGCCCGGCTCGCGCCGGAGCCCCTGTCGTTCCGGCCCGAGGAGCGGGCGGCCATCGACGCCTATTTCGCCGACCGCAAGGCGGTAAATCCCGCGCTGTGGAACGGGCGCGTGCTGCTGCTGGTGGCGCACCGCTTCGAAGGGCGCCGGCTGATCGCCCGTTACGGCGAGGCCGATTATGCCGCGCTGCTGTGGCTGCTGGGGAGCGAAACCGCACACCCCCGCCTGCGCGTCTCCTTCGCCATGGGCGCGCTGCGCGGCGCCGATGGCGGCTTCGTCATGATCCGCATGGCGGAATGGACCGCCAATGCCGGGCGCATCTACTTCGCCGCCGGCACGCCCGATCCTTCCGACATCGGGCCCGACGGCACGGTCGATCTCGAAGGCAGCGTGCGGCGCGAGCTGGCCGAGGAGACGGGCCTCGGTGCCGGCGACGTCACGCTGGCGCCCGGCTGGACCGCGCTTCACGATGCGCGGCGGGTGGCCCTGCTGCGCGAGGTGCGTGCCGGAGAGGAGGCGGAGGCGCTTGCGGCCCGCATCCGCCGCTTCGGAGCGCGTGAACAAAGGCCGGAATTCGACGAGGTGCTGGTGGTGCGCGGCCCGCAGG
>JAEYTJ010000202.1 GCA_023434095.1 Pseudomonadota bacterium | reverse complement strand
GGGGCCGGAAAGCACGTCCTGCGTGTCGAGGGTCAGCGTGCTCTCGCCCGCCTGCTCCATCTTGCGCAGCGCCGCCGCTTCGATGCGGGTGCGGTGCTGCTCGAACCGGGCGAGACGGTCGGCGCGGCTGGCCATCGGGCTGTTCTCAAGCCGTTCCAGCACCGACCAGCCGACGAGACATTCCACGATGTCCGCGTCGCCACGGAAGAAGAACCGGATGGCCTTGCGGTCGGCGAGGTCTTCGGGCGGTTTTGCCGAGTGATTCAGCGTCATGGTCACCTCCTTGATCTCAGGGACAACCCGGGATGATCGCGGAAGTTCGATGCGGGGGCGCGCGTCACGGCGGTGCCCGGCGGCGGCCATCATGAACGCACATTGCCGTCGCATAGCGCGGGACCCCGGCCGCGACGGAGGGCCGCCATGACGACGCTGATCGACGTGACGCGACGGATCGCCGAAACCGTGCAGCCCCGTCTCGGCCGCATCGGCGAGCAGGATGTCAGCATCTACCCCGTCGACTCGCCGGGCGACGCCCCGAACTGGGCCGCCCGGCTCGCCCGCCCGGCCGGCGGCGGGCACGCCTACACGCAATGGCGCCTCGACCAGCTGCGCGCCGCCGTCGACAAGGTGCGGCGCGAGATGCCGCGGATCGACTGGGGAGGGTAGGAACGGCTCAGCGCCCCCTCTGGGGCACGGCGATCAGATTGCGCGGGCTGGTGCCGACCTTCACCCGGCCGAGGAGCGCGGGGGTCTCGGTGTCGATCACCACCACCTCGTCTTCCGCCCAGTCCACCGCTGCCGCGCGGGTGGGCGAGGCCACCGCGATTCCCTCGGGAAAGCTGCCGAGCCGGGGCTGGGCGGGCGCCAACTTGAGGGTGTCGGCGTCGACGATGGCGAGCCTGCCGCTCTGCTGGTTGCTGACCAGCGCCGTGCGCCCGTCCGGCGTCACCGCCACGCCATAGGGCATGAGCCCGACCTTCACCCGCGCGATCTCGCGCGGCGCGGAGGCCGTCTCGATCACCGAGAGGTCGCCGCTCTGCACATTGGCGACATAGAGCCGCCCGCCATCCGGCGACAGCGCCAGCGCGAACGGCGCGCGCCCGACCGGCACGGTGGCGAGGCGGGTCATGTCCGCCACGCGCACCACGCTGACCTGGTCGCTTTCGCGGTCGGCGACATAGGCGAGTGCGCCTTCTCCATCCAGCACCAGCCCCGCCGGGGCCTTCCCGATCGCCGTGCGGCCGGTCTCGGCGCCGGTGGCCGCGTCGAGCCTGATCAGCGCGTCGCCGCTCCAGTCGCTGACCAGAAGGGCGCGCCCGTCCGGGGTAACGGCGATGCCGAACGGCTCCAGCCCGGCCTTGAACGTCGCCGTCACCCGCCGCGCGGCAAGATCGATGCGACTGACCAGACTGAGGTCGGGATGGGTGACATAGAGCGTGGAGCCGTCCGGGCTGGCCGCCAGCCCGGCGGGCACGGCGGCGACGGCGATCACCGCCCGCACTTCCTGCGCGTCGATGTCGACCAGCGCCACCTCCGCCGCCTTCTGCGACACGATGGCGACGAGGGGCGAGGGCGGGCTGGCCTCCCCGGCTTCGGAGGCGACGGCCGGCAAGGCGAGGGCCAGCAGCGCGAAGGCGGCGGCGAGCAGCGCATGGCGCGCCGCGGCAGGTCGGCACGCGGCCGTCACCTCGCCGTCTCCATCTCGCGCGCCGCTCCCTTCACTTGCCGGTCGCCTTGGCCTGCAGCCCGGCAAGGCCCTGCTTGATGAAATCGGTCATCGCCGCGACGGCGGCCTCGTCGTTGCGGTCCTCCGGCGGCTCGTTGGTGGTATCGGCACGGTAGAAGCGGGCGCTCCACGACACTTCGCTCCCCGCCCCGTCCGGCTTCACCTCGATGGTCTGGGTGTAGAAGCTGACCGGGATCGCCTCGGCATTTTCGGTCAGCAGGCGGTAGGAGAGGCGGTGGGCGGCGGGGTCGATCTCGTCCAGCCCCTCCTTGATCTCGCCCTTCTCCAGCGTCACCACGCGCTCGCCGCCGGCCGCGTCGCCTCCGGTCGCCTCCACCTTCTTCACCAGCGGATGCCACGCACCTATGTCGCCGAAGCGCGAGAGCACCGCCCACACCGCCTCCGGTGGGGCGGCGATCACCAGCGTCTCGTCGGCGCGCTGGGGCGTCGGTCCGTGGGCGGAGGCGAGCGCCGGGGCGAGGAGCAACAGGCCGAGCGCAAACGCAAGTCTTTGAAGCATGGTTTTTTTCCTTTAGCGGGTGGGAAGTCGCTCGGGGCGCCGCGAGGCGGTGGCCCCCAGTCCGAAAAGCAGTGCCAGGCAGAACAGCGCCAGCGCGGCGGGGATGGCGGCGGTGTCGACGCGCATCTCCACCGGGCGGGGGCGCGTATCGGCCTCTACCGCGGCGAGCAGCCCGCCGGTGCCGAGCGCGAGGAAGCCGAGCCCTGTCTGGGCGGCCAGCGCACGTAGATCTTCCTCGCGCAGGGCGCTGAGATGCTCGGTGCCGGTGGCGGCCTCGCCGCCCCACGGCGCGTTGCGCGGGTTCCAGCCGGCGCGCGAGGCGGCATCCTCGGGAGGCGGCCCCATGCGGTTCTCCTGCGGGACGTCCTGCTCCTCGTAGAAGCCGACCTCGCGCCCGTCCTGATCGAATTTCGGGATCGGGGAGGGCTCGGCACCACCGACGCCGACCAGCAGCCCGGCCACCTCGCCGGGCTTGCCCTCGAAGGCCGGCAGGGCCCCGCCGGGCAAAGGCGGGGCCTCGTGACCGTCGGTCATGAAGACGAGGTCGGCCTTCAGCTCGGCAGCCATGGCGAGGGCGGAGTGGACGCCGCGCGCGACATAGCTGTCGCCCTCCCAGGCCATGCGCCAGTCGAGATCGTCGATGGAGCCGGCGATGGCGGCAAAGTTGGCGCACACCTCGGCGGGCTCGAACAGCAGGAAGCTGCGTCGCTCGGTGAAGATGGCGAGGCCCAGGCGCGAGCCGCAGGGCAGGCCGGCGAGAATATCGCGCGCCGCCCCCTTGGCGGCGGCGAGGCGGGTGGCCGGCACGCCCGCGACCCGGGCGTCGCGCACATTCATGCTGCCGGTGACGTCGACGACCACGAGAACGTCGCGAACGTCGCCGGTCCGGGCGATGCGCGGGGCGAACAGCGCGGCGACGATGGCGAGCAGCGCCACGAGCAGCAGCCAGAACCGCCAGTCCCGGCGGCTGCCCCGAGCATGCAGATGGCTCGCTGCGCGCCCGCCCTCGTTCATGGCAGCCCCTGCGGCAGGCCGGGAAGATCCGTCCAGAGCTTCTTGACCGCCTCGGGCGGCAGCTCCTCGCCCTCCAGCTCGATCTGCGGGAAATCGCGCACCAGCCGCATGGCGACGTCGAGATTGTACTTCCCGTCCCAGAAGCCGGGATCGAGGGTCAGCGCGCGGCGGTAATTGTCCTTGGCGAGGCGCACCAACGGGATGGCGGGGTCGATGCGGTTGGATTCGAGGTGATCGAAGGCGACCCGCAGCCGGGAATTGGCCATGTCGTAGAGCGCAGCGACGGCGAGCCGGCGGTCGGCGCCCCCGGCCAGCTGGTTGAGCAGCGGCTGCGCCTCGTCGAGGCGGTCGCGGCTGAGCAGAAAGTGCAGCCGCGCGAAGACGAGCTCCGGCGGGTCCTCCGCGCTGACGGCGAGGTCATGGCCGGAGGCGAGCGAGGCGATGAGCGCGTTGTCGCGCTCCACGACCCAGAGCCGGGCACCGAGCCACAGGGCAAGGACGAGGCTTGCGGCCAGCACGAGCGCGGTGGCGAACAGGGTGAGGCGCCTCGTCCTCATGCGGCCCTCCTCAGATCGGTGGCGGGAGCGGACGGCGCCGCACCCGCCGCAAGGCGGCGGGCGGGCCGCAGCTGACGTTCGGCAAGCTTGGCGGCGAGCAGCAGGGCGACGGCGATGGCGGCGACGAGAAAGGCGGGGCGCGCGAGGTCGCGACGCGGAATGCGCTCGGCATAGCGGATCGGGCGCGTCTCCTGCCGGTCGATCTCGGTGATCGCCTGCGCCACCGCCTCCGGGCTGGTGGCCTCGAAGGCGCGATAGGGCACGCCGAGGCTTTGCAGGAACAGGTGCAGGTGACGCTCGGGATTGGCCTGCGCGGAATCGCTGCCGGTCGCCGGCACGTCATGGATCCCCTGCGCGCCGCGCGTGCGCAGGAACAGCCAATAGAGGTGGACCGGCGTGCGTGCCGCCGCGTCGCGCAACGCCTCCTGCACCCGGCGGTCGATCAGCGCCGCGCCGTCGGATACCAGCAGGACCGCGCGCGAGGCTTCGTCGGTGTCGTCGGCGAAATAGGAGAAGGCGAGCGCCAGCCCGCGCCCGACATCGGTGAAGGCGAGGCCAGGCCGGTCGATGGCATCGATCGCCGCGTCCACGGCCTCGTGATGATCGGTCAGCGGCAGTACCGGCATGGGCGAGGTGGAGAAGGCCGCCACCGCGATGCGGTCATGCGGGCGGCGGGCGACGAATTCCGCCAGCAGCCGCTTGGCGGCGGCGGATTTCGATTCCTGGTCGCCGGTCGGGGCGCGGCCGGCGAAACTGTTGTCCATGCTGGAGGAGCGGTCGAGCAGCAGCACAAGATGCGCGCCGGTGCCCTCGCGCTCGACGCTCTGCTCGCGCCGGTGCAGCCCGGCAAGGCCGAGCACCAGCGCCACCATGGCCAGCATGCCGGCGAACCGCAGGCCCGCGCCGACCAGCCGCGACAGCGGATCGTCCGGCACCAGTCCGGCGGAGGCGATGCCGCGGCGGCGGAAGGGCGTGGCCAGCAGGGGCAGCAGCGCGAGAACGAGCAGCGCCAGCACGGCGGGATGATCGACGCCCCAGCCGCGCGTCAGCCCGTCCCAGACAGCGCCGGCGGCGTTCATGCCGTGCCCCGCTCGACCGCGCGCAGCAGGTGCGCCAGCGCCACCAGCTCGGCTGGCGGCAGCTCGCGCTGCGCCCCGGCGGGGTCGGCACCGAAGAAGGCGCGGCGCGACGCCTCGAACAGCCGGCGCACCTCGACCTCCGCCGCCCGGAAGGCGGCATGGCGTTCGAAGAAGCCGGGAAGGTCCTCGGCGAACACACCCTTGCCGTCGGTGGCGTCGAAGGCGCGGTGCAAGGCCTGCAGCGCGCGCGTGTAGCGCGAGGCCGCCAGCGCCGGATCGCCTTGCGGCGCGGCGAGCGTCGCCGGTATCGCCCGCGCCGCCCGCGCGAAGGGACGCGCGCGGCGACGACCGAAGGGGCCCCAGCCCATCTGCCAGGCGAGCAGCAGCAGGGCCAGCACCGCCGCGCCGAGAGCGAGGGCGAGCCCGCGCACCAGCGGGGCCGTGGGCAGCGGGCGCGGCGCGATGTCGGGGCGCAGCGCCATGGCGGGGCCGGGTCCCGTCGCGACGATCTCCCGCAGCGGCGACATGAGGAACGACCAGGCGGGCACCTCCACCGGCACCCGCCGCTCGCCGTCGACGGCGAACAGTGCGACGGCGGGAATGGTCAGCCGGCGCGGCTCCAGCGGCGCGTAGAAGGACTGGTAGTCGAGTTCGAGCGTGTAGCGGTGTTCGCCCGCGCTCACCCCGTGGTCTTTCACCCGCACGTCCCGCAGGTCCAGCCAGTAATTGAGCGCGCGCGGGGTGGGCAGCGAGGCGGAATCGAGCACGAAGGGCGCGTCGAGCGCGATCTCGGCGGCGAGGGTCAGCGTGTCGCCGATGACATGGCCGAAGCCGCGCGGGGCGTAGAGATCGACGCCGCGCAACTGGGCAAGCACCGGCCCGGCGCTCAGCGCCAGCACAACCCATATGCCGAGGATGCGGGCGAGCCGGCGCATTCAGCCCTCCATCAGCCGCTGGGCCAGCGCGTCCGTATCGAGCGCGTCCTTGAGCTCCACCGGACGAAGCCCCCGGCGGGCGAACAACCTCGCCAGCACCGCCTGCCGCTCGCGCGCCGCGCGCAGCCAGCGAGCGCGCAGGGCAGGGCGCATGAACACCAGCCGCGCCGCACCGGTCTCCAGATCGCCGAGTTCGATCAGGCCCCAGCGGGGCAGGCCCTCTTCGAGCGCGCCATCGCGCACCACGACAGGAACGACATCGTGCCGCCACAGCGCATCCAGAAGCCGTTCGATCTCGCCCGCCGGCATCAGGAAATCCGACACCAGGAACACGAGGGAGCGCCGGCCAGGCAGGCGGCCGGCCGCCTCGAACAGGCCGGCGGCGCCGCTGCCGTGCGGCCGGGCGGCCACGAGACGCTCCCGCACCTCGGCTTCCAGTCCGCGCCGGCGGGAGAGCGGCAGGCTCGCGGCATCGTTCACCGCCTCATCGCAGCCGAACAGCGCGAAAGTGTCGCCCGAGCGCACGGCGGAAAGCGCCAGCAGGGCGCCAAGTTCGGCCACCCGGCTCGCCACCGCGTCGCCGAAGCGCATCGAGCCGGACAAATCGACCAGCATCGCCACCGGCACCGCGCGGCGCGGCGCGAACTGGCGCACATGCAGCTCGCCATAGGGATCGCGCAGCGAGACGCGCAGGTCGATGCGGCGCGGGTCGGGCTGGCGCAGCAGCGAGACATGGCGGCGGAACTCGCCCTCCGCTCCCTCGCCGCGGCCGGGATGGGCTCCGGGAAAGATGCCCTCCGGCCGCCAGCGCAGGCGGTAGGGAAGGGGCCGCAGACCGCAGGCCTCCGGGGTGTCGTCCGGGGTCGCCGTCATGGCGCCGGCACCCGCTCGAACACCCCGGCGATGAGCGCCGCGACGATGGGCTCGCGGCGCATCTCGTAGACCGGGTCGGTGAAGATGCGGTGCGCAATCACCTCGGGGAAGACGGCGCGCAGGTCCTCCGGCACCACCATGTCGCGGCCTTCCAGCCACGCCCGCACGCGCGCGGCGCGGATGAGATAGCTCATGCCGCGCGGGCTGGCGCCGCCCTGCACCACCCGGTCGATGGACACGCCCTCGATCGAAAGCCCGAGAGCGGCCGGACGGCGGATGCCTTCCCACAGCGCCAGCGTGTAGGCCTCCAGCGCCGGGCTGGTGCGCACGCCGATCTGGATGGCACGCGCCACGGTGCCGAGCGCCTGCGGGTCGAGCACGCCGCTCTCGACCTCCATCAGCAGCGTGTCGACGTCGTGGAAGCGCGGGTCGAACACCAGTGCCCGCCGGGCTTCCTCCGTCTCCGGCATCGCCACCTGCACTTCCATTAGGAAGCGGTCGCGGGCGGCGGCGGGAAGCTCGAAGGTCTCCTCGCGCTCCACCCGGTTGCGGTCGGCGAAGACCTGCACATGCGGGAAGCGGTATTCGCGGTTGAAGGCGGAGACCGAACGCTCCGCCATCAGCCGCAGCAGCAGCGAATGCACCTGCGGGCGGGCGCGGTTGATCTCGTTGAAGAAGAAGATGGAGAGATCCTCGCCCTGACGCAGCAGCGGGCCGGGGTCGATGCGCGGCTTGCCGTCCTCGCCGAGATGGGCGTGGTAGACGAGATCGCCGGGCATCAGGTCGATCGTGCCCTCGATGCGCTCGAAGGCGCCGCCAATGGCCCGGGCCATGGCCCGCAGCAGCGTGGTCTTGCCGACACCGACAGCGCCTTCCAGCAGCACATGGCCGCGCGCGAAGGTGGCAATGGTGAGCAGGCGGATGACCCGCTCCTGCCCCAACACCACCTTGCCGATCTCGTGCTCGAAGCGCAGCGCGTGGGCGTGCCAGTCCGCCAGCACGGAGTCGGGGTCGCGGACGAGGTGCATGGGAAGCCTCTCAGGCGGCCGGCGCGCGGGCCGCTTGTGCCGGAAAAGGGCGCGGCCCACGCCGGACGGAGGGGACCCCGTTCGGCGTCGGCCGCGCCAGTTGCCCACAAACCGGGCGGCTTGCCCGGAGGATCGCGGGGCGGACAGGAGAATATCGTCCGCCCGCAAGTGGGTTCTCGAAGAACAGAGCCGTGCGGCCGGGGGTCAGTTCGGGATCTTGCTCACGTCGTAGACCCACTTGCCGGTCTTCTCGAAATTGGCGACGCGCTGGGCATTGCGCTGTTCCATCGCCTTGATCGATTCCGACTGCTTGTTCAGTTCCTTGGGATCGTGCTTGGGATCGTATTTGGAGCCGGCCACCTTGTCGGGAAAGCCGGGCTTGGGTTCCCAGCAATTGCCGGGTGCCTTGCAGTTGGTGCCGTCATAGGCGCTCGCGCCGCCCACCATGGCGAGGGACAGGACGCCGGCGCCGGCGAGGGTCAAGGCGAAGGCGAGGCTGCGGTCGATGAGTTTCATGTCAGTCTCCTGGTCGTTTTCCACCCGTCTTCAGCCGCCCGGTTCAGCCGGCCGGCCCGCCGCACGCCGCGGGCAGCTCTTCGGCTGGCTCAACGTGCTTGGCGTTCGCGTCGAAGGGCTTGAACGTGCTGCGCTGCTCATCGGTGAGCCAGACGGCGCCCTTCGGATCGTCCTTGTAGAGATGCCGGACCCACGCCATGGCGAGGAGCATCTCGTTCATGTTCAGCGCGCCATACATCGGGCCCATCTGGCCGTTGGCGCCGCCGAAGATCGTCTCGAACAAGCCCTGGTCGGTCTCGTTCTTGGGGTAGGTCCAGTAGGAATCGTTGAGGCCCGGGCCGATCTTGCCCTCGGCGTAATGGCCGTGGCAGCCGGAGCACATGGAGAGGTAGATCTCATGCGCCTTCGGCAGGCAGACGGCGTTCTCGTTGTAGATGTTCTTCCCCGTCTCCAGGAAAACCTTCACCGCCTCGGTGTCGCGGCCCTCTTCCGGCGCCTCGGAGAGGTCGAGCGGCTGCCCGGTGACGGTGTTGGTCAGCATGATCGCCGCACGGGCACCGAACCCGACCATGCCCGCTCCCAGCGCTCCGGCGAGCAGCAGCGTGGCCGCCTTCTTGGTGAAAATCGTCTTCGTCATCGAACCTTGTTCACATCCAGAGATCAGGGGCGCACCGCGGCCCGGCAGACACGCGGTGCGTCGGAGGCGAGGGTCAGGTATTCGGCTCGAGCAGCGGAATGCCTTCCTGGGTGAGAATCTGCTCGATCTGCGGGCGCGCCGTCTCCAGCGCCTCGTTGATCTGCTTGAGCAGTTCCGGGTCGTTCTTGCGCACCCCGATCGCCTGGTCGTAGTGCATCGGGATCGGCGCATCGTTCGGCCGGTCGATGTCCTTGGTGATGACCGTGATCCGCAGCGGGGTCGACGACGACTTCACATAGCGTGCGACCTCCGGGGCGAAGGCGATGCCGACATCGGCCTCGCCGCTGGCGACCTCGGAGACGATGCGGTCGCCCGGCACCTGGACCCACTGGTTGCGGCGGGATTTGAAATTGACCAGCGAGTACATGTAGGCCGCGTTGTCCTCGAAGCGGCCGATCCGCTTGAGCATGGTCTCGGCGGGCGAATAGAAGCGCACGGCGAAGCGCGTCTGGTCCTTGATCTGCTGGTCTTCCCAGTCGCCGGTGGTGATGTCGCGGTCGGACTTGGTCACCAGCACGTAGCCGGTGCGGTAATAGGGCTTGGAGGCGAGGACGCGCTCGTCGCCGACATCGACGCCCATCACCACGTCACAGTTGTTCTTGTCGAGCTGATCGCGCACGAGATAGATGCCCGGCTGGTCGGTGCGCACGAACACCGGCTTGCGGCCCATGGCCTGGGCCAGCACCGTGGCGACGCGGTCCTCGAAGCCGCTATTGTCGGCCGCGGAGAAGGGCGCCTCGGCATTCGAGGCGCAGATGCGCAGCTCGTTGGGATTTCGGCTCGCGGCCTTGTCGGCCTCGGCGGTCGCGGCGTCCGCGAGGCCGGCAAAGGCGAAACCGGATAAGGCGAGACCGGCGGCAAGGGCGAGCCGGCTGACGACCTGTCGCGTGGACATCGGGGAGCCCATGGCGAGTCCTCCTGGACGAGATTTCGAGATCGGGAAGTCCTGCGGGGCAGGGGCGCGGGGCCGGCTTTGAGCCCCCGGCGACGCGCGCCCCCATCCCTCGGCGACCGGCGGCAGGGGAGTCGCCGGACGTTCGGCCTGCGGGAGACATCGCCGCCCGCCGCACGAGCGGCAGGCGGCGCGTCGGACGGGAGATCAGCCGCCGCCCTGGATCACTTCGGTCGAGTATTCGCCGACGTTGGGATCGCTGTAGGGGCCGTCGCCATTGAGCGAGAACACCATCACGCCGCCACCCATCTGGGTGTAGTGCTGGAGCTGCTTGAAGGCGCCCACCGAGCCGAGGCCGGCGGTCGGGTCGTTGAGGTCGAACACCAGGCCGACACCCGGCCAGCCGCCGACGCCGTAATAGATGGCGACGTACTGCTTGCCGTCATGGGTGTAGGTCATGGGGTGGCCGATCACGCCGGAGGGAAGCTTGAACTTCCACAGCAGCTCGCCCGTGTCGCTGTCGCGCGCCTTGATGAAGCCGTCCAGCGTCCCGTAGAACATCACGCCGCCCGCGGTGGCGAGCGTGCCACCCCACGCCGCGAAGCGCTCCATCACCTGCCACTTGAACTTGTTGTTGATGGCGTCATAGGCCTTCACCTGACCGAGACCCTCATAGGTCTGGCGGTCACCCTTCGGGCCCGGATACATCCACAGGGTCGCACCGACGAAGAACTGGCCGGCACGGTAGGGAAGCATGAAGGGCTCCCAGTCCATGCAGATGTGGTTGATGCCCATGAAGAAGGACTTGCGCTCCGGAGCGTAGGAGTCGTGTCCCTGGTTGTGGTAGCCCATCGCCGAGGGGCAGATGCCGCGGCCCTTGTGGTCCATGCGGGTCCCGAATTCCGGGTCGCGCTCGGGCAGGCCGGTCTTCAGGTCGACCTTCTTCACCCAGTTGACCGTGTCGTCGATCTTGTCGGCCGAGACGAGGTCGCCATTGGTGCGGTCGAGCGTGTAGACGATGCCGTTACGGTCGGGATGGGTCAGAAGCTTGCGCATCTTCCCTTCCTTGTCCTGCTGCTCGGAGAGCATCATGACGTTGACGCCGGCATAGTCCCATTCGTCGTGCGGGGTCTTCTGGTAGCCGAACTTGGCGTTACCGGTGTCGATGTCGCGACCCCAGATCGTCATCGTCCACTTGTTGTCGCCCGGACGCATCGTCTCGTTCCACGGCGCCGGGTTGCCCGAGCCGTAGTAGAAGAGGTTGGTGTCGGGGTCGAAGGCGTACCAGCCCCAATTGGTGCCGCCGCCGATCTTCCAGGCCTCGCCTTCCCAGGTCGCCTTGCCCAGGCCCTTCTGGCCGTAATGCGGGTTGGCGCTGTTGAAGTCGTCGGAGAGGCGCACTTCCTCGTCGGGGCCGGTCGCGTAGGCGCGCCACTTCTGGGCGCCGGTGGCGATGTCGTAGGCGGTGACGTAGCCGCGCACGCCGAGCTCGGCACCCGAGGAGCCGATCAGCACCGTGTCCTTGACCACATAGGGCGCGATGGTGAGCGTCGAGCCGACCTTGATGTCGGAGTTCTCGAGCTTCCAGTATTCCTCGCCGGTCTTGGCATCGAGGGCGACGACATGGCCGTCGAGCTGGGTCTTGATGATCAGCGGGCCGACCGTGCCGTTGCCGGGCCAGTAGGCCAGGCCGCGGTTGACGACGTCGCAGCACGCCACCGCGCGGGCGGTCGGGTTCTGCTTGGGCTTGTGCTGCCAGAGGATCTTGCCCGGGTCGTCCAGCCCGACCGCGAAGGTCGTGTTGGGGAAGGGCGAGTGGATGTACATCACGCCGTCGACGACGAGGGGCGTGCCCTCATGGCCCGACAGCACGCCGGTGGAGAACGACCAGGCAGGACGAAGCTGCTTGACGTTCTCCTTGGTGACCTGGTTCGCCTCGCTGTAGTTGTTGGCGTTGTAGTTCTTGCCGGTCATCGGCCAGTTGTCGGTGCTCTTCGACAGCTCGACGAGCTTGTCGTTGGCCACCGCCGGCGCCGAGGCGCCGAGACTCACCGCGGCCGCCATGACGGCGACGACGGAGAGCGCGGACACCGAAGTGTGCAGTCGGCTCATTGGGTCTTCCCTCGCGTTTCCTACTTCCCAAGCCGTCCCGCTGCGCCCCGGCCCTGCCGTCGACGTGCGGGTCTCTTTTATCCCTCGCCGCGCCCTCTCATGCGTGGGCAGTTCCATAAGATTGTCTTTGGGAACGGCGGAGAATTCTTATGATTTTCTAAGAACATTGACTGTTCTGGGAGTATTGTTCGCCGCCCTCGGATTTATTGTCTTTAGGCAGAATGGAAATTCGAGGCAGGAACTTTTCCCCGACATCGAAGATAACTCACCCGAAACGGTCGGAAGCCTTGCCCAAATCATGGGAAACTGGTTCTCTGACAGTGGGTTGTGGCTATTTTCGGCGACCCGGAAGGGTGTTTCGTCAACGGCGCTGGCGCCGGACCGGCCGGAGCGGTACTGTTATGGAGCGCCCGCTTCGATCGAACTCATAAGAAGTTCATAAGTATAGATGACCAGCTCGCCCTTTTCGGTCCTGCGCCTTTCGTTGAGCGCGGTTCTCGCCTTCGCCCTCGCCGGCTGCCCGGGCGAGAGCGAGCCGGAGACGCGCGAGCGCGTGACCGCGCCGGAAGGCAGTGCGGTCGCCGGCAAGACATGGCTTCAGCCGACCGACGACACGGCTCCCGAGGTGTGGCTGGCCAGCCGCGACGCGGGGACGGACGTGGCGCCGGGCGCGCCGGCCGCCAAGGCGTGGCACGGCGTGCTGGACGAAGCCGACGACCGCTTCGGCGAGACCGGGCGGATGATCGCCAACCGCGCGGTGCAGCTGGAGGCTATGCTGGCGGAGATCGGCATCCGGGAGACGGCGCGCGAGATCATCGCCGACTTTTCCACCCTGGCGGGGAAGGGGTCTCGTGCCGGCTTCAGCGACCTGTGCCAGCACTATTACAATCTGCGCAAACAGGGCCTCGACCGCCGCGCCGCGCTGGCGGCGCTGGCGGCGGAGCCGGCTTTGAAATCGGGGAATTCCGCACCGTGAACACATCCGGCAACGGCTCCGTCCCGGCCCGGCCGGACACGTTCGGCCTGTGGCAGCGCCGCTCGCTGCGCTGGCAGGTGCTGGCCGCCATCGTCGCCATAAACCTGTGCGCCGCCCTCGTCGCGGTGGCCGTCATCATCGCGAATGCCCGCCGCGCCACCGAAGCTGAAATGGTGTCCTCGCTCGCCGTCGCGGAGCGCTTCGTGCAGGAGACGGTGGAACGCCTGGCGCGCGAGCAGGGGGCCGCCGGCTCGCTGGCGCAGCTGCCGCTGCACATAAGCGGCCTGCGCCATGTGCGGATCCGTATCGAGGACCGTGCCGGCACCGCGCTGGACATCGCCCCCGCGGCCACGGAGGAGCATGAGGGCGAGGTGCCCGCCTGGTTCACCTGGCTGGTCTCGGCGGAGGGCCACGAGATCGTGGTTCCGATCGTCGAGAACGGCGCCACGGTCGGGCAGGTGCGCGTCGCCGGCGAGGCTTCCGACGAGATCGCCGAGGTGTGGGAGGATATGTCCGATCTCGCCGTGCTGGCAGTCGCAGTGAACATCGCCATCCTCGCCGCGCTCTATCTCGTGCTCGGCCGGCTGCTGATGCCTTTGCACACTCTCTCCGCCGGCCTCTCCGAACTGGAAGCGGGCCGATTCGAGCATCGCCTCGACCCGCCGCGCATCCGGGAGCTTGCGGTCATCGCCGACCGCTTCAACGCGCTGGGCGCGGCACTGAAGGCGGCACGCGAGGATAATGGCCGGCTGAACGAGCGGCTGGTGAGCGTGCAGGACGACGAGCGCCGGCAGATCGCCTCCGATCTTCACGACGAGCTGGGGCCCTGCGTTTTCGGGCTGCGCGCCAATCTCGAATCGATCGAGCGGCTTTCCGTCCGCGCCGAGCCGGCGCTCAGCCAGCGCATGGGCGAGCGCATCGCCACCATGGCCGACATCCTCAACCGCATCCAGGGGCTGAACCGGCGCCTGCTGCGCAAGATTCGCCCCATGGCGCTCGGCCATGTGCCGCTGGCGGCGGTGCTGGCGGACCTCGTCGCCGATTTCGAAAGCCATTCGCCCGGCCGCCGCATCACGCTGGCCACCGAGGACCTCGCCGAGCGCTATGGCGACAGCGTCGACATCACGCTCTATCGCTGCGTCCAGGAAGCCGTGACCAACGCGCTGCGCCATGGCGACGCCCGGAACATCGCGGTCACGCTGCGCGCCGACCGTCGCGAGGGGCGGATCGACCTGCGCATCGAAGATGACGGTTCCGGCATCGCCGCCGGCGCGCCGCGCGGCTTCGGGCTGATCGGCATGGAAGAGCGCATCAGCGCCCTCGGCGGCACATGGCATATCCTGCCGGTCGTGCCGAGCGGGACGCGAATCGACGTGGCGATTCCCGCCCAGCCCTATCAATTCGGCCTCTCGGCCGCACCGGAAAGGCTTGCCGCCCAATGACCTGCGCGCTCGTGATCGACGACCACCCCATCGTGCTGCAGGGCTGCCGGCAGCTGCTGGAAGATGCCGGCGTGGAGCGCGTGCTGGAAGCCAGCACCGTGCTGACCGGCTACCGGCTGTTCCGCCGCGAGCGGCCGGACGTCGTCATCGTCGACCTCGCCTTGCAGGGCAACGGCCTCAGCGGGCTGGTGCTGGTGCGGCGCCTGCGCATGCAGGACCCGCGCACGCCGATCCTGGTCTTTTCCATGCACGGCGACCCGGTGATCGCCAGCCGCGCGCTCGAGGCTGGCGCCAATGGGTATGTGCTCAAGGACACGTCGTCCGGGGCGCTGCTCGAAGCCTTCGAGCGGGTGCGCAGGGGCCAGCCCTATATGAGCCACGATCTCGCTTTGCAGGTCGCCATGCTCGGCTCGCGCAAGACCGCCCCGCTCGCCGACATCACGCCGCGCGAACTGCAGACGCTGTCGCTGCTCGCGGAAGGCAAGGACTACACCCTCATCGCCGACGAGCTCGGCATCAGCTACAAGACGGTCGCCAACACCTGCTCGGCGCTGAAGGCGAAGCTCGGGGCGAACAGCCTGCCGGAGCTTGTGCGCTGCTCGATCCAGTATCTGTCGACGTCTCCCGTCGGGGCCCACGGCCGGCACCGCGTGATGTGACGGCGCCCGCGCCACACCGGCCGAATTGGGGCAGGGGTGCCGGGGCACCGATCCGGTAAACGGGGAATGTCGTTGCCCCGCCGTTACTTACACTTCGTTCACCATGCCGAGCGATGCGCCGCATTTTCGCCTCACTCCGACAGCCTCTTGAGAGACACTAAGCTGGATAGCCGGTATCTTGCCGGAGATCTTGAGTGCAGTGCGTCGGTCTTCGCCCGGGTTTTTCCGTCGGGGACGGCGCTCACAGACGGTTCGGGGTGAATGGGGACGTATCCTGCTCTTGCCAAGGCTTCCGGGCGCCACGCGGCGGGTGAAGCCTTCGTCCGGTTTGGCCGGATCGCCGCCCTGTGCGGCATTGGCCTGCTGGTCGCCAACTGCACGGGCGGCACCAAGCTCACGAGCAAGATCGATCCGAAATACGGCGTGTCCGCCAGCCCGCGCGTGGTTCAGCCGGGCCAGCCGGTTCCCAAGGGCGGCGGCACCTATCGCGTCGGAAAGCCCTATGTGGTCGCCGGCAAGACCTATGTCCCGGTCGAGCCCTCCAAATACAAGACGGAAGGGCTCGCCTCCTGGTATGGCGACGACTTCCACGGCCGCCTGACCGCCAATGGCGAAGTCTTCGACATGCACGCCATCGCCGCCGCGCATCCGACGCTGCCGATGCCGTCCTATGTCCGGGTGACCAATCTCGACAACAAGCGCTCCATGGTGGTGCGCGTCAACGACCGCGGTCCGTTTCACGGCAACCGCGTCATCGACGTCTCCCACCGCGCCGCCGACATGCTCGGCTTCAAGAACAACGGCACCGCCCGCGTGCGAGTGGAATATGTCGGCCGGGCGCCGCTGGAAGGCTCCGACGACATCCAGCTCGCCTCGACGCTGCGCATGAACGGCAAGCCCGCCCAGGCGCCCGCCGTCATGGTCGCCTCCGCCGGTCCGATGCGGGGCATGACCGCCGCCGCCGACGTGCCGCTGCCGCCGAGCCGGCCCTTCGATCTCGGCGAGCCGGTCGACGACCAGCAGGTGGCCGAGGCCTACCCGCCGATCGCCGCGCCCGTCGCCCCCGCGCGGGTGGCGAGCACGCCGCGCCCGGCGAAGGTGGCGGT
>JAEYTJ010000165.1 GCA_023434095.1 Pseudomonadota bacterium | reverse complement strand
GTGATAATGGCTCTGCAGCGACAGCGCCGCGCCGGGATGGACGACGATCCGCTTGACCTGGAACCGGTCGCCCAGCGCCAGCGTCTCGAACCAGCCCCAGGGCCGGTGGTCCCTGGGGAAATGCTCGGCCTGCCGGGCGCCGCGCGCCTTCAGCGCGGTCACCGCCTGCTTCACCTCCTGCGAGCGCGAACGGTCCGCCACTAGCACCGCGTCCGGCATGGCGACGACGAGCATGTCCTTCAGCCCGATGCCGACCAGTTCCAGCCCTTCCGCCTCCGAGCGCAGCAGCGAATCGGCGCAGTCGATGGCGGTGACGGGACCATGGGCGACGACATTGGCGGCATCTGCCTCGCCCTCGCGCATCACCGACGCCCAGTCGCCGAGATCCGACCAGTCGCCGGCGAAGGGCACCACGTCGAGATTGTCCGAGCGCTCCATGATGGCGTAGTCGATGGAGATGTCCTGCGCTCTCAGCCACGGCTCGGGCGCGAGCCGGAGGAAATCGAGGTCGCTCGCCGCCTCCTCGAGCGCCTGCCGCACCGGGGCGAGCATGGCGGGGGCGTGGGCCTCGAACGCCCGCAGCGCGGTCTCCACGGAGAGCAGAAAGATGCCGGCATTCCAGAGATAATGCCCGTCCGCCAGCATCGCCGCGGCGCGCCCGGCATCGGGCTTCTCGACGAAGCGGCGCAGCGGTACCGGCGCAGGCGCCGCGCCTTCCGGCGCATGGGCGAGTTCCAGCCAGCCATAGCCGGTTTCCGGCCGGGTGGGGCGGATGCCGAAGGTGACGATCCGCCCGGCCTGCGCCGCCGGCAAGCCGGCGCGCACGGCATCGGAAAAGGCCGCGCCGTCCGGCACCACCTGATCGGAGGGCATCACCAGAAGCAGCGCCTCCGGGTCCCGCGCCGCGAGATACTGCACGGCGGCGAGGATGGCGGGAGCCGTGTTGCGCGCGCTCGGCTCGATCAGCACCGCCCCCGCGGGCAGGCCGGCCTCGGCGAGCTGCTCGGTGACGATGAAGCGGAAATCGGCGTTGGTGACGATCACCGGTGGGCGCACATCCGGGCCGGACAGGCGCCGCGCGGCGGCCTGGAACAGCGTCTCGCCCTCCCCGAGCCGGACGAACTGCTTGGGGAAACTCTTGCGCGACAGCGGCCACAGGCGCGTGCCGGAGCCGCCGCAGAGAAGAACGGGATGAAGCTGTGCCATGGAGCCTGATCGTGCGCGGGAAGGTATTCTGAACGCCGGAAGTGTGGGCGGCGCGGGGGTGAAAGGCAAGGCGGATCAATCGCCTTGATCTCTTCACACGAAATCCGTATCGCCGAAGGTGGCACGTTTTCCCCCCGCGTGCCCGCGCACATGGAGGCTCACGCCATGCTCACCTGCTTCAAGGCCTACGATATTCGCGGACGCCTCGGCGAGGAACTGGACGAGGCGATCGCCCATAGGATCGGCCGGTCCTTCGCCGAAGGACTTGGAGCGAAAACGGTGGTGATAGGGCGCGACTGCCGCGCGTCCTCGGAGGCGCTGGCGGCGGCCTGCACGCAGGGGCTGGTGGCCGGCGGGGTCGAGGTTCTCGATCTCGGCCTGTGCGGCACGGAGGAAATGTACGCCGCCGTGACCGACCTGAAGGCCGATGGCGGCATCGAGGTGACGGCCTCGCACAACCCCATGGATTACAACGGCATGAAGCTGGTCCGCGCCGGCTCCGCCCCGCTCGATACCGCGACCGGGTTGGCGGCGATCAAGGCGCTGGCGGAAGGGCCCGCCCTGCCGGACCGGCCGGGCGGCCGCGTCGTGCCGGCGACAGGCGCCCGCGCGGCCTATGTCGCGCGCGTGCTCTCCTTCGTCGACACCGCCGCGCTGCGCCCGCTCACCATCCTCGTCAATGCCGGCAACGGCACGGCGGGGCCGACCTTCGACGCGCTGGCCGAGGCGCTCGAGGCGCGCGGGGCGCCGCTGCGCTTCGTCCGCCTGCACCACGAGCCGGATGGCCGCTTTCCCAACGGCATTCCCAACCCGCTGCTGCCCGAGAACCAGCCGGTGACCGCCGAGGCGGTGGTCGCGGCGGGCGCGGATATGGGCGTCGCCTGGGACGGGGATTTCGATCGCTGCTTCCTGTTCGACGAGGCCGGGCGGTTCATTCCCGGCGAGTACATTGTCGGCCTGCTGGCGCAGGTGTTTCTCGCCAAGGAGGCGGGCGCCACCATCGTCCACGACCCCCGGGTGGTGTGGAACACGCAGGACCAGGTCGCCCGCGCCGGCGGCCGGGCGGTGCAGGCGCGCACCGGCCACGCCTTCCTCAAGCAGGCGCTGCGCGACACCGGCGCCGTCTATGGCGGCGAGATGTCGGCGCATCACTATTTCCGGGACTTCATGTGCTGCGATTCCGGCATGATCCCCTGGCTGCTGGTGGCGGAACTGATGGGGCGCAGCGGCGAGGCGCTCAGCGCGCTTGTCTCCGCCCGCATGGCGGCCTTCCCCTCCTCCGGCGAGATCAATTTCCGGCTCGATGATCCCGCCGCCGCGGTGGCCCGGGTCGAGACGGCGTTTGCCGGGCTGAAGCCGGCGCGTGACGAGACCGACGGGCTCTCGCTCGATTTCGCCGAATGGCGGCTGAACCTGCGCCGCTCCAACACCGAGCCGCTGCTGCGGCTGAACGTGGAGGCGAAGGGCGCGCCGGAAACGGTGGCCCGGCGGGTGGCGGAGATCACCGCGCTGGTCGAGGCCGGCTGACGCTCACCTGCCCGGCAGCGCCGCCACCACGTGGTCCGGCCAGGGGTTGCGCCCCTCGCGCAGGAAGGCCAACGTATCGCGCCAGAAGCCTTCCGCGTGGCTGTCGTGGAACAGGCTGAAATGGCCGATGGCCGCGCGCCCGTAATCGGCGGGGGCGAGGCGCACCAGCGTGCGCCGGGCGCCGGTGTAATAGCCGAGCGTGCGCGAGAGCGCCGGGACGGTGCCGAGCGGATCGTCGCTCATCGCCACGGCGAGAATGTCGGCACGCACCGCCGCCATGCGGGCCCGCGCCGCCGCGCGCTCGGCGCGAGGGTGGCTGGCCTCGAAGCGGGGCCCGCGAAAGCTCCATTCACGGGCGACGCCGGCCGGCAGGTCCTCCAGCCAGCCGAGCCGCCGGCCGGGGAAATAGCCGAACAGCGCGGTGAGGGCGGGCATGGCGACGTGCCATTTCAGGAACAGGCCGGCGCGCTGGCGCGGGGCGTAATCCCCCCACCACGCATATTGCGCGCCCATGGTGAGCAGGCGGGTCACGCCCGTGCCGCTCTCGGCGAGGCCGGGCAGGAAACCGCCGATGGAATGGCCGACGACCATGAGCGGCGCGCGAGAACGCGCCGCGAGGAAGCGGAGCGCGGCGTCGACGTCGCGCTCCCCCCAGTCGCGCCAGCGATAGCCGCAGCCGCGCAGCCGCGCCGGCCGCGACAGACCAATGCCGCGATAGTCGAAGGTGAGCACCTCGAAACCGTGGCCGGCGAGAAAGCGGGCATAACGGTGGTAATAGCGCGCCGCGACCCCGGTGGCGGGATTGACGACGACGGCGCCGTGGACCGGGCCGACCGCGACCCAAACATGCCCGCCGAGCGTGATCCCGTCCCGGCAGGGGATCGCCACCGCCCGCGCTTCGCTGCCGCCCATCCCTTCGCTCCTTTCGAACAGGGCGGCAAGGCTAGAGGCGAAAGCCGCCTTCGCCTATGCGGCGGCGCGCATGGCGGCCTTGCGGGGACGCGCCATGCTTTGCGGACGACGCGCCATCTCTGCGGGTGACCGCCCCGGACGCACTTCAGCGCAACAGCCGCGCCAGCCGGCGCCGCACATCGCGCACGGTGCGGCGCAGTTCGGCCTTGAGCCGGTCGAGACGGAGCGCCGCCACCACGCGATCGCGCAGGCCGGTGAGGGTCACGATGACCCAGGCCATCCAGGGCAGGGTCATCAGCTTGGCCCGGCCGGCGGAATAGATGCGCTCGATGACGACGAAGCTCACGAGATAGGCGAGAAGGAACAGCACGGTGCCGGCTCTCGGCCAGCCGTCGGCGATCCACACCAGCGCCACGAATTTCAGCGGCTCGATGGTGACATAGGGAACGACCAGCAGCACCAGGATCGTTCCCACCGAGCGGGCGGCGACCCAGCGCTCGAACACCTGCATGATCCGCAGCGCGGCGAGCCGGGCGATGAGCGGACGGTAGAAGGGCCGCACAAGCTCGTCGAGCAGGATGAGCGGCGCACAGAGCAGGCGGAGGAGGACGCCGAGCGCCGCACGCCCCGGGCGTCGCGCGCGGGCGCTTCCGGCGGGCGCGGGATCGGGCGGCAGGCGAGGCGGGACGGAGGGCTGCATCGCCTCTCTTATCGGCTCCGCGCCGGGATATGGCCAGAGCCACCTCGGCGGGTCACGCCTTCCCGTGCTGGGCTTCCAGCGCCTTGAGGCTGGTGGTGGGAAACGCCTCCTCCGGGGTCGCGCACAATCCCCGGCGGCTGAACCATCGCCCGAGCGCCGGCTCGGCCGTGAGCACCGCGAAGGGCACGGCGCCGGTCAGCCCGACCAGCACCGGCAGCGCCCAGGGAAGCGCGCCGGGCGCCAGCCCATAGAGCAGCGCACCGAGCGCCGCGCCGAACAGGAACTGCGGCCACAGCCCGGCGAGAGCGGTGCGCCAGGACAGGCGCTCGGCATCGCGCGCCTGTGCTTCCCAGGTCACGGTGCGGCCGAAGGCGAGGCCGATCATGAACAGGGCGATGCGGAAGGCGACCACCGGACCCAGCAGCACCGAGAACATGAATTCCGACAATGCGCCGACGACGATCCTTCCCGTGCCGCCATAGCGCCGACGCTCCTCGGCCCGCAGCAGCACGTCGATCAGCCCGGCGAGTTTCGGCGCCAGGCTCATCGCGAACATGGCGGCGAACAGGGTGAGCCCGAGCGCCGCAGGAAACGGCGTCTCCGCCCGCTCGACGTCGAACACCTTCAGCGCTGCGAGGGCGATGAAGGCCATCCAGGCGAAGGCGCCCAGATACATCAGGATCGCCCAGGCGATCTGGAACCGGCTCATCGGCTTGAGGCCCGGCAAGGCGAGCAGGCGCCAGTACTGCATGTTGCCCTGGCACCAGCGCAGATCGCGGCGGGTGAATTCGGTGAGATGGGGCGGGTTTTCCTCGTAGCTGTCCATCTCCTCCGGGAGCACCCGCACCTCGTAGCCGGCGCGGCGCATCAGCACCGCCTCGATCTGGTCGTGCGAGAGGATATGGCCGGCGAGCGGCCCCGTGCCCGGCAGGACGGGAAGCTGGCAGTGCGCCTTGAAAGGGGCGATGCGCAGGACCGCATTGTGCCCCCAATAGGGCCCGCAATCGCCCGCCCACCATGCGGCCCCCATCGTGTAGGAGCGCATGCCGTGGCGCATGCCGAACTGGAAAATGCGCGCGAACGCGCTCGAAGACGGCATGCCGACGACGAGGCTCTGCAGAATGCCGAGTTGCGGATGCGCCTGCATGATGCGCACGAGCCGGATGATCGCCTCCCCGGACATGAGGCTGTCGGCATCGAGCGGCAGCATCAGCTCGTAATCATCGCCCCAGCGCTTGCAGAAGTCGCGCAAGTTCCCGGCCTTGTAGCCGGTGTTGTCGGTGCGGCGGCGATAGATGACCTGATCCGGGCGGGAGAGCGCATGCCGCCACGCCTCAGCCGCTTCCTCCTCGGCGGTTGCGACCGCCGGATCGTTCGTGTCACTCAGGACGAAATAGTCGAACTGGCCGCCGTAGCCGGTCGCGTCCAGGCTCTCCTTGACCGTCTTCAACCGCATGAAGGCTCGGCTCGGGTCTTCATTGCGCAGGGTCATGAGGACAGCGGTTCGGATGCCGATCGGCGTGTCGCTGTCGGCCGCGGCCGCGAACGGCGCCACACGCTGCATGGGATCCTTGACGCCATGCAGCAACCACAATCCGATGACGGCGTTCCAGAAGCCCACCACCGTCCACGGCGAGCCGATTGCGAACGCCATGAACAGCACCGTGTCCATTGCGCTCCATCCCCCGGTAGCAAGGAGGCAGGCCATGCCCGACATCAGAGCCAAGTACGTGACGGTGATCAACGCCGCCATGATGAGGCGACGGCGGCCGAGCTCCGCCATGGACTGCGTGCCGGT
>JAEYTJ010000063.1 GCA_023434095.1 Pseudomonadota bacterium | reverse complement strand
CCCCAGTAGCGCGGCGGCGCGGGCTCGCCTGCCCCGGGGCCCGCATCGCCGGGCGCCCGCGCCCGAACAGGATTTCGCGCATGAGCGAGACACCCCGTCTCCCGCCGGAACCGATTCCGGTCACGCTGCTCACCGGCTTTCTCGGCGCCGGCAAGACGACGCTGCTGAACATGCTTCTGCAGCAGCCCGGCATGGCCGACACGGCCGTGCTGATCAACGAGTTCGGCGAGATCGGCCTCGATCATCTGCTGGTGCAGCATTTCGACGACGCCACGGTGCTGCTCGCCTCCGGCTGCCTGTGCTGCACCATTCGCTGCGATCTGTCGGAAGGGCTGGAGCAGCTGCTGCGGCGCATGGACAACGGCGCCATTCCGCCCTTCCGCCGCGTGGTCATCGAAACCACGGGCCTCGCCGATCCTGCGCCGATCCTGCACGTGCTGATGATGCACCCCTATCTGGTGATGCGCTTCCGGCTCGATGGCGTCGTCACCGTCGTCGACGCGGTCAACGGCCTCGGCACGCTCGACGCCCACCCGGAATCCGTGCGGCAGGCGGCCATCTCCGACCGCATCGTGCTCACCAAGACGGACCTCGTCGACACGCCCGGGCGCGCGGCCGACCTCGCCACGCTGCGCCAGCGCCTCGCCCGCCTCTCGCCCGGTGCGCCGGTGCTCGATTCCGCCAAAGGCGAGGCGACACCGGAGGCACTGTTCGGTGCCGGCCTCTACGATCCCGCGACGAAGATTCCCGACGTCGCACGCTGGCTGGCGGACGAGGCGATCGCGGCGGCGGAGGAAGCCTCGCGCGCCCACGCCCATGACGAGAACCGCCACGACGAGCGCATCCGCGCCTTTACCGTCGCCACCGAGGCGCCCGTCTCCGCTGCGGCGATCGATATGTTTCTGGAGCTGGTGCGCGGCACCCATGGCCCGAAGCTGCTGCGGCTGAAGGGCATCGTGAAGCTCGCCGAGGACCCCGACCACCCCCTCGTTCTGCACGGCGTGCAGCATGTGCTGCACCCGCCGAGCCAGCTCGCCGCCTGGCCGGACGACGACCGGCGCACCCGCCTCGTGATGATCGTGCGCGATGTCGAGCCGGCGGTGATCCGGCGGCTGTTCGACGCCTTCATGGGGCTGCCGGCGGTCGACCGTCCCGACCGCACCGCGATGACCGACAACCCGCTCGCGCCGGCC
The DNA here is from genome assembly GCA_023434095.1 of Pseudomonadota bacterium. Classification (GTDB taxonomy): domain Bacteria; phylum Pseudomonadota; class Alphaproteobacteria; order Rhizobiales; family Xanthobacteraceae; genus Ancylobacter. The sequence continues at coordinate 13,284 of JAEYTJ010000063.1, read as the reverse complement.
ACGCTACGGCGCTGAGCGCGAGCGCCGTCCTCGCCCAGCCGCGGAGCCCTATTGCCCGGAAATCGGCGCGCCGTTGAGCAGAACTTGCGTGCTGCCGGGGGCGGGGGCGGCCGTGCCGCTCGCCGGCCCCGTCGCCGGTGCTGCCTCGGCGGCTTCCGCCTTCGGATCGGGAACCGCGATCACCATCGCCCAGTAGACGCCGTACTTGCTGCGCGGCGCCCGCACGGCGGCGATGCCGAGCCGGGTCGCGCCCGGCAGCAGCATGTTCTTGTTGTGGGAAGGCGAGTCGCGCCAGCCCGAGAACGCTTCGGCGAGCGTGTGATAGCCGGCGCCGACATTCTCCGCTGCCCTCAACCCGCTGAACCCGGCCGCCTTCAGCCGCGTGGTCAGCCCCCGGCCGCCAATATTGTGCGAGAGCTGGTCCGCCGCCGCCATCGCCTTTGCCTGCCGCTCGGCCACCGCCATCAGCACCGGGTCGATGGTCACCGCCGGCAGGCCACGCCCGCGCCGGTAGTCGCTGATCAGGCTGGCCGCCGCCTGCGGGTCGAGCGCGCCGCCCTTGGCGATGTTGGCATAGAAGGTCTCGTCAACCGGCACGGTGGTGGGGCCGGCGGCGCAGGCCGTCAGCAGGAGGGGCACCAGCAGGAGGCCGGCCAGGCGCTTCAGCGGGAAGGACATGCGACACTCTCGAGCTTGGGCGGAGACGGGGAATCCGGGCACGATTGATCCGCCCGGATCGGTAAACCAATCGCTAACGCGCGCCGGCGAGCCGGACGTTCACCCGAATGATCAGGCGCCGTCGTCCCCCGCCGCCGGCTCTTCCCCGATCCGCCCGCCGCGATAGATGCTCCACGGCGTGTAGGGAATGCCGATCTTCGCCGCCTTCAACCGGTCGAGCACGGCGAAGTGCAGGTCGCTTTTCACCGTGAGCGCGTAGTCGACATTCGCCACCACGCAGCGCAGCTCGAATTTGAGATAGCTGTCGCCGAACGCCATCAGGAACACCCGCGGCGGCGGCGAGCGCAGCACCTGCGGATGGTCGCAGGCGCAGCCGATGAGGATGTCGCGCACCTCGTCGGCATCCGCGTCGTAGCTGACGTTGACCGCCACGATCACCCGGCCCGTGGTGTTGGCGTGGGTGAAGTTCTTCACCATGCCGGTGATGAGGTCGGAATTGGGGATCAGCACCGCCGCCCGGTCAAAGGTCTCGATCTCAGTGGCGCGGACGCTGATGCGCCGCACATAGCCTTCCTCGCCCTTCACCGCGATGGTGTCGCCGACCCGTATCGGCCTTTCGGCCAGCAGGATCAGCCCGGAAACGAAGTTCGACACGATGGACTGCAGGCCGAAACCGATACCGACCGAGAGCGCACCGGCGACGAGCGCGATGTTCTCGAGGTTCAGCCCCAGCTGGCCCATCGCCATCGCGATGACGGTGATCGAGCCGATATAGCCGATGATGGTGGCGATGGAGTTCTGCAGGCCTTGGTCGAAGGCCGTCTTCGGCAGGATCGCCAGCGCGAACCAGCGCTGTATGGCGCGCGCGATCACGATGCCGACCACCAGGAACAGCAGCGCGCTCAGTATGTCGCCCACGGCGATGGTGGAGTTGCCGATGGTGAAGCCGAGCGTGACGCGGCTCGCAATGTCGGCGAAATCGGAGGTGGAGGTGCCGAACGTGCCTACCGTCAGGATGACGATGCCGATGATCGCCACCGCCTTCAGAAGCCCGGCGGTGAGCACGGCCAGCAGTTCGAGGCTGGCCGGGCGCACGCCGATGATCTTCGCCGCATGGCGCGCCCGGGGGCCGGTGGCCAGCGCGTCGATGAACAGCGAGTTGATCAGCGCCACCACCAGATAGAGCGTGCCGGCCATGACCACGGCGATCAGCGCCCGCGACGACAGGAAGCCAGCGAAGCTGACATAGCCGATCACCAGCGCGCCGACGATGGTGAGGTTCAGGATCCAGAACGGGAACTTGATCCAGTTGAGCAGCGAGGAGGACGGGCCATCCCCGGCGCCCGGCGTCGCCGTGGCGTCCTTCGCCTCGGGCCCCTTGGCATCGGGACCCTTGGCATCAGCGGTGTCGTCGTCGCTGTCGCCGGAGAGCGCGTTGAGAGCCCGCATGCTGTAGGAGGCGACCAGCACCAGGCACAGCGACATGGTCGCGCTCGTCGCCACCGAGAGCGGCACCGGCACCACGAGGGCGCGGTGAAGCGCGCCGAGCGTCACCGCCACCGCCAGGATCCACAGGCCGATGGAGGCATAACGGAAGATGAGGCCGGCGATCTCGTCCGACAGCGGCACCACGCGGCGCTGCGGCTCGCGCGGCGCCAGCGCTCCATCCAGCAGGCCGACGCCGATGGCGATGATGACGATGGCCAGCAGAAGCCCCTGCGCGATCTCGTTCACGCGCGGGGGCAGCAGGTCGAAGCCGTTCAGCAGGGCCAGAACGATGGTGGCGGCCAGCGGCGCCGCGGCCATCCTCAGGATGGCCACCAGCGCCGACAGGCTGCACGCCCGCAGCCGCGTGATCGGCGCGCCGTCCGCGCCGAGCTCGGCGCGGTGAATGGGACGCGCCAGCACGCGGCGCGCGAAGAAGATCAGACCGACGATGAAGAGAGAGCCGAAAGCGATGGCGATCTGACCGATCGGCTGCATGCGGGCATTGGCATAGGCCGCCCAATCGCTGAGCAGGTAGTTGATCCCGCGCAGTTCCACCGGCACCGCCGCCGCCGCGGCCAGCCAGAGCGAGGGGTCGAGAACGCTGTAGGAGCGCGCCAGCAGCTGGTCCGTGAACAGCGCGCGCCGCCGGCTGGTGATGCGGTCCGAGAGCTGGTCGGCGCGGACCTTCAGCAGCTTCGCCTGCTTGAGCACCGCGTCCAGTTCGGCGGCACGCGCGGAAAGCGCGTCACGCTCGGCGGTAATGGAGGCGTTCTCGGCCGGCGCGTCCTCGGCCGGCTTGGGGCCGATTTCCTTCACGCGGTGGTTCAGATTGGCCAGCAGCGGGTCGAGCGCGGCGATGCCGGAATTGAGGTCCGCCCGCACCGGGTCCAGCCGGGCGCGAAGATCGTCGAGGTCGCTTGAGCGCAGCCCGTCGCGCCCGAGCGCCGCCTCCACGCCGTCGACGATGGCGCGCTGGCCTTCCAGCTTCTCCTGCACCTGCTGCTGCTCGGGCGGAATCTGCGCGAAACCGGCACCGGCGCCAAACAGGACAGCGAACGCGACCAGCGCGGCCAGCAGCCGGCGCGCCATCGGCGGCAGGGCGCGCAGGCCCGGTCCTGCCGGGGACGGCGCGGCCGCGCGGCGCACGGGGGCGGGAGAAGCGAAAATGGAAAAGCTGAAAGACATCGGGCCAGGGAAATTGGAGCCAGTGGCCGCCCTGTCTCAGTCCCGATCAAGGCCAAGTCAAGGCCGAGCGGCACCGCGCCGCTTCCGCGCCAGCCCCGCGCAGCGCCTGTGCGCCGGCGCGCGCCGTCAGTTCCCCCGCAGATGCGGCGGTAGCATCCGCTCCTGCAGATCGGCGGCGGAAAAGAACACGGCGAAGATGTCCCCGATGAACTCGCGGGCCTGCGAGAAGAAGGTGGCGCGCGGGGCACGCATGCGCCCGACCATCTCCTCGTCGTCGAGCTTGAGGTCGGCGGCGTGGTGGACCGCGAGATTCCGCATCGGCCCATTATTGGGCAGGAACACCACTTGCAGTTCCTCGATACCGCGGTTCTGCGCGAGCAGGACGAGATGGCGCATCAGCGCCGACCCAATGCCCTTGCCCTGCCACGGACGCTCGACGCTGAACGCGGCCTCGGCCGCGGCGGGCTTGCCCGCCCTCCGGCCGAGCGGGTGCAGCTCGGCGATCGCCCGCAGCTCGCCATCGATGAAATAGCCCACCGCGCTCGCGTCGCCCGAAACCACGCGCGTGGCGTGACGGGCCAGGGCACCGTCCGACACCACGCCGCCGAAGCGCATGAAACGGCTCAAGGGGTCGAGACGAAGCAGATGGGCGAGGATCAGCTCACGCTCCGACGGCACCAGCTTGCGGATATGCCCGGGCAGGCGTTCCGCGGCATGGTGAACTGCCGCGCGCTCGGCGGCGGGCTCGGACGGGGAAGCGTTCACAGGCAGCGTCATCGGTGTGGCCTCGGCGGCACCGCAGGTTCTTATTGCGGCGCAACACAACTATGCGCACCGCACAAGGAGACAACTCCCGCATCTGCATGGCTTGCATGCAACGCCCGCCATACGACGCTAGCGGACGGCAGCAATCTACACCACAAACGGCACCCGGCCTATCGCCAGATGGCCGCCGCCAAGCGCGGACGAAGCTTAGCGGCTGGCGCTGAGCGCCTGGGCCCGCGTCGCGACCTCGGCGATCGCCTCGCGCAGGCCGCCCTCGGCCGACAGGCCGAAATTATAGTGGCTCATCGAGAACGGGCCGACCTTGCCGGGATGGGCCGAGCGAAAGCCGACATAGACGCCGAGAAACGCCCCCTCGGGCGAAAGGATCGCGGCGCCGGAAACCCCGCCCTCGGCATCGCAGTCGATGGCCACTTCGCGCAGACCACCCGGGGCGGTCGCGGTGACCTTGCGGGCCTGGCAGTTCTGCAGAGAATAGCTCTCGACGCCGCCGCTGCGCGCTGCCGCCGCCAGAACGATGTCGCCCGGCACCTGCATCGTGCCCGGCATATAGGGCCGCACCCCCTTGGCCGGGGCGGTGAGCGGAACCACCGCCCAGTCCTTCACCGCCGGCTGGGCGTAGGGCTGGCGGGCGCCGCACACCACCTTGTCGACATCGACCGGGATTGTCTGCCGGCCGCCGGCCGTGTTGATCTCGAAAGTGCAGGCCGCGCCCCGGCCGCGCGGCTCGCCGCCCGGCGCGAACAGCACATGGGCGGCGGTCACCAGAACGTTGTTGGCGCCGACCAGCTGGCCGGTGCCGACCGCCGAGCCGCAGCGCACCAGCCCGGTGGCGCCGAAGCGCGACGCCATCGCCCCCGGCGTCAGGCCGAAGGTGCGCGCATAGTCGTCGCGGGAGAGGCGATCGTCGCGGTCGATGATGATGGCGGAAGACGGCAGGCTGGCGGAGGCCGCGCTCTTGCTCTCGATGGGACCCGCCTGTGCCGGCGCATTCGCGCACAGGGAAACCAGAGCGAGGCACAGCACCGCTGTCGCCTTCGCGTAATCGCCCGTCACTCGCAGCCGCATGCCGATCTCGCCTGTCTTCACATGCTCGCGAGTGTGGCGGCGGGAGGGGGACTGCGTCAAGGCGCGATAATGTTAATGCTGTGACGGCCCCTTCGGTTCCCGCACATCTGCCATGCGTCGGACGCAAGGCTCGGGACCCGGGTGTGGCAGGCACGCCATCCTGCCGCAGCGTGACGCTTGCCGCAACTTCGCAGGAACGCTAAGCGTGCGCCGCAACATCGCGAGGTGCCCGATATGGCGGAAACGGTGGCGGCGGAAGCGGGTGGGTCCGTGCTGGCCGCGCGATATGTCGCCCGCATGGCGGCCGGCGACATCTCGCCCGACGCCGGCCAGGCACGGGTGGTGGGCGCGCTGGCGGCGCTGGAGCAGCGCATCGCCTCCCGCCGCCTGGCGCGCAAATCCTCCGCCCTCGGCTGGCTGTTCGCCCGCCGCGAGGACAGCATCCCCCGCGTGCGCGGGCTCTATATTCACGGCGCGGTCGGGCGCGGCAAGACGATGCTGGTCGACCTGTTCTATGAGAGCGTGGCGGTGCGCAAGCGCAAGCGCCGGGCGCATTTCCACGAATTCATGGCCGATGTGCATGCCCGCATCTTCCAGGTGCGCACCGACATGAAAGAGGGTCGCATCAAGGATGGCGACCCCATCGCCATCGTCGCCGCCGCGCTCTACGAGGAGGCGTGGCTCCTCTGCTTCGACGAGTTCCACGTCACCGACATCGCCGATGCGATGATCCTCGGCCGCCTGTTCGAAAAGCTGTTCGACCTCGGCGTGGTGATCGTCGCCACCTCCAACGTCGCCCCGCACGACCTCTACGAGGGCGGCCTCAACCGCGCGCTGTTCCTGCCCTTCATCGCCATGATTGAAGAGCACATGGAGGTGGTGCGCATCGAATCGCCCACCGACTACCGCATGGAAAAGCTCGGCGGCGTGCGCACCTGGTACGTGCCCGCCGCGCACGAGACCATGGCGGATGTCGACCGCGAGATGGACAAGGTCTGGCACCGCGTCGCGGGCGTCGACGGCGGTGCGCCCGCCAGCCTCGCCTCGGGCGGCCGCACCCTTGCCGTGCCGCGCGCCGGCGGCGGTGCAGCCCGGTTCTCGTTCGAGAACCTGTGCGGGGTCCCGCTCGGCGCGTCGGACTATCTGCGGCTGGCGCGGACCTACCACACCATCGTCATCGACCACGTTCCCCGCCTCGACCAGGACCGCCGCAACGAAGCCAAGCGCTTCATCACGCTGATCGACGAGTTCTACGAGAAGGGCGTCAAGGTCGTCGCCTCCGCCGAGGCCGAGCCGGAACAGCTCTATCTCGGCACCGAGGGCGCGGAAGCCTTCGAGTGGGCGCGCACCGTCTCGCGCCTGCACGAAATGCGCTCGGAGGACTATATTGCGCGTCCGCACGGCCGCGGCGACTCGCAGGCCAGCGGCAACACAACCGGCCTCGTGGAAACCTGATACGAGCATGACAGCCGACGCCGGCCTGCCCGCCGGCGCCATCCCCCGCTGACACGGATGCGCGCGCATGAGCAGTCGCTCCCGTAACCCGCATGGAACCCCGCACCACACCTGCGCCCTCACCGGCGATGTGGTCTCCGCTCGCGATGGCCTGCGCCTCGACATGCTGCGGCCGGGCCTCGCCGACCACATAAGGGCCCTGCACCCCGACATCGCGCCGGACGCCTACATCTCCCGCAAGGCCCTGGCCCAGGAGCGGGCCGCCTATATCGCCGACACGCTCAAGGCCGAGCGCGGCGACCTCAGCCAGCTCGACCACGACGTCATCGCCAGCCTGGCCGCCAACGACATATTGACGGAGAACATCGAGGACGAGATCGACAGCGGCCGGACCGTCGGCGAGCGGGCGGCCGACACCATCGCGTCCTTCGGCGGCAGCTGGACCTTCATCATCGCCTTCATGGTCTTCATCATGGTGTGGATGGCGCTCAACATCGCCGGGCTGATGGGCGCCTTCGATCCCTACCCGTTCATTCTGCTCAACCTCGTGCTGTCCTGCGTCGCCGCCCTTCAAGCGCCCGTCATCATGATGAGTCAGAAGCGGCAGGAGGCGAAGGACCGGCGACGCTCGGAGAACGACTACCGCGTCAATCTCAAGGCCGAGTTGGAAATCCGCCACCTGCACGAGAAGATCGACCACATGCTCACGCGGCAATGGGAACGTCTGGCGGAAATCCAGGCAATCCAGATCGAGCTCATGGAAGATCTCGCCAGTCGCCGTCGTTAGAGCACCCCCTGCGACAGCGTCCGCGTGCAGGTATTTCGTATACCAGTACTGTGGTCCGAAAGTCTTAACCGGCCCCATTTACCCCGATGGCCATCCTCGCTTGAACCACGCGGCGATAAGGTCTATCGGAACCCGCGCGGCGTAGCGCCGCACCCTTCCTTCGGAAAGTCAGGAAATCTCATGGCTCGAGCAAAGATTGCACTGATCGGGGCTGGCCAGATCGGCGGTACTCTCGCCCTTCTCGCCGGTCTCAAGGAACTCGGCGACGTCGTCATGTTCGACGTGGCGGAAGGTATCCCGCAGGGCAAGAGCCTCGACATTGCCGAAGCGTCGCCGGTCCTCGGTTTCGACGCCAAGCTCGTGGGCACGAATGGCTATGAGGCGATCGAGGGCGCGGATGTGGTGATCGTCACCGCCGGCGTTCCGCGCAAGCCGGGCATGAGCCGCTCGGATCTTCTCGACATCAACCTGAAGGTCATGCAGCAGGTCGGCGCCGGGATCGCCAAATTCGCGCCGGACGCCTTCGTCATCTGCGTCACCAACCCGCTCGACGCCATGGTGTGGGCGCTGCAGAAGGCCTCGGGCCTGCCCACCCACAAGGTGGTCGGCATGGCCGGCGTGCTCGATTCGGCCCGCTTCCGCCACTTCCTCGCCGACGAGTTCGACGTGTCGGTGGAAGACGTGACCGCCTTCGTCCTCGGCGGCCATGGCGACGACATGGTGCCGCTGGTGCGCTATTCCGGCGTCACCGGCATCCCGCTGCCCGACCTCGTGAAGATGGGCTGGACCAGCCAGGCCAAGGTGGACGCCATCGTCGACCGCACCCGCAAGGGCGGCGGCGAGATCGTCAACCTGCTGAAGACCGGCTCGGCCTTCTACGCCCCGGCCGCCTCGGCCATCGAGATGGCCACGTCCTATCTGCGCGACAAGAAGCGTCTCCTGCCCTGCGCCGCCTATCTCACGGGCCAGTACGGGATCGACGACCTCTATCTCGGCGTGCCGGTCGTGATCGGCGCCAACGGCGTCGAGCGAGTGGTCGAGATCGAACTCGACGCCCATGAGCGCGCCATGCTCGACAAGTCGGTCGCCTCCGTGAAGGAGCTGGTCGGCGAGTGCCAGAAGATCGCACCCGGCCTCGGCGCGTGAGTCTTTTCGAACGATCTCCGGCGGGGCGCAGGCCCCGTCGCGAGGACGTGAACGGCGATCGGGCCGTTTCCGGGCGGCGGGAGACCCCTGCCGCTGGCGCGTCAAGTGCCGGTGCCTTTATTGCTTGTGAGTGACGGTCGGCGTTTTCGCATCCCCGTGCCGCATTCCTGCGGCATTCCCGAGGTGAATACGAAGCCTATATAGAGCCTACCCGACTTTCGCTCCGCCTCGCGGAGCGCCGGAGTCAGCCCGGGGCAACGCCCGCAGGCGATCTACGGCACGAAAGTACTGCCAACGGACCCCGAACGGTCCCCCAGGAGCCGACGATGTCGCGCGCGGACGTGAACGAGACCTTCCTCAATACCTCCTTCCTCTACGGAGCCAATGCGGCCTGGATCGAGGACCTCTATGCCCGGTACGAAGCCGACCCGAATTCGGTGGATGCCGAGTGGCAGGCCTTCTTCGCCGGCCTGAAGGACGCTCCGGCCGATGTCGAGAAGAGCGCCCGCGGCGCCTCCTGGAAGAAGGAAGGATGGCCGATCCACGCCAATGGCGAACTCGTCTCGGCGATGGACGGCCAGTGGATCGAGGTCGAGAAGGCGATCGGCCGCAAGGTCGAGGCCAAGGCGTCCGAGAAGGCGCAGAAGGCCGGCGTCGAACTGTCCTCCGCCGACGTGCAGCAGGCCACCCGCGATTCCGTCAAGGCGCTGATGATGATCCGCGCCTACCGCATGCGCGGCCATCTCCACGCCAAGCTGGACCCGCTGGGTCTTGAGCCGGTGCGTGCCGCCCCCGAGCTCGACCCGGCGTCCTACGGCTTCCGCGAGGCCGATCTCGACCGCCCGATCTTCATCGACCACGTGCTGGGCATGGAGTTCGCCACCGTCCGCCAGATGGTGGCCATTCTCCAGCGCACCTATTGCGCGACGCTCGGCGTCGAGTTCATGCACATCTCCTCGCCCGAGGAGAAGGCGTGGATTCAGGAGCGCATCGAAGGGCCGGACAAGGAGATCACCTTCACCCGCGAGGGCAAGCGCGCCATCCTCAACAAGCTGGTGGAGGCCGAGGGCTTCGAGAAGTTCCTCGATGTCCGCTACACCGGCACCAAGCGCTTCGGCCTCGACGGCGCGGAAAGCCTGATCCCGGCGCTGGAGCAGATCATCAAGCGCGGCGGCAATCTCGGCGTGAAGGAGATCGTCCTGGGCATGGCCCATCGCGGCCGTCTCAACGTGCTGACCCAGGTAATGGGCAAGCCGCACCGGGCGCTGTTCCACGAGTTCAAGGGCGGTTCCTGGGCTCCCGACGAGGTCGAGGGATCGGGCGATGTGAAGTACCATCTTGGCGCCTCCTCCGACCGCGAGTTCGACGGCAACCAGGTTCACCTGTCGCTGACCGCCAACCCCTCGCATCTGGAAATCGTCGACCCGGTGGTGCTTGGCAAGTCGCGCGCCAAGCAGGACCTGCTGCGCGACGCCGAGCGCACCCAGGTCATGCCGCTGCTGCTGCATGGCGACGCCGCCTTCGCCGGCCAGGGCGTGGTGGCCGAATGTCTCGGCCTGTCGGGGTTGAAGGGTCACCGCACCGGCGGCTCGATCCACTTCATCATCAACAACCAGATCGGCTTCACCACCTATCCGCGCTTCTCGCGCTCCTCGCCCTATCCTTCCGATGTGGCGAAGACCATCGAGGCGCCGATCTTCCACGTGAACGGCGACGACCCCGAGGCGGTGACCTTCGCCGCCAAGATCGCCACCGAGTTCCGCCAGCGCTTCCGCAAGCCTGTCGTGGTGGACATGTTCTGCTACCGCCGCTTCGGCCACAATGAGGGCGACGAGCCGGCCTTCACCCAGCCGCTGATGTACAAGCTCATCAAGCAGCACCCGAGCACGCTGGAGCTTTACTCGCGCAAGCTGGAAGCCGAGGGCGTGATCGCGCCGGGCGAGATCGACGCCATGCGCGCAGAATGGCGCTCGAAGCTCGATATCGAGTACGAGGCCGGCCAGGCCTACAAGCCGAACAAGGCCGACTGGCTCGACGGCCGCTGGGCCGGTCTCAAGGCCGCCGCCGCCGAGGACGACCCGCGCCGCGGCGTCACCGGCATCGCGCTCGACGAGCTGCGCATGATCGGCGACCGCATCACCACCGTGCCCGAGGGCTTCCACGTCCACCGCACCATCCAGCGCTTCCTCGACGCGCGCCGCAAGGCGATCCTGGAAGACGGCGCCGGCATCGACTGGTCGACGGCGGAGGCGCTCGCCTTCACCTCGCTTCAGCTCGAAGGGCATCCGGTCCGCTTGTCCGGTCAGGACTGCGAACGCGGCACCTTCTCCCAGCGCCATTCGGTGCTGATCGACCAGGAGACCGAGGACCGCTACACCCCGTTCAACCATGTGCGGGAGGGGCAGGCGCATTACGAGGTCATCAACTCGATGCTCTCGGAAGAGGCGGTGCTCGGCTTCGAGTATGGCTACTCGCTTTCCGAGCCGAACGCGCTGACCATGTGGGAAGCCCAGTTCGGCGACTTCGCCAACGGCGCGCAGGTGATCTTCGACCAGTTCCTGTCGTCGGGCGAGCGCAAGTGGCTGCGCATGTCGGGCCTCGTCTGCCTGCTGCCGCACGGCTATGAAGGCCAGGGACCGGAGCATTCCTCCGCCCGTCTGGAGCGCTATCTACAGATGTGCGCCGAGGACAACATGCAGGTCGCCAACCTGACGACGCCGGCGAACTATTTCCACGCCCTGCGCCGGCAGCTCAAGCGCGACTTCCGCAAGCCGCTGATCCTGATGACGCCGAAGAGCCTGCTGCGCCACAAGCGCGCCGTCTCGACGCTGGCCGAATTCGGGCCGCAGACCACCTTCCACCGCGTGCTGTGGGACGATGCCGACCGCAACTTCGCCGCCGCCCTGCCGGCCGAGGCGGTGAAGCTGAAGCCGGACAGCGACATCCGCCGCGTCGTGCTGTGCTCGGGCAAGGTCTATTACGACCTCTATGAGGAGCGCGAGCGCCGCGGCATCGACGACATCTACCTGCTCCGCGTCGAACAGCTGTTCCCCTTCCCGCTCAAGACGCTGGCGCAGGAGATCGGCCGCTTCAAGCAGGCGGAGGTCGTCTGGTGCCAGGAGGAGCCGAAGAACCAGGGCGGCTGGGCCTTCGTCCAGCCCTATCTGGAATGGGTGCTCGAACAGGCCGGCTCCGCCTCGTCGCGGCCGCGCTACACCGGCCGCCCGGCCTCCGCCGCCACGGCGACGGGGCTCATGTCCAAGCATCTCGCGCAGCTCAAGGCGTTCCTGCAGGACGCCCTGGGCTGAGCCGCCCGCCTACCGCCGGATCCGCGCCAGGATCCGGGTTCGCAAGACCCGAGGGAGTGCCGGCCCCGTAGCCGGCAAACGGTGAGGAAGAAAGAGCATGGCCACCGAGATCCGCGTTCCGACGCTGGGCGAATCGGTCACCGAGGCAACGATCGGCAAGTGGTTCAAGAAGGCCGGCGACACCGTCGCCGCCGACGAGCCGATCGTCGAGCTGGAGACCGACAAGGTCACGATCGAGGTGCCCGCGCCCTCGGCCGGCGTGCTCTCGGAGATCATCGCCAAGGACGGCGAGACGGTCGGGGTCGGCGCACTGCTCGGCTCCATCGGGGAAGGCTCCGGCGCGAAGGCGGCGCCTGCCGCGGCCGCGCCCGCCAAGGCGGAAGCCCCCAAGGCCGAAGCTCCGAAGACCGAGGCTCCCAAGACCGAAGCTCCCAAGACCGATACCCCCGCGACCGCGGGCGCGAACGGCCCTGCCGTCGCCAAGCTGGCGGCGGAAAGCGGGCTCAACCCCGCGATGCTTGCCGGCACCGGCAAGGACGCGCGCGTGACCAAGGGCGACATGCTTGCGGCGCTGGCCACCGCCCCGGCACCCGCCGCCGCCCGCGCCCCTGCGGCGCCGCGCGCGCCCTCCGCGCCGGACGACGCCACGCGCGAAGAGCGCGTGAAGATGCCCAAGCTGCGCCAGACCATCGCCCGCCGCCTGAAGGAGGCGCAGGACACGGCGGCCATGCTCACCACCTTCAACGATGTCGATATGTCGGCGGTGATGAATCTGCGCGCCCAGTACAAGGACGTGTTCGAGAAGAAGCACGGCGTGAAGCTGGGCTTCATGGGCTTCTTCACCAAGGCGGTGATCCAGGCACTGAAGGACGTGCCGGAGGTCAATGCCGAGATCGACGGCACCGATCTCGTCTACAAGAACTACTACCACGTCGGCATCGCCGTCGGCACCGACAAGGGCCTGGTGGTTCCGGTGGTGCGCGACGCCGACCAGCTCTCCATCGCCGAGATCGAGAAGACCATTGCCGGCCTCGGCCGCAAGGCCCGCGACGGCAAGCTCGGCATCGAGGACATGCAGGGCGGCACCTTCACCATCACCAATGGCGGCATCTACGGCTCGCTGATGTCGACCCCGATCCTCAACGCGCCGCAGTCAGGCATTCTCGGCATGCACCGCATTGAGGAGCGCCCGGTCGTGGTGAAGGGCCAGATCGTCGCCCGCCCGATGATGTATCTGGCGCTCAGCTACGATGGCCGCATCGTCGACGGCAAGGGCGCGGTCACCTTCCTCGTGCGCGTCAAGGACGCGCTGGAAGACCCGACCCGCCTCGTGCTGGACCTCTGATCCCCGCCCGATAGCCCTGTGAGCGGCCGGCACCCCCCGGC
>JAEYTJ010000050.1 GCA_023434095.1 Pseudomonadota bacterium | reverse complement strand
GTCGTCATCGGCCAGACCGGGCGCAACTTCGCGGCCGGCATGTCCGGCGGCGTTGCCTATGTCCTCGACGAGGACCGCAGCTTCAAGAACCGCTGCAACCTCTCCATGGTCGATCTGGAGCCGGTGGAAGAGGAGGAAGACCTCCTCGAGCGTCTGCACCACCATGGTGGCGACCTGGAATTCAAGGGTCGCATCGACATCATGGCGGATATGGGCCACCACGACGAAGAGCGCCTGCACCAGCTCATCGCCAAGCACTTGCATTATACCGGCTCGAAGCGTGCCCAGACCATTCTGGACAACTGGGCAGAGTATCGCGGCAAGTTCGTGAAGGTGATGCCGGTCGAGTACCAGCGCGCGCTCCGGGAGATGGAGAAAATGCGCGGGTTGCAGGCGGCCGAGTAAGGCCGCTCGCAACCCTTCCCGCCGGCGCTGGCCCTTGAGGCCGCGCCATGGCGCCGCGTCCGCCCGCGAGGGCTGCGCGGTGCCGGCCGCAAAGCGCGCGAGGCGCCTTTCCGGCTGCGGCGGCGGGACAAGCAGCGCAGGATGGCGCGGCCGTGTGCCGCGCTGTCATTTCCGAAATGGCATGTTTGATGTATCTGGCACCTGAGGTGGAACGCCTCCAAGGTGGCGGTGCTCCGCGAAAGAGGGCGCAATGGGCAAGGTTACGGGCTTTCTCGAAATCGATCGGCGCGAGGCGAAGTATCAGCCCGCGTCCGACCGCATTCGCCATTTCCGCGAGTTCACCCTGCCCCTGCCGGATGCCGAGGTCGCCAACCAGGCCTCGCGCTGCATGGATTGCGGCGTGCCCTTATGCCATGGGCCGAACGGCTGTCCGATCCACAACCAGATCCCGGACTGGAACGACCTCGTCTATCACGGCAATTGGGAAGAGGCGGCGCGCAACCTCCATTCCACCAACAACTTCCCCGAATTCACCGGCCGCATCTGCCCCGCGCCCTGCGAGGAAGCCTGTACGCTGAACCTCGAGGACGTGCCGGTCACCATCAAGACCGTCGAGCAGGCGATTGCCGACAAGGCGTGGAAGGCGGGCTGGATCAAGCCCGAGCCGGCCGCGCACAAGACCGGCCGGAAGGTCGCCGTGGTCGGCTCCGGCCCGGCCGGCATGGCCGCCGCCCAGCAGCTCGCCCGCGCCGGCCACGAGGTGCATGTCTATGAGCGCGAGCCCAAGGCCGGCGGCCTGCTGCGCTACGGTATTCCCGACTTCAAGATGGAGAAGCACTATATCGACCGCCGCGTCGCGCAGATGCAGGGCGAAGGCGTCACCTTCCATTACGGGGTGAATGTCGGCGTCACCACACCGCTCGACGAGCTGCTGGACGGCCATGACGCGGTGCTGATGTGCGGCGGCGCGGAGGCTCCGCGCGACCCCGCCCTCCCCGGCCAGGAGCTGCAGGGCGTGCACTACGCCATGCCCTATCTCGTGCAGCAGAACCGGCGCGTCGGGCATGAGGACGTCTCGCGCGAGCAGCCCCTCCTCGCCGCCGGCAAGCATGTGGTGGTGATCGGCGGCGGCGACACGGCCTCCGACTGCGTCGGCACGGCCTTCCGCCAGGGCGCGCTGTCGGTGCACCAGCTCGACATCCGCCCGGTGCCGCCACTCAAGGAGGACAAGCTGGCGGTGTGGCCCTACTGGCCGACCAAGTTCCGCACCTCCTCCTCGCAGGCGGAAGGCGCCGAGCGCGAATTCGCCGCCGCGACGCTGGGCATCGAGGGCAAGAAGGGCCATGTCACCGCGGTGAAGTGCGCCCGCGTCGACGCCAAGCGCCAGCCCATCCCCGGCACCGAGTTCCTGATCAGGGCCGATCTGGTCTTCATCGCCCTCGGCTTCGTCCATCCGGTGCGCGAAGGCATGCTGGAACAGGAGGGGCTCACCCTCGACAAGCGCGGCAATGTCGGCGCCGACGATCACGACTACGCCACCAGCGTGCCCAAGCTGTTCGCCGCCGGCGACATGCGCCGCGGCCAGTCGCTGGTGGTGTGGGCGATCCGCGAAGGCCGCCAGGCGGCGCAGTCGATCGACACCTTCCTGATGGGCAGCTCCGTCCTGCCGCGCTGAGACGCGACAGCCGAGAACCGCAAAAGCCGGGCCCCGCGCCCGGCTTTTTCATGTCCCGAGGGTTGTCAGGGGGGCGCGCCGCCCGGCAGCGAGGTCTGCGGCATGGGCGGCACAAGCGGCTCTTCGGGCTGGCCCGGCGGCCAGCGGAAATCGTCCGTGCGCCCGGCCACCGCAGGCGGCGGCGTGCCCTCGACGAGCGCGCTGGCCGGCTCGGCCTTGGCGTCCTCCGGCATGGCGGACCGGCGGAGATCGTTGCCGGCCGCGAGGGCCGGCCCGCCCGCGAGCGTGCGCGCATTGCCGGCCGGCGGGCCGCCGGTCAGCATGATGATCGAGGGCCGCGCCTCGGCGGGGTCCGCCGCGGCGGCGGGAACGTCCTGCCCGGAGAGAAGATCGTCGAGCTTCTGGTCGACGAAGAAGGCCAGCTTGCGCGCCCCGGCGCGGGTGAACCCGACGCCGTCGGCGGTGCGCAGGCGCCGGCGCTGGCCGTCCACGGCGGGGCCGGAGGTCATGAACTTGCCGTTCTCGTCGACGAATCCGTCGGTGGCGTCGACGAAGATGAAGCCGTTGCGCTCCACCATCTCCTTCAGCAGCGCGTTGTAGCGCGCGATCTGCTCGCTGCGCATGCCGTCTTCCACCGGCGGCAGGCCCACCACCACGACGTTGCGGCGCTGGAGCTTCAGCGTCAGCAGGAAATCCTCGAAGCGCCGGGAATAGAGATCGCGCCAGCGCTCGTCGAACAATTCGGCCCGGATGCCGGACGCATCGGTGAGGGGTTCGAGATCGTTGCTCCCGGCAAGCACCACGATGACATCGGCCTGGTCGCTGCCCGTCGGCAGCTGCCGCGCCGCGGCGAGGAGATCCGCGGTCTTTCCCGGCGCGAAGCCTGCCTCGGCCTCGGAGCGGCCGACGACGGCGGCGCTCTCACGGTCGGCGGCGAAGGCATCCGCCAGCCCCTGCGCCAGCGTGCCCGCCTGCTCGTCGCCGAACACCAGCACCACCTCCTTCACCTCCGAGGAGGCGGCGCGCGCCTCGCTGGCGGAGGCATAGACCTTGCCGCGCGGCTCGGCCGGCGGCTGCGCCACCACCGGCGGCGGGGGCGCCAGCTGCTGCGGTTCCACCGGCACCATCCGCCGGGGCCGGGGCTCGTTGCCGCCGAACAGGTTGATCAGGGGCTGGAAGGGCGACCAGGATCGGGTGGGTGCCGCGGTCTGCGGAGCGGCCCGCTGCTGGGGACGCGCCTGCTGCGGGCGGGTACGCTGCTGCTGTTGCTGGGACGGCCGGGCGGCGGGCTGGCCGACATCGGCCGGCGGACGGAACCAGTCGCCCTGCGCCTGGGCCAGCGAACAGCCGGCGAGAAGCACGCCGGCCACCGCCAGCGCCTTCGCTCCGATCCGATAGCCGAGCCTTCGGCCCATGAGCCGGTCCATCAGCCGATTTCCCAACGGTGACACCCTGAACGGGTGGCCCATTATCGCGGCTGTTTCAAGACCCCCCGGCGCAGGTTCCGGTATCAGGAGCCGCCGCGCAGGCTGTCCAGCACCTCGCCGCTGGCCATTCCGTCCGGCGGCAGGCCGACCGCGACCTGATAATCGCGCACCGCCGCGCGGGTCTGCGCGCCGATGGCGCCGTCATGCGGGCCGACATCGTAGCCGCGCGAGGCGAGGCGCTTCTGCAGTTCCGAGCGCTCGTTGCGCGACAGGGCGCGCTGATCCGGCCATGGCTGCACGAAGGGGCCGCCGCCGCGCAGCCGGTCGGCGAGATGGCCGATGGCCAGCGCATAGGCGTCGGCCGGGTTGTAGCTGAGAATGGCCTTGAAATTGTCGGTCATCAGGAAGGCCGGGCCCTTGGCGCCGGCCGGCAGCAGTAGATA
Organism: Pseudomonadota bacterium; assembly: GCA_023434095.1. GTDB lineage: Bacteria > Pseudomonadota > Alphaproteobacteria > Rhizobiales > Xanthobacteraceae > Ancylobacter. Next base: position 844 of record JAEYTJ010000050.1, on the reverse strand, counting down.
GGCCGTCTCGCCCGCCGGCGGCATCGGCCGCCCGTCGGGGCGGTGGATGCCGAGCGCCGCCCATTCCCGCATCGGCTTGCGGGTGTTCTTGTCGGCCAGCAGGTAGTCGAAGCGGCGCGGCAGCACGACCTCGTAGCCCCAGCTGCGGCCCGCCTGCCAGCCGCCGCGCTTGAGCTTGTTGGCCGTCGAGCCCATGGCGTCGGCGACGGAATCGACCACGTTGCGGTGCCCGTCGCCGTCGAAGTCCACCGCGTCGCGCTGGAAGGCGGTGGGCATGAACTGGGTCAGGCCGAAGGCGCCGGCCCACGAGCCGCGCAGATGGCTTTCGGGAATGTCGCCCCGGTCGACGATGCGCAGGGCGGCAACGAATTCGTCGCGGAAATAGGCCTTGCGGCGGCCGACGCAGGCAAGCGTACCCGTCGCCTGGATCACCGGATAGGAGCCGCGCGCGCTGCCGTAATTGGTCTCGATGCCCCAGATGGCGGCAACGACGTAGCGGTCGACGCCGTAGCGGCGCTCGACTTCCGCGAACACGGCGGCGTTCTGCGCCATCGCCTCGCGGCCTCTGCGGATGCGGGTCTCGGAGACGAGCATGTCCACATAGTCGCCGGCGGTGCGGCTGAATTCAGGCTGGGTCTGCAGCTTCTCCATGATGCCCATGTCGGGCTTCAGGCCGGCCGTGTAGCGGCGGAAGCCGGCGGCGGAGACGCCCGCCGCGCGCGCCTTCGGCTCCAGCGCGGCGATGCAGCGGCTGAAATTCGCCTCGTCCCGCGCCAGCGCGGCCGGGGTCATGTCGGGGTGACCCGCCGTCGTGGAGGCGGGAGCGGCGGGCCGTGCCTGCACC
>JAEYTJ010000019.1 GCA_023434095.1 Pseudomonadota bacterium | reverse complement strand
CGTGTCTCCTGCGCCGCGTCATCCTGAGGTGCACGGCCGAAGGCCGGGCCTCGAAGGATGGTGAAGCGGAAGACCCTCGGCGGGATCATCCTTCGAGGCTCGCGGAGCCTGTCCTCGGGCGTGCCGGAGGCACCACCCATGGGCTCGCACCTCAGGATGACGGCCCGACGAAACCCGGGCCGCGCATCCCCCACCCACCCGGCTGCCGCCCTGCCCCCCTCGGCGGCACCCGAAGGCATCGCCCCGGCCCGACCCCCCAGCTTTGGCCGGGGCGATCGCCTGATCGCTGAAGACGGCTTCAGTAAAGACGTCCTGCATGAACGGCGTCATCCTGAGGTGCCGGCCGACAGGCCGGCCTCGAAGGAGGCTCACCCGGACACCCCTCCTTCACCGCCCGGTTCCCGCGCGGCTCGGGATAGGGTTGTTCCCTCCGAAGCGAAAGATCAAAGGCCCTACCGCACATGGATGTCGGAACACTCGCCTTCTCCGCGCTCTACCAGTTCGGCGATGCCTTCGCCTTCCTGGTGCTGTCCGCCTGCGGCCTCGCCGTCATCTTCGGCATGATGGGCGTGATCAACCTGGCGCATGGCGAATTCATCATGTGCGGCGCCTATGTCACCGTCTCCGCCGCCCATGCCGGCCTGCCGCTGCCGCTCGCCATCCTCATCGGCGCGCTGGTCTCCGCCGCCGTGGGCGCGCTGGTCGAGATCCTGGTCATCCGCCATCTCTACGCCCGCCCGCTCGACACCATCGTCGCCACATGGGGGCTCAGCCTCATCTTCACCCAGGGCACGCTGATCGTGCTCGGCTCCACCATGGCGGGGGTGGGCACCCCCTTCGGCAGCTTCACCGTCGGCGACTACTCCTATTCGCTCTACCGGCTCGTTCTGTGCGGCATGGCGGTGCTGGTCATCGCCGGGCTCTACGCGCTGTTCAACTGGACGCGCTTCGGCGTCATGGCCCGCGCCACCATCCAGGTGCCGCACATGGCCGCCGCGCTCGGCATCGACACCCGCCTCGTCTACAGCCTCACCTTCGCGCTGGGCGCGGGCCTCGCCGGCCTGGCCGGCGGGCTCTACGCCCCGACCATGACGCTGGTGCCGACCATGGGCACCACCTTCATCATGGAAGCCTTCGTCACCGTGGTGGTCGGCGGCGCCGACGTGTTCCTCGGCACCGCCCCGGCGGCGGCGATCCTTGCCGTGGTCAAGGCGACCATGACCTCCTGGTACGGCCAGCTCGCCGGCCAGATCGGCCTGCTGATCGCCGTCATCGTCGTCATCCGGGTGCTGCCGCGCGGCATTTCCGGCTTCCTCCTGCGCGAGCGCGCCTGAACGGACACGAGACACACCATGAACGCGCTCTCCCGCTTCTTCTCCCGCCTCGAAGGCCCGCAGACGCTGGGCCGGGGCCCCGGCTTCTGGATCGGCTTCCTTGTCGTGCTCGCCGGCGCCTGCGCCTACCCGCTGTTCTCCGACGGCTACACGGTCGGCAACACCGTGTACTTCTTCACCTGGATCTTCATGGCGCTCGGCCTGTCCCTCATCTGGGGCTATGGCGGCGCGCTCAGCTTCGGCCAGACGGCGTTCTTCGGCATTGCCGGCTATGCCTATGGCATCCTCACCATCAATTTCGGCGCCGCCTACGGCTTCACCTTCGTGGCGCTCCTGCTGGCTATCGGCATCGCCGCACTGTTCGCAGCGCTGCTGGGCTATTTCCTGTTCTTCGGCCGCATCTCCGGCGTGTTCCTCGGCATCGTCACCCTCTCGGTGACGCTGGTGCTGGAGCGCTTCATGGCGCAGACGGCCGGGCCGGAATGGAAGATCGGCGCCGCCCGGCTGAACGGCTTCAACGGCATGAGCAACATGCCCCCGCTCACCGTGCCCTGGCCCGGCGGCGACATCGTGCTGTTCCCCGACGTGCAACTCTATTACGTCGTGCTCGGCATGCTGGTGCTGGTCTATCTCGGCCTGCGCATCCTGGTGAACTCGCCCTTCGGCAACGTCCTCGTCGCCATCCGCGAGAATCCGGAGCGGGCGGAAATGCTTGGCTACGACATCCGCAAGTACCAGCTCGGCACCTTCGTCATCGGCGCCGCGCTCGCCGGGCTTTCGGGCGTGCTCTACACCAGCTGGGGCCAGTACATCACGCCCTCCTCCATGGGCATGACCGCCGCGGCGCTTCCCATCGTCTGGGTCGCGGTCGGCGGGCGCTCGGACCTCACCACGACGCTGGTCGGCACGCTCACCGTGCTCGCCGTGTTCCAGGCGCTCACCATCCATGGCAGCCAGTACGCGCTTGTGGTGATGGGCATCATGCTGGTGCTCACCGTGCTCTTGGCGCCGCGCGGCCTCATCTACGCGCTGGCGCGGCTCGTCGCCCGCCCCTTCTCCAAGCGCCAGCCGGGAGACGTCTGATGTCCATGCTCCAGACAAAGGGCCTCAACAAGCGCTTCGGCGGCCTGCACGTCACCAACAATGTCGACCTGACGCTGGAAGCCGGCGAGGTGCACTGCCTCATCGGGCCGAACGGCGCCGGCAAGTCGACGCTGTTCCGTCTGGTCCTCGGCGAGCACATGCCGAGCAGCGGCACCATCCTGTTCGGCGGCGAGGACATTACCGGCCTCAAGCCGTTCCAGCGCATCCGCCGCGGCATGAGCGTCAAGTTCCAGGTGCCCGGCATCTTCAAGGCGCTGAGCGTACGGCAGAACCTCGAAATCGCGATGCAGCACCATTACGACCCCTCGATGCTCCCCGAGGAGATCGACAGGCTGCTCGCCTTCCTCAACCTCACCGCCGATGCCGGCCGCCTCGCCGGCAATCTCTCGCACGGCCAGAAGCAGTGGCTGGAGATCGGCATGGCGATCAGCCTCAAGCCGCGCCTCCTCCTGCTCGACGAGCCCACCGCCGGCATGTCGCCGGAGGAGACCCATGCGACCGGCGAAATGGTCAAGCGGCTCAATGCCGAGGGCATGACCGTGCTGGCGGTCGAGCACGACATGGCCTTCGTCCGTCAGGTCGCCCACAAGGTCACCGTCCTGCATCTCGGCCGCGTCTTCGCGCAAGGCTCGATCGACGAGATCGTCGCCAATGAGGACGTCGCCGCCATCTATCTCGGCCAGACCACGGCGCACGAAACCGCTCACGAGGCCGCCCATGCGTAAGGAAGTCATGCTGTCCACCCTCGGCCTGCGTGCCGGCTATGGCGGCAAGCCGGTGCTTCAGGGACTCGACATCGAGGTGCGCCAGGGCGAGATCGTCGCCGTCATCGGCCGCAACGGGGTGGGCAAGTCGACGCTGATGAAGAGCCTCATCGGGCTGGTGCCGGCGATGGAAGGCTCCATCGTCTTCGGCGACAAGCCGGTGGAGCACCTCTCCGCCTTCAAGCGGGCGCGGCTCGGCATCGGCTATGTGCCGCAGGGCCGCGACGTGTTTCCCCGCCTCACCGTGGGCGAGAACATCGCGGTGGGCGGCATGCGCACCGGCCGCGTCACCGAGGCCGACCGCGAACGGGTGCTCGGCTATTTCCCCATCCTGCGCGAGCGTTGGGCCCAGCGCGCCGGCACCATGTCCGGCGGCCAGCAGCAGCAGCTCGCCATCGGCCGGGTGCTGGTGGCCAATCCGAAGCTCATCCTGCTCGACGAGCCCTCGGAAGGCATCCAGCCCAACATCGTGCAGGACATCGCCCGCATCATGGTGCAGCTCAACGCCGATACCGGCGTCACCGTCGTGCTGGTGGAACAGAACATCGACATGATCCGGGCCATGGCCCAGCGCTGCTATGTCATGGACAAGGGGCGCGTCGTCGCCGAACTCACGCGCGAGGACCTTGCCGATGGCGAGGCGATGCGCCGCCACCTCGCCGTCTGATCGCACAGCCAGCAATCCAAGGAGAACACCATGTCCTGGCTCGAAAACTCCCTCATGGCTCGCAAAGGCCTCGCCAAGGGCAAGGCGGGCAGCACGCACGAAATCACCGAGGCCGTGCAGGGCAAGTACCACTATGTCTACGGCCCCTATGTCGACCCGGTGTTGAGGGTCGATCCCGGCGCGGTGGTGGCGGCGGAGACGCATGACGCCTTCGAGGGCGCGATCAAGAACGAGACCGACAACCCGCTGGAAATTCTCAATTTCCCCTATCTCAACCCGCAGAACGGCCCGATCTACGTCAATGGCGCGGAGAAGGGCGACACGCTGGCGGTCTACATCAAGTCCATCGTTCCGCGCGGCCCGCAGCCGGTGGGCACCACGCTGATCATGCCGGATTTCGGCGGGCTGGTGCCGACCAAGGACACGGCGATGCTGAACGCGCCGCTGCCGATCAAGGTCAAGAAGCTGCATGTGGATGCCGAAACCGGCACCAAGTGGAACGACAAGATCACCCTGCCCTATGTGCCGTTCATCGGCACCATCGGCACCTCGCCGGAAATCGAGGCCATCACCTCGCTGCAGCCGGACTACTATGGCGGCAACATGGACCTGCCGGATGTCGGCGTCGGCGCGGTGATCTATCTCCCCGTCAACATCGCCG
>JAEYTJ010000001.1 GCA_023434095.1 Pseudomonadota bacterium | reverse complement strand
AAGCCGCGATAGGCGTTTTCCTGCGGCTTGGGGTGGAATTCGGCGGCGACGATGTCGTGCACATCGGCGAAATGCTCGGAGATGCCGAGCTTGGCCAGCACCTGCTCGGCATGGCCGCGCGAGCCGTTGGTGTAGACGAGCTTGCGGCCGGGCAGCGCGCCCAGCGCATCGCCGAGCGCGGGGGCGGCGTCGAGGCTGGTGAGATCGATGGCGTGGACATGGGCAAGGAAATCGTCCGGATCCATCGCGTGCTCGATCATCAGCCCGCGCAGCGAGGTGCCGTATTTCCGGTAATAGCCCTTCTGCAGCGCGAAGGCCTCGTCCAGCGTCAGGCCGAGGAAATTGGCGATATAGGCGCGCATCTTCATGTCGATCTGCCGCCACAGGTCGAGCCCGGGCGGATAGAGCGTGTTGTCGAGATCGAACACCCAGGTCTCGACATGCGCGAAGTCGACGGGGGCGGACGTGGCGGGGAGGTCTCGGGGGGGCGTCGTCATGACCTCCTCCATAGCGAAGAGCGCGCGGCGGGGCGAGCGCCGATTGGAACACTCGCCGCGGTCACAGGACTTCAGAGCCGTCATGGCCGGGCCTGGCCCGGCCATCCACGACGTTCCTGCCCGTGCGCCTCGCCGAAGACGGGGATCCCCGGGACCAGCCCGGGGATGACGCGGCCGGCGAGGTCACGCGGCCTTTCGCATCACCGCGTGATGAGCGTGCCGGCGCCGTGGTCGGTCAGCAGTTCCAGCAGCACCGAATGCGACACCTTGCCGTCGAGGATCACCACCCCCTCGACGCCCTGCTCCAGCGCGTAGATGCAGGTCTCGACCTTCGGGATCATGCCGCCGGAAATGGTGCCGTCGGCGATCAGCGCCCGCGCCTGGGCGATGGTCAGTTCCTTGATCAGCTGCTTGTCGGCGTCGAGCACGCCGGGCACGTCGGTCAGCAGCAGCAGGCGCTTGGCCCCGAGTGCGCCGGCGATGGCACCCGCAAAGGTGTCGGCATTGACGTTGAACGTGCCGCCGTCCTTGCCGGTGGCGACGGGCGCCAGCACCGGGATGAGCTCGCGGCCGAGGATCTGGTCGAGCACGGTGGTGTCCACCGTCTCGGGCTCGCCGACGAAGCCGAGGTCGACCACCTGCTCGATGTTCGAATCGGGATCGCGCACGGAGCGCGTCACCTTGGAGGCGACGACCATGTTGCCGTCCTTGCCGGACAGCCCCAGCGCCTTGCCGCCGGCCTCGTTGATGAAGCCGACGAGCGATTTGTTGATCGAGCCGGCCAGCACCATCTCGACGATCTCGACGGTCGCCTTGTCGGTGATGCGCAGCCCGGCCGCGAATTCCGACTTGATGCCGAGCTTGGCCAGCATGGCGCCGATCTGCGGCCCGCCGCCATGCACCACGACCGGGTTCACGCCGGACTGCTCCAGCAGCACGATGTCCTGGGCGAAGTCCCGCGCCACCTGCTCGTCGCCCATGGCGTGGCCGCCATATTTCACCACGATGACGGCGTCGTCGTAGCGCTGCATATGCGGCAGCGCCTGCACCAGCACGCGGGCCTTGGTGTGGTCGTCGATGGTTTCGGCGGTCGTCTCGACGGTCATGGCGGGTCCGTTCGCACAGGTGAGCGGAGGGTGGGACATGGCGGGCGCGGCGCAGGCGCGGGGCGGGCGAGCCCTTCTAGCCGATTTCGATGACGCTTCTCAATCATCACGGCGTGGCGCGTCGCGCCATCCCCGCGCGGCAGGCGGTGCCACCGCCCTGTGTCGGCGCGATGGCGGGCGTGGCGGCGTGCGTGCAAGCGGCCGCTTGCACCGGCGAGCCTGTGCGAGGGGGTCGGTCCATGCCATATCCACGCCCATGGATACGCGCCCCCGACCGCTGAAGGCCCGCTTCGTCGAAGGCTCGACGCTGCGCCATGTCGCCACCATGACCGCGGCCGGCTCGGTCGGGCTGATGGCGGTGTTCGTCGTCGACCTGCTCAACCTGTTCTACATCTCCCTGCTCGGCGAGGAGGAGCTGGCGGCGGCCATCGGCTATGCCGGTACGGTGATGTTCTTCACCACCTCGGTCGGCATCGGCGTGATGATCGCCGGCTCGGCGCTGGTGTCGCGGGCAATCGGCAGCGGGCGGATCGAGGACGGGCGGCGGCTCTCCACCTCGTCGCTGATCTACATGGCGCTCGCCACCGGGGCGATGACGCTGGCCATGCTGCCCTTCCTCGGGCCGCTGCTGGCGCTGCTGGGGGCCACCGGCCGCACGCTGGAGCTGGCGCGCGACTTCCTGCTCATCGTGCTGCCCTCGACCCCGCTGCTCGGCCTCGGCATGGCCGCCTCGGGCACGCTGCGCGGCATCGGCGATGCGCGGCGCTCCATGTGGGTGACACTCTCGGGCGGCATCACCACCGCCCTGCTCGACCCGCTGCTCATCCTCGCCCTCGGCCTCGGCGTGGAGGGCGCGGCCATCGCGACGGTGCTGGCGCGGGTGGTGATGACCCTGTACGGCCTCAACGCGGTGATCCGGGTGCACAAGCTCGCCGCGCCCCCGCGTCTGCCGGACTTCCTTGCCGATGTCGGGCCGCTCTCGGCCATCGCCGTGCCGGCCATCCTCACCAATGTCGCGACGCCCGTGGGCAATGCCTACATCACCTTCGCCCTCGCGCCGCATGGCGACGCGGCAGTGGCGGCCTGGGCGGTGATCGGCCGGCTGATCCCGGTCGCCTTCGGCCCGCTCTTCGCGCTGACCGGCGCCATCGGCCCGGTGATCGGCCAGAATGTCGGCGCCCAGCGCTACGACCGGGTGCGGCAGGCGGTGCGCGACAGCCTCAAGCTGACCCTGGCCTATGTGCTCGGCGTGTGGCTGATCCTGGCGCTCGCCCGGCAGCCGCTCGCCGGCCTGTTCGGCCTATCGCCGGAAGGCGTCGCGCTGGTGGAGTTCTTCTGCCTCTACGCGGCGGGCGCCTATGTGTTCTTCGGCGCGCTGTTCGTCGCCAATGCCGCCTTCAACAATCTCGGCGCGCCGCTGCTGTCGACGCTGTTCAACTGGGGGCGGGCGACGCTCGGCACCATTCCCTTCGTCTGGCTCGGCAGCCGCTGGTACGGCGTCGAGGGGGTGATCGCCGGGCAGGCGCTCGGCTCGGTCGCCTTCGGCGTGGCGGCGCTGATCTGCGCCTTCGCCGTGGTGCGCCGGCTGCACGCCGGCACCCCGCCGCCCGCGCCGGCAACGGCGCTGGCCGGCCCGGAACTGCCGCCCTTCTCGCGCGGCGAGGATGCCCCGGCCATCGAGACCGCGGCCGGGGTCTTCCCTCGCGAGGAGGAGAACGGATAGAGTACGGGAATGAGCGACATCGCCTTTCCCGACCTCGTCCTGCCCCCGGACGGGCGCCAGTCCGAAACCGCGCGCGGCATACAGCGCGGCGCGCTGCGCTATATCGCGGCACGCGGGCTGGTCGGCGTGCCGGAGTTCAGCCTCGCCTCCGGCCGGCGGGCGGACATCGCCGCGCTCGACCTGCGCGGCGAGGTGTGGGTGGTGGAGATCAAGTCCTCGGTCGCCGACTTCCGCACCGACCGCAAATGGACGGAATACCGGCTGCATTGCGACCGGCTGTTCTTCGCCGTCGGCCCGGATTTTCCGCTGGAGATCCTGCCCGAGGACACCGGAATCCTCGTCGCTGACGCCTTCGGCGCGGGGCTGGTGCGCGAGGCGCCGCACCACCCGATGCCGGGCGCCACCCGCAAGGCGCTGACCCTGCGCTTCGCCCGCGCCGCCGCCGGCCGGCTGATGGGGCTGATGGACCCCGAGGCGCTGCGCGGACTGGCGCTTTAGCGCCGTCAATCGGGCAGCGCTTGCGCTTTACGACGGGTCTGCGTGCTTCGAGGCCGGCCTCTGGCCGGCACCTCAGCATGACGGGCCTCGTTGTCGGGTGCGCCGTCATCCCGAGGTGCGAGCGAAGCGAGCCTCGAAGGATACCCATCCGGCGAAACAGTGAGGGGATAACCGCACCCGGCGCTTGAAAGGCGCCCCTCCCCTCTGCCAGCGTCCCCGCCATGGATCAGCCCGAGAACAGCCCCTCGCCCGTATCGCCCAAGGCGGCCGACGCTGAGCGCGTCACGCCGATGATGGCGCAGTATATCGAGATCAAGACGGCCAATCCCGGCAGCCTGCTGTTCTACCGCATGGGCGATTTCTACGAGCTGTTCCTTGAGGACGCCGAGATCGCCGCCAGGACGCTCGGCATCGTGCTCACCAAGCGCGGCAAGCACCAGGGCGAGGACATCCCGATGTGCGGGGTGCCGGTGGAGCGGGCGGAGGAATATCTCCACAAGCTCATCGCCGCCGGCCACCGCGTCGCCGTGTGCGAGCAGATGGAGCCGCCCGCCGAGGCGAAGAAGCGCGGCCCGAAAAGCGTGGTCAGGCGCGACGTGATCCGCCTCGTCACACCCGGCACGCTCACCGAGGACGCGCTGCTCGACGCGCGGCGCGAGAACGTGCTGGCAAGCCTCGCCCGGGTGAAGGGCAGCGGCGAGGAGGGCGACGGCTATGTCTACGCCCTCGCCTTCGCGGACATCTCCACCGGCTCCTTCCGCGTCGCGGAAACCGACAGCACCCGGCTTTCCGCCGACCTCGCCCGCATCGAGCCGGCCGAACTCCTCGTCGCCGATGCGGTCTATGAGGATGCCGAGCTGCGCCCGCTCTGGCGCAGCCTTCCCGCCGTGACCCCGCTGCCGAAAGAGAGCTTCGACGGCGCCACTGCCGGGCGGCGCATCGCCGGCTTCTTCCAGGTGGCGACGCTCGATTCCTTCGGCAGCTTCTCGCGCGCGGAACTGGCCGCCGCCGGCGCCGTCGTCGCCTATATCGAGCGCACCCAGCTCGGGGCCCGCCCGCCGCTCGGCCGGCCGCAGCGCGAGGCCTCCACCGAGGCGATGATCATCGACCCGGCGACGCGGGCGAACCTCGAAATCCTGCGCACCACCACCGGCGAGCGCACCGGGAGCCTGTGCGCGGCGGTGGACCGCACCGTCACCTCGGCCGGGGCGCGCCTGCTCGCGCGCCGCCTCGCCGAGCCGCTGACAGATCCGAAGCGCATCAGTGAGCGGCTCGATGCGGTGGAATGCCTGGTCGAGGAAACGAGCCTGCGCGCGCAATTGCGCGATCGGCTGGCCGGCGTGCCGGACCTCGCCCGCGCCCTCTCGCGCGTCGCGCTCGGCCGCGCCGGGCCGCGCGACCTCGCCGCCATCGGCCGGGGGCTCAATGAGGGCACCGCCATTGCCGGGCTGATCGCCGACGCCCCGGCGCCTGCGGAGCTGCAGGAGGCCGCCCGCGCGCTGGGCGGGGTGGATCCCGCTTTGGCGGCGACGCTGACCGCCGCGCTCGACGACGAAATTCCGCTCAACCGCCGCGACGGCGGCTTCATCCGCCCCGGCTATCATGCCGAACTCGACGCCACGCGCGCCCTGCGCGACGAGAGCCGGCGCGTGGTGGCGGCGCTGGAGCGGCGCTATGTCGAGGAGACGGGGGTGCGCGCCCTCAAGATCCGGCACTATGCGGTGCTCGGCTATTTCGTCGAGGTGAGCCAGCAAAACGCCGACCGGCTGCGCGAGCCGCCCTTCGACGCCGTCTTCATGCACCGCCAGACCATGGCGGGGGCGATGCGCTTCACCTCCACCGAACTCGCCGAGCTGGAAGCCAAGATCGCCAGCGCCGGCGACCGCGCGCTGGCGCTGGAACAGCTGCTGTTCGACGAGCTGGTCGCGGCGGTGACCGCCGAGACCGAGGCGATCCGCGCCTGCGCCGAGGCGCTGGCGGTGATCGACGTCACCGCCGGTCTCGCAAAGCTCGCCGTGGACGAGAACCATGTGCGCCCGGAG
>JAEYTJ010000309.1 GCA_023434095.1 Pseudomonadota bacterium | reverse complement strand
ACGACATCACCCACTCCGTGCTGACCCAGATCATCTTCGAGCAGGAAGGCAAGGGCCAGAACCTGCTGCCGATCAATTTCCTTCGCCAGATCATCCGCTTCTACGGCGACAGCATGCAGATGCTGGTGCCGCGCTATCTCGACATGTCGATCGAGAACTTCAGCAAAGAGCAGAACAATCTCCGGGAGCACTTCTCCAAGACGCTGGGCATCGGCGGCATAGGAGGCTTCGGCATGCTGGAGGAGCAGGTGCGGCGCAACATGGAGATGTTCGACCGGACCTTCAAGATGTTCCTGCCCAACGGGCGCGAGGAGGCCCCTACCGCGCCGGCCAGCCCGCAGCCGGACGATTTCGACGAGCTGCGCCGCCAGGTGGCGGACATGCAGAAGCGTCTCGACAAGCTGGGCGACGGCGGCAAGAAGGACTGAGCCGCGCAAGGCGGGCCCGGAAGGCCCGCCCTCCCCGCGCTCAGGGCCGCGGCGGCACCGTACTCGCGCTGACGACCGCCCCCGCCGTATCGAGCGTCGGGATCGGCCCGTCGTCATCGCCCGATGTCGGCGCGCGCACCATCGGCAGCCCTGACGTCACCTGCGCCGCGCGGGCGCGATCGAGCCCCGAGAACTGGATCCCCGCCAGCTCGACTTTCCCCGTCCCCGTCCCCTGCGTCTGCACGGCGCGGGCGATCATGCCGCGCAGCTCCGGCGCCAGTTCCGCCAGCTGGGCGAATTTGGCGTGGTTGAAGCCGTCCACCGACTTCACATTGGACATGTCGATGACGATGGCGCCGAGCTCGACCAGCTCGGTGTCGTGCGTATAGGCGCCGAGGCGCGGCTTGTCTCCGGCGATGAAGTCGGAGAAGGCCAGGGCCTTGTCGTCGCGCGACACGACGACGATGAACGGCTTCGCCGGCTTGCCGAAGCGCTTGAGCTGGCTCTTGAACACGTCGACGTCGATGTCCGGCGCGGCCAGCACGATGTTGCCGAGCTTCTCCACCGGCAGGCGCCTGCCGGAAATCTGGATCTGCCGCAGCGCTTCCACCGTCACCCAGTTGCCCATCGAATGCGCGACGATGCTCACCTGGTCGGCGCCGCTGTCGAAGACCAGACGGATCGTCTCCTCCAGCCGGTCGCGGGCGGCGGTCGCGCTGTTATTGTCGTAGACGTAATCGGTGACCTCGCCGCGCGAGGCCCAGGTGAACAGTACCGGCACGCCGTCCGCCCTGGAGTCTTCCGCCATCTGGGTGAGCCGGTACAGCGCCTCCGAAAACAGCGTGTTGTAGCCGTGGACGAAGATCACCGCCTGCCGCTTGCCGGCCGGGTACTTCGCCAATTCGCTCTTCAGATCGGCCGTGAACGCCTTCGGCGTCTCGCGATAGACCGCCTCGCGCACCACCATGTCGGTGGCGGGATTGGGGGGCGACTTGGTCGGCGCCTCCACCATGCCCGGCTTGTGGGTCGGCGGCACGCTGACCTGCACCTTGGCGAAGCTCAGCTCGCCGGTTCGCTCACCGCTGTAGAACACGCCCGGCCGCGGGTCGCGGGCCCGGGCCGAAGCGACCAGCAGCGTATGGGTGCTGGTGCTGACATCCTCGTCCGCGATCACGGTGAGAGCGTCCGGCCCCGGACGCCCGGCGCAGCCCGCCAAGGCCGGCGCGATAACCGCCAGCGTCACCAGCCAGACGAAGCCCCGGCGCGATCCACGGCTTGCAATACGCGACACGACAGGCTCTCCGTTCGACGCGCCAGATTAGCACCCTTCGCGGGCGACCGGTACGACACCGGGACGCGACCCTACGAAGATACTCCGGCCAACGCTTCCGGATCGTTACCGCCGCGCGGCGAAATCACCCGTGCGGACATGCGAAAGCCGGCCCGAGGGCCGGCTTCGGAAAGATCGGCAAAAGGCCGGCCGGATCAGGCCTCGGCCTTGACCTTCAGCACCTGGCGGCCCTTGTACATGCCGGTCTTCAGGTCGAGGTGGTGCGGACGGCGCAGCTCGCCCGAGTCCTTGTCCTCGATATAAGTCGGCTTGGCGAGGGCGTCGGCGGAACGGCGCATGCCGCGACGCGACGGGCTGGTTTTCTTCTTCGGAACTGCCATGGTCTTCTCCTGTCCCGGCCTGGCCCACGCCCAGTCGGAAGGGCCGCGCCGGATGGTGCGTAATTCGAGTGGCGGCTTATACAGACTCATGCGCGCGAGCGAAAGGGGCTGACGCAATTCTGTCGCAGGCTTCCCGCGCGGCGGCCGCTCACAGGCAGGAGGTGAGTTCCGCCCCCTCGCGCGGAAGGCGGGCCTGCAGGTTTCCCGCCAGACGGTTCAGCCCGCGCCCCGGCTTGCCGGCGTCGCGCCGGTGCGGGTTCGGCAGCATGACAGCGAGCAGCGCCGCCTGCCGGCCCGTGAGATCGCGGGCGGAACGTCCGAACGCCCGCTGCGCCCCCGCCTCCACGCCGAACTGGCCGTCCGGTCCCCATTCGGCGATGTTGAGGTAGATTTCGAGCTGGCGCTGCTTGCTCATGACGAGGTTGAGATAAAGCGCCAGCGGCAATTCGAGCCCCTTGCGGATGATGTTGCGGCCGTTCCACAGGAAGAGGTTCTTGGCGAGTTGCATGGTGATGGTGGACGCCCCGCGCGGCGCGTTGAGACCGTCCGATTCGTCGATCACTCCCTGCAGCTCGACCATGTCGATGCCGGAATGGGTGCAGAAGCGTGCATCCTCCGAGGCCAGCACCGAGCGGACGAGCGCGGGCGAAATGTCCTGGAATGGCAGCCAGACCCGTTCCACCTTCTGGCCGGTGATCCAGCGCCCCAGCATCAGCGTCGAGGGCGCGGGCAGCACATTATAGAGAAGCCCGAGCACCAGCGGGGTCGCCACGACCACGAGGGCGATCTTCCAGACCCAGCTCCATACCCGACCCATGCGCTCTCCCCAGCCCCGGACACTCTAGCCGCCCCGCCCCCGGCGGTCGACCGGCGAGGCCCTTGCGGCAATTGCCTCGCTTGACCGCGCCGCCCGCCTCGGGCACGCAACGCATCATCCCTCTTGAGCGATCCCTCGGTCCGATGCCCGCCCCCGACAGCCCCCCGTCACTCGCCCTCGCGCTCGCACGCACCGCCGAGGCGGTCGCGGCCCATCTCGACGCCGCCATCGCCCGAAGCGGCGCGCCGGGCGAGCGCCTGGCAGCGGCGATGCGGCATGCCGCGCTGGCCGGCGGCAAGCGGCTGCGCCCGTTCCTGGTGGTCGAATCGGCGGCGCTGTTCGGCGTCGCGCCGGCAGCGGCGATGCCGGCGGCGGCGGCGCTGGAGTGCATCCATTGCTACTCGCTGGTGCATGACGACCTGCCCACCATGGACAATGACGACATGCGGCGCGGCCGGCCGACGGTGCACCGCGCCTATGACGAGGCGACCGCGATCCTGGCCGGCGACGGGCTGCTGACACTCGCCTTCGAGATTCTCGCCGACGAGGGCGCCGAGGCCGATCCGGCGGTGCGTCTCGCCCTCATTTCCAGCCTCGCCCGCGCGGCGGGAGTGGCCGGCATGATCGGCGGCCAGATGCTCGACCTTGCCGCCGAGGGCCGATTCGCGGAAGGCCCCCACCGCGGGGTGCCGCTCGACCTGCCGGCGCAGGCGATCATCGAGCTGCAGGCGATGAAGACCGGCGCCCTGCTGCGCCACGCCTGCGAAGCCGGCGCGCTGCTGGGGCGGGCGTCCCCTGCCGAACGGGCGAGCCTCGAGCGCTACGCCCGCGCCGTCGGCCGCGCCTTCCAGATCGCCGACGACCTGCTCGATGTCGAAGGCGAGGCCGGTCTGGTGGGCAAGGCGGTAGGAAAGGACGCCGCCGCCGGCAAGGCGACGCTGGTCGGCAGACTCGGCGTCGAAGGCGCGCGGGCGGAACTCGCCCGGCTGGTCGGCGAGGCCGAGGCGGCTCTCGCCGGCTTTGGCAGCGCGGCCACACTTCTCGTGGAAGCGGCATATTTCGTGGCCGATCGGCGCAATTAGGACTTTCCTCATCTCGACGGAACGATAAGTTCCGGGCAATGTTGTACCGAACGAGACCGTCCGCGCCGCGCGACGCGACCGTTTCCTGGAGGTTGAGATGCGTGTCGCCCTGTTCGCCCTTGCCGCTCTTGTCGCCGGCTCCGCCGTCGTCGCCACGGCCCCTGCGCAGGCGCAGGACAGCAACCGCATCATCATTCGCAAGCTGCCGCCGCGCTCCTATCTCGATCCCGGCCCGGTGGTGAAGCCCGGCACGGCGCGCGACCTCAACTACATGTACGTCGCCCAGTCGGTATATCCGCAGTATGGCAATGATGGCGGCATCACCGGCATCCGCTGGCCGCTGCCGAGCCGCTTCGACCTGCCGGGCTACTGATTCGCCCGCCTTCGCGACGGGACCATCCAACGCTGTCGAAGCCCGGCCCCGCGCCGGGCTTTTTCATGCAGCCGACCGCACGACAGAAAAAAGCCCGGCGTGAGCCGGGCTTTTCTCATTGCGGATGTCTTGGCGGTTCAGGCCGCCTTGTCGAGCTCGGCGAGGATGGCGTCGCCCATGCCGGAGGTGCCCACCCGGGTCTTGCCCTCGGAGTAGATGTCCGCGGTGCGCACGCCGCCGGCCAGCACGCCGGCGATCGCCGCCTCGATGCGGTCCGCCGCCTCCAGCTCGCCAAAGGAATAGCGCAGCGCCATGGCGAGCGAACCGATCATGGCGATGGGGTTGGCGAGGCCCTTGCCAGCGATGTCCGGCGCGGCGCCATGCACCGGCTCGTAAAGGGCGCGGCGGCGGCCGGAGACCTCTTCCACCCCGCCGAGCGAGGCGGAGGGCAGCATGCCGAGCGAACCGGTGAGCATCGCCGCCACGTCGGAGAGAATGTCGCCGAACAGATTGTCGGTGACGATGACGTCGAACTGCTTTGGCGCGCGCACCAGCTGCATGCCGCAGGAATCGGCGAGCTGGTGCTCCAGCTGCACGTCCTCATAATTGGCGCCGTGCACCTCGCTCACCACCTGCTTCCACAGCAGGCCGGTCTTCATCACATTGTGCTTTTCCGTCGACACCACCTTGTTGCGGCGGGTGCGGGCGAGTTCGAAGGCGACGCGGGCGATGCGCTCGATCTCGTAGGATTCATAGACCTGCGTGTCGACGGCGCGCTTCTGGCCGTCGCTGAGGTCGGTGATGGTCTTGGGCTCGCCGAAATACACGCCGCCGGTCAGCTCGCGCACGATCAGCACGTCGAGACCCTCGACCAGCTCGCGCTTCAGGCTGGAAGCGTCGGCGAGCGCGGGGTAGCAGACGGCGGGGCGCAGATTGGCGAAAAGCTGCAGGTCCTTGCGCAGGCGCAGCAGGCCGGCCTCCGGGCGCAGATCGTACGGCACATGCGTCCATTTGTTGCCGCCGACGGCGCCGAGCAGGATGGCGTCCGCCGCGAAGGCCTTGGCCATCGCCTCTTCGGAAATCGGCTGGCCGCAGGAATCGTAGGCCGCGCCGCCGACGAGGTCTTCCTCGATGGCGAAGGAGGCGACGCCGCGCCGGTCGAGCCAGTCAATGACCCGCTTCACCTCGGCCATCACCTCGATGCCGATGCCGTCGCCGGGAAGAAGCAGGAGCTTGTGGGTCGCCATGGTTTCCTCGCATTCGCCTGTGGCCCGCGCGCTCAGTCGCAGGCGAAGCGTTGCTAATCGCTAAGCCTGACGCTGGCAAGACATCGGCCCCCCCGACACGGGATCACGGCCCCCTGCGGAGCGAGGAAAAAAGCCGCCGGCGCGCGAACGCCGGCGGCTCGTGGAGCTATCACCCCGAGAGGTGGCGGGCGGCGCCCGCTCAGATCGTCTTGCGCGACATTTCTCCGGCGATGAAGTCCGCCTGCCGCAGCGCCAGCGCCACGATGGTCAGCGTCGGGTTCTCCGCGCCGCCGGTGGTGAACTGGCTACCGTCGGAGATGAACAGGTTCGGGATGTCGTGCGTCTGACCGTGCCTGTTCACCACGCCGTCGCGCGGCTTCTCGCTCATCCGGTTGGTGCCGAGATTATGGGTGGAGGGATAGGGCGGCGTCGGCAGGGTGCGGATCGCGCCGACCGAATCGTACATCGCCGCGCCCTGCCGGTAGGCGTGGTTGCGCATGGCGACGTCGTTGGGATGATCGTCGAAATGCACATTCGCCACCGGCAGCCCATACTGGTCCTTCACCTCGGTGTTGAGGGTGACGCGGTTGGTCTCCTGCGGCATGTCCTCGCCGACGATCCACAGCCCGGCCATGTTCACATAGCCGTCCATGGCCGAGGCGAAGGAGCGGCCCCAACCGCCCGGATCGAGGAAGGCCGCCATGAAGGGCACGCCGATGGAGAGCGTCTCCATTTCGTAGCCGCCGGCGAAGCCGCGCTTGGTGTCGTTCTTCGCCTCGTCGCGCACGATGCCGGCCATGGTGGTGCCGCGATACATGTGCACCGGCTTCTCGAAGATGGCGTAGACCGAGCCGGTCATGTGGCGCATGTAGTTGCGCCCCACCTGTCCCGAGGAATTCGCAAGCCCGTCCGGGAACATGGAGCTGGCGGAGTTGAGCAGCAGGCGCGGGCTCTCGATGGAATTGCCGGCCACCGCCACGATGCGCGCCTTCTGGCGCTGGGTCTTGCCGTCCTTGTCGACATACACGACGGCCGTCACCTTGCCCGACGCGTCGTGCTCGATCTTCTGCACCATGCTCTGCGGGCGCACTTCGAGATTGCCGGTTTCCTCGCCGCGCGGGATCTCGGCGATCAGCGTCGACCACTTCGCGCCGGACTTGCAGCCCTGGAAACAAAAGCCGATCTGCTGGCAGGAGCCGCGGTCGGCGCGCGCCTCGCTGTTGATCGCCATCCGCCCGGTGGACACTTCCTGGTAGCCGATCTTCTTCGCGCCGGCCTCGAACACCTTGAAGTTGTTGTTGCCGGGCAGGCCGGGAATGCCGTTGGTGCGGGTCACGCCCATCCGGTCCTCGGCCTTGGCGTACCAGGGCTCCAGCTCGGCCAGCGTGATCGGCCAGTCGAGCAGATTGGCGCCGTCGATGTCGCCATAGGTGGTGCGGGTCTTGAACTCGTGCTCCTGGAAGCGCAGCGACGCGCCGGCCCAGTGGACGGACGAGCCGCCGACCGCCTTGACGCTCCAGGCGGGCAGGTTGGGAAAGTTCTTGTGCACCCGCCACGAGCCGGAGGTGGTGCGCATGTCGGTCCAGGCGAGCTGGGCGAAGCTCTCCCATTCATTGTTGACGAAGTCTTCCATGTTGTGGCGCTGGCCGGCCTCGAGGATCACCACCTTGATGCCCTTGAGCGCCAGCTCGGTGCCCAGCGTGCCGCCGCCGGCGCCGGAGCCGACGATGACCACGACGGAATCGTCATTCAGATCGAAGGGTGCGGACATGGTTCGAGCCTCCCCTCACAGCCAGGCGATGTCGTTGAAGCCGCGGTCGATGTAACCGCCCTTGTCGGCCGAGGAGCCCTCATAGCCGAAGATCGGCCACACCTCTTCCTGGTTGTAGAGACCGACCACGAGGCCTCCCCTCACCTTCTGGAAGAAGGCGCTGTCCTCGATTTCGCGCAGAACCGCCACGCGCTGGTCCTCCCAGCCGACATCGGCATAGGCGACGCCGTATTTGGCCCTGGACAGCGTATCGAGGGTGACGACGCCGTCCTCAACCAGCGCCTTCAGCGCCGGGTCCTTCGCCGCGTCGGCCTCATAGGGCTTCATGGCGATGGCGTAGAAGCGGTCGGGGATGCGGTCATGCGGGTAGACGTCGCGCGCCATGACGATGAGCGTGCGCATGGTCTCCGGCTTCAGCGCGGTGACCTCCAGGCCCCACGCCTCGCGCGGGTTGAGCACCGCCGCGCCGCTCACCATCAGCGCGCCGGCAGCACCGAGGCCGGCGAGCACGGCGCGGCGTGAGGGGCCGCGCCTGTCGATCAGTGTTGGCATTGTTACCTCCCAGGGTATTTTTATGTATTCTTGATGTCTTCAGCGCCGCTTGGCGTGGCGGCGCCGTCGTTCAGCGGTAGCGGCCGTGTTTCTGCAGCACCTCGATCTTGTAACCATCGGGATCGGCGACGAAAAAGAACTTGGCCAGCAGCTCTCCCTCGTGGAAGAATTCCTTGATCGGCTGCGGATTGAGGCCGGAATCGGTGAAGCGCGCATGTTCCGCCTCGAGGTCTTCCACCACGAAGGCGATGTGCCCGTAGCCATCGCCCAGCACATAGGGGACGGTGCGGTCGTGGTTGATGGTCAGCTCGACCTCGAAATCGGCTTCCGGGTTGCGCAGATAGACCAGCGTGAAGCCGTCAAAGGGCAGGCGCTGCGCGATCGTGAGCCCGAAAGCGCGCGTGTAGAAATCCACCGAGCGCGCCTCGTCGAGCACGCGGATCATCGAATGAATGGCCTTCGCCACCTGTACCTCCGACCTTGAACCTCATTTCGGCGACGCAGGTCACCTTGAGGAGGATGCTAGGCCGCAGGGGGAGCGGCAGGTGGTAGACCGCTAACACATCACCACGATGTGCATTGCCGGCCGGGGAAGCTGTCAGGAGGAGCCGAAGACTCGGCCGCTTCTCCTGCCGTCCGAACGCGCCGCGACCCGGCGGTTACCCCAGTCGGTTGAACCTGCCTGGTTCTACTCTGCGGCGTGGAGATGCACCCGCGTGCTCTCGCAGAGATAGCGTTCATGGGCGGCGGCGGGGGCGACGCGGGAGGGGCGCAGTTCGGCGAGGTAGATCAGGCAGGAGCAGCGCAGCAGCGAGGCGAAGTTGCGCACCTCGCCGTGCAGTTCCAGCACCTCGTCATGCAGCTTGGTGACGAACTTGCCCACGCTCATGCCCTGATGGGCGGCGACCTCTTCGAGCACGGTCCAAAAGGCGGCTTCGAGGCGAATCGAGGTGGAATGGCCGCCGATGCGCACCGAGCGCGTCTGGCTGTCATAGGTTTCGGGCGCCTGGCCGGCGAAGATGTGGCACATGGAGCGTCTCCCGGGTGTTCTCGTTTTGAACGATTCCATCCCGAGACGCGGGCGCTGTAAAGCAAAAAGGCGGCGCGCCCCGGCTCAGCCTTGCCGGCGCGCCGTCACCTCGATCTCGATCTTCATCTGCGGTTGCAGCAACCCGGCGACGATGAGCGTCGCGGCGGGTCGCGCCTTGGCGAAGTACTGGCCGAAGATCGGGAAGACGGTGGCGGCATAGTCCGCCTGGGTCACGATGTAGCGCACGCGCACCACGTCATCGAGGCTTGCGCCCGCCTGCGCCAGCGCGGCGGCGATGTTGCGGAAGCAGCCATGGGCCTGCGCCACCAGATCCTCCGGCAGTTCCATGGTGGCGTAGTCATAGCCGGTGGTGCCGGAGACGAAGATGTCGTCGTCGTCGACCACCGCCCGGGAATAGCCGGCCTCCGCCTCGAAGGCGGAGCCGGAGGAGAAGCGACGACGCTCGGACATTCAAACCTCCGCCATCGCGCCGCTGCGCTCACGCCCAGGGGCGTTCCTCGGCGAGCTTTGCCTCGTAAGACTTGATCTGGTCCGCCTTCACCTGGGTGAGACCGATATCGTCGAGTCCGTTGAGCAGGCAGTGCTTGCGGAACGGGTCGATGTCGAAGGAGATCGAGCCGCCGTCCGGGCCGGTGATGGTCTGGCTTTCCAGATCCACCGTGATCTTGGCGTTTGCGCCGCGCGCCGCGTCGTCGAACAGCGCCGCCAGCTGTTCCGGCGTCACCCGGATCGGCAGGATGCCGTTCTTGAAGCAGTTATTGTAGAAGATGTCGGCGAAGGACGTGGAGATCACGCAGCGAATGCCGAAGTCGAGCAGCGCCCAGGGTGCGTGCTCGCGCGAGGAGCCGCAGCCGAAATTGTCGCCGGCGATCAGGATCTGCGCGCCTTTATAGGCCGGCTTGTTGAGCACGAAATCGGGATTGTCCGAGCCGTCCTCCTTGTAGCGCAGCTCGGAGAACAACCCGGTGCCGAGCCCGGTGCGCTTGATCGTCTTCAGATACTGCTTCGGAATGATCATGTCGGTGTCGACATTGACCAGATGCAGCCGCGCCGCGACGCCGGTCAGGGTGGTGAACTTGTCCACGGCACTCTCCTCGGATTCCGGAGGCGGCTGGGCCGCTCCCCGTCAGAATTCCGCCTTCGCGGCTGATGTGACCTGACGACGCGCCGCCCGCAACCCTGCTTCAGCCCGATCACCGGGGGTGACCGTGGCGGGGCAGCATGCGGCGCAGCACGTCGTCCTTGAAGACGTAGTGATGCACCAGAGCCGCCGCCGCGTGCAGCAGGGCCAACACGACCAGCGCATTCGCCAGAAGCTCATGCACGTCCTTGACCTGGCTGGCGGCCGTCCGGTCCACCTCCACCGGGGAGGGGATGGTCAACACGCCGAAGAACGTCACCTCGTTGCCGCGCAGGAAGGCGAGATAGATGCCGACCAGAGGTGTCGCGACCAGCAGGATATAAAGCAGCACATGAACCGTCGCCGAGGCCAGATGAACCGGCCGCGACAGGGCCGCCGAGGGAGGCGGCACCGGCCCGACAAGCCGCGCCACGAGGCGCAGGATGACGAAGCCGAGAATCGTCAGACCCACGGAGATATGGGTCCACCAGATGAGGGCGCGCCCCGGCGTGCCGCGCTCGAAGAAATCTTCGAGATAGGTGACGCCATAGGTGACGACGATGGCGAGCACCGTCAGCCAGTGAAGCGTCCGCAGGGGAAGGCTGTAGGCCGGTTCGGGAACCGGATGGGACGAAGGCTGTGACATGGGCTTTGCCTCACCTCTCTCGTTTGGAGAGATTCTAAGCAAAGCCTTACGCCGATCCCATGCGGTCCGCTACGTATCCGCCTCCTCCTCGATGCGCTCCATGTCCTCGTCCGACAGGCCGAAATGGTGGCCGATCTCGTGCACGAGCACATGGGTAACGATATCGCCCAGCGTCTCCTCGTTCTCCGCCCAATAGTCGAGGATCGGACGGCGGTAGAGGAAGATCATGTTGGGCAGCACGCCGGTCGCCAATTCGTAGCCCTGCGCCAGCCCGATGCCCTGGAACAGGCCGAGCAGATCGAAGGGCGTTTCCGCCTCCATCTCCTTCAGCACCTCGTCGGTCGGGAAATCCTCCACCCGGATGACGAGATTGCCGCACAGGGCGCGGAACTCCTCGGGCAGGCGGGCATAGGCCTCCTCGGCCATCGCCTCCATCTCTCCCAGCGAGGGCGCCCCGCGCTTCAGCCAGTCCGCACTCATCGGCTCACCGCAGATAGGTCACGAGAAGATAGACGGCGAGCCCGAAGGCGACGATGACGGCGAGGCCCCGCCCGATGCGACGGCCCCACACTTCCGTGGGGTCTTCGGGCGGCGGTTCCCAGAACGGATCACCCCTCATCGCGCCGCCCTCCCCGCGTTCAGCCCGCCCGCGGCCAGCTGCGCACATCGACGAAACGGCCGGCGATCGCCGCCGCCGCCGCCATGGCGGGGGAGACGAGGTGTGTGCGGCCCTTGAAGCCCTGCCGGCCCTCGAAATTGCGGTTCGAGGTGGAGGCGCAGCGCTCCTCCGGACCGAGCTTGTCGGCGTTCATGGCGAGGCACATGGAGCAGCCCGGCTCGCGCCAGTCGAAGCCGGCCGCCTTGAAGATCGCGTCCAGCCCTTCGGCCTCGGCCTGCAGCTTCACCAGCCCCGAGCCCGGCACGATCATGCCGGAAACGCCCTCGCGCACCTTGTGGCCGCGCACGATGGAGGCGGCGGCGCGCAGGTCCTCGATGCGGGCATTGGTGCAGGAGCCGATGAACACCTTGTCGACCGGGATGTCGGTGATCTTCGTGCCGGCGACGAGCCCCATATAGGCGAGCGCGCGCTTCTTCGCCTCACGCTTGTCGGCGTCGTGGATCAGTTCGGGATCGGGCACCACGCCTTCCACCGAGATCACGTCCTCCGGGCTGGTGCCCCAGGAGACGATGGGCGGCAGGGAGGCGCCGTCGAGGCGGATTTCCTTGTCGAAGAAGGCGCCGTCATCGGTGCGCAGCGTGTCCCAGTAGCGCAGGGCCGCGTCCCACGCGGCGCCCTTGGGCGCGCGCGGGCGGTCCTTCACATAGGCATAGGTGGTCTCGTCGGGCGCCACCATGCCGGCGCGCGCCCCGCCCTCGATCGACATGTTGCAGACCGTCATGCGGCCTTCCATGGTGAGGTTGCGGAAAACCTCGCCGGCATATTCGATGACATAGCCGGTGCCGCCGGCGGTGCCGGTGGCGCCGATGATGGCGAGCGTCACGTCCTTGGCGGTCACGCCCTCGGGCAGCCGGCCATCGACCGACACCCGCATGTTCTTGCTCTTCTTCTGGATCAGCGTCTGGGTGGCGAGCACGTGCTCGACTTCCGACGTGCCGATGCCATGGGCGAGCGCACCGAAGGCGCCATGGGTCGAGGTGTGGCTGTCGCCGCACACGATGGTGGTGCCGGGCAGGGTGAAGCCCTGCTCCGGGCCGATGACGTGGACGATGCCCTGGCGCTTGTCGAGCTCGTTGAAATACTCGACGCCGAACTCGCGGGCGTTCTCGGCCAGCGTCTCCACCTGGGTGCGGCTCTCGGGATCGTCGATGCCGAAGCGGCGGTCGGTGGTGGGCACATTGTGGTCGACCACCGCGAGCGTCTTCGACGGCGCGTGCACCCGGCGGCCGGCCGCGCGCAGCCCCTCGAAGGCCTGCGGGCTGGTCACCTCATGCACCAGGTGGCGGTCGATATAGAGGAGGCAGGTGCCGTCCTCCTGGCGGTCCACGATGTGGTCGTCGAAGATCTTGTCGTACAGGGTGCGGGGAGCGGACGTGCTCATTCTGGCGTCTCTTCGGAAGAGGAAAACAGGGGCGGGCAGCAGCGCGGCCGGGAGCGCCTGCGAAGGGCGCTCCGGGCGGCGCTCAGCTAAGCCCGGCGACCGCGCAGGCGGTGAAGCGTCCGAAAAAGCGCGCCGGCAGGCGGACATGGTCCGGCACGGCGGCAAAGCCGATCGTCGTCGGCAGGCGGCGGCGGGCCTCCGGGCGCGCGGCACCGGGCGCCGGCGAAACCGCCGCGCCGCAGGAAGCCGTGATCGTGAAGCCATGCGCCATCATGGAACCCTTCTAGCAAGTCTCGTCGCGGCAAACAATCGCCGCGGTCAACGCCGGGCCCCTCCGCCCCCGCACGAGGGCGTGACGGACGCGCCGGATCGTTTCTGGAATAATGTATTACAAAGTAAAATCAGTGCCGTTCGACTGCAACGATCCTCGTCCGCGCCGCCTTATCTTTGATGTGGCGTAGCGTCATCACGGGCGTTAAGCTGATTTGGCTGGAGGGCTTGGACGATGCGCCTGTCGGATATTGCGTTGATCGCCGCAATTTTCGCCACCTTTGCGGTGGTGGAGGCCGGCAATCGCGTGGAAATGCCGGCGCAGAAAGCGGCAAAGATCGAACACCCGCAGCTGATCACCTGCCCGCTGCGCAAGCCGGACTTCGCCACCGTCATGCAGGCCGCGATGCTCGGCGACGGCACGCTGTTGGTCGAGCAGCAGACCAATACCCGCGTGCTGCACATCAAGGATTGCTGAGGCGCGGGAGCGCGACCTTCCTCAGCGCGGCGGCTCTGGACAGGCCGGGCCGAGACGGGCACATCGCGACCTCGTCCCACACAAGGTTTACGCGATGCCGAGGCTCCTCCCGCTTTTGCTGGCGCTCGCCGCCGCGCCCGTCGCTGCGCAAGGCGCCGATCTTCCCGAAGGCTTTGTGCATCTGCGCAGCGTCGCGCCCGCCATCCGGCAGGACATGCGCTATGCCGGCAGCCATAATTTCGTCGGCCGGCCCATCGCCGCCTATGAGGCGCCCGAATGCATCCTCACCCGCCCGGCCGCCGAAGCGCTCGCGGCTGCCGCGCGCGAACTGGCC
Source organism: Pseudomonadota bacterium (assembly GCA_023434095.1). Taxonomy (GTDB): domain Bacteria; phylum Pseudomonadota; class Alphaproteobacteria; order Rhizobiales; family Xanthobacteraceae; genus Ancylobacter. The sequence continues at coordinate 2,959 of JAEYTJ010000309.1, read as the reverse complement.
CCAAAGGGCCTCGGCCTCAAGGTCTATGACTGCTACCGCCCGGCCCGCGCCGTTGCCGATTTCGTGGCCTGGGCGAAGGACCTGCGGGACGAGGCGATGAAGCCGGAATTCTATCCCCGCGTGCCGAAGAGCGAACTGTTCGCGCGCGGTTACATTGCCGAGAAGTCCGGACATAGCCGGGGCAGCACGGTGGACCTCGCTTTTGTGAGGCTGAACCAGCCGCCGGCGACGCCCCGGGAGCCGGGCGCCCCGCCCGCCGACTGCGCCCTGCCCGCCGGCGAACGCCACGACGACGCCACGCTCGATTTCGGCACCGGCTATGACTGCTTCGACGTGCGGGCCCACCACGGCGCCGCGGGCGTCCCGCCGCAGGCCGCCGCGAATCGGCTGGCGCTGAAGGCGCTGATGGAGCGGCACGGCTTCAGGCCCTATGCCGAGGAATGGTGGCACTACACGCTGGCGGGCGAGCCGTTTCCCGACACCGCCTTCGACTTCCCCGTCACAGCCGCGCGCTGAACCCGCCAGCGGGCGGCGAAACGAAAAAGGGCGGCCGAAGCCGCCCTTGAACGTCATGCCAGAACCCGGCCGGAGCCGGGGCGGCCTCACTCGGCGGCGGCGACCGGGGCAGCGCCCTTCTTGCGGCTGCCGGCGTTCTTGTCCTGGCGCTCGGCGATACGGGCCGACTTGCCGCGACGGTCGCGCAGGTAATAGAGCTTGGCGCGGCGCACCTTGCCGCGGCGGACAACCTTCAGGCTGTCGATGTTCGGCGAGTAGAGCGGGAACACGCGCTCGACGCCTTCGCCGTAGGAAATCTTGCGAACGGTGAAGCTCTCATTGATGCCGCCGCCATTGCGGGCGATCACGACGCCCTCATAGGCCTGCACGCGGGTGCGCTCGCCTTCCTTCACCTTCACATTGACGATGACGGTGTCGCCCGGCTGGAAGTCGGGGATGGCGCGGACTTCGGCCAGCTTGGCAGCCTGCTCGATGTCGAGCTCGCGGATAATATCGACCATTTCTATCACCTCAGGCGGGATCGACCGTGGCACGTCAGGCCCGGCGCCCGCATCTTGCTGTTGTCAGTTGGTAGTGACGGCGCGCCCTATACGCGAAATGGAGGGGTTTGTCATTCCCCCTTCGTCGCAGAACGGTCATGCGCGGCGCGGTACGCCGACCACAGGTCGGGCCGCCGGGCCTTCGTGGCGGCCTCCGCCTGCTCGCGCCGCCAGCGCGCCACCTTCGCATGGTCGCCGCCGGTGAGGATCGCGGGAATCTCCTGCCCCTCGAAGCTCTGCGGGCGGGTGTATTGCGGATATTCCAGCAGGCCGGCCGAAAAGCTCTCCTCCGTGCCGGATTCGGGATGCCCCATCACGCCCGGCAGCAGCCGCACGCAGGCGTCGAGCAGCACCAGCGCGCCGATCTCGCCGCCCGAAAGCACGACGTCGCCGACGGAAACCTCCTCCAGCCCGCGCGCCGCGACGAGCCGGTCGTCTACCCCCTCGAAGCGCCCGCAGACGATGACGACGCCCTCCCCCGCGCTGAGCTCGCGCACCCGCTTCTGGGTCAGCGGCGCGCCGCGCGGGGTCATCAGGAGGCGCGGGCGTGTGTCGCCCTCCGGCGCGGCGGCATCCACCGCGCGGGCCAGCACATCCACCCGCATCACCATGCCCGGCCCGCCGCCGGCCGGCGTGTCGTCGACCGAGCGGTGGCGGTCGGTGGCGTGATCGCGCGGATCGATGGTCTCCAGCCCCCAGCCGCCCTGGGCCAGCGCCCGGCCGGCCAGCGACAGGCCGAGCGGCCCGGGAAACATGTCGGGAAAGATGGTGAGAACCGAGGCGCGCCACATGAGCGGCACTCCTAACCCCTGGTCCGCCTCGGGCGGCGGGGCTTCCTCGCGGATCCATTCGCCGGGATCGACGGTGAGGCGGCCGGCCTTGAGGTCGACGCTCGGCACCACGGCCTTGGTGAAGGGCAGCATAAGCGTCTTGCCCCCGGCCTCCGGCGCGATTTCCAGAATGTCGCCGGCGCCGAAATCATGCACCGCCACTACCTTGCCGAAGGGCGCGCCCTCGGTGGTTTCGGCGGTGAGGCCGATCAGGTCGGCATGGTAGAAATCGTCGTCCTCCTCCGGCTCGGGGAGAAGATCGCGGGAAACGTAGATGCCCTGATTGGTCAGCGCCTCCGCCGCCTCGCGCGTGTCGACACCCTCCAGCCGGGCGACGAAATGCTCCTTCGCCGGCCGCAGTGTCTTGATGCGGAACGGGCGCGTGCCGGCTTCGTCGGTCAGCGGGGCATAGTCCTGCAGCGAGGACGGGTCTTCGGCGAAGACGAACAGCCGCACCTCGCCGCGCACGCCGTGCGGCGCGCCGATACGGGCGAGGAGGATGCGGTCCTGGGGCATGGGGCTACGCTCTGAAATGACTATCCTTCGAGGCTCGCTCACGCTCGCACCTCAGGATGACGTCGTTCCCGGCAAGAGAACCGCGTCATCCTGAGGTGCCGCGAAGCGGCCTCGAAGGAGGCTCAAGCAGGGCGACGCAAGGCCGCCCCGCCCAACCTCACTCGGCGGAGGGGGCAGCGGCGGCGGCAGCCGCGGCTTCGGCCGCCTTGGCGGCTTCGGCGGCGCGCTCCTGCGCCTTCTTGCCGGGGACGGCCTTCTCCGGGTTGTTGCGGGCGGCGCGCTTCACCAGCTCGAGGCTGTCGAGGAAGCGGGCGACGCGATCGGTCGGCTGGGCGCCCACCGACAGCCAATGCTTGGCGCGGTCGAGGTCGAGCTTCACGCGGTCGGCGTGGTCCTTCGGCAGCATGGGATTGTGGGTGCCGATCTGCTCGATGTAGCGGCCATCGCGAGGTGCCGTCGCCTCGGCAACGACGATATAATAGTAGGGCCGCTTCTTGGTGCCGCCACGCGACCGCCGGATCTTCACGGACATGGGTAGTCTCCTGTTCTGGTCCAGTG
>JAEYTJ010000253.1 GCA_023434095.1 Pseudomonadota bacterium | reverse complement strand
GCCTCAAGCAGGCCGGCATTCACCAGGCGCGGCTGCAAGGCGGTCACGCTCTGCGTGGCGTGGAAGCCGTTGCCGCTCTGGTCGTACCAGGCCACGGCGAAGGCGCTCCCCGTGCCGGCGAACGCGAGCAGCGCAGCGGTATCCAGCGCCCCTCGCGGCGTGAAACCGATATCCGCCTCGGCGCCGTCGCTGGAGCGGCGCACCCGCACGCCGGGGCCGGCCTGGGAGCTCAGCAGGCGGGCCAGACCATAGGCGGCATAGACCGTGCCGGCAAAGACATCGAGCGCCGGCCGCACCGACGGAGGGCCGCCGCGTCGGGTGAACTTGAGAGAGAAGCCGAAGGCCGCCATCTCAATCGACCCGGTGGATGACGAGGCCGGCGGTGGTGCCTGTGGCGAGCACGCGCCGCACGAGAAACTCCAGCACGCTCACCTGGCCCGGCGGCAGCGGCAGGGTCAGCGGCGCGTCGTCGGCGGCATCGAGGGGCAGGATGCGGATGTCGGCGCTCGCCAGCGTGGCTGGCACGAACACCCGCAGCCGGCCATAGCGTGCAAGGTCGGTGGCGTCGTTCGGCACCACCAGCGCGCCGGAGCGGCCAAGGCCGGCGGGCGAGAGGGCACGGCGGTACCAGGGGTCCTTGGCCGAATCATAGGGCATGGGTCGCTCCCGAAGCGTTAGAGGGTGAAGGCGAGATAGGACAGGACGAGGCGCACCCGCCCGCCCGTGAAGCCGCCGCCCAGCGCGGTGATGCGCAGCGGGGTGTCGGCATAGAAAGCCTGCGGGCCGATGACGCCGATATTGAAGGCGCCGGCGGCGATGCTCAGCAGCCCGCCAAATTTCGCGGTTTCGCCTGATATGCCGACCTCATAGGCGGTGGCTCCCGTCACCGCCGCCACGGTGCGGCTGGCCACGGCAAGCACGATCGCCCGGCTGGGAATGAGGAGGGTCGAGGCGACGAAGGCGCCGGCGACGGTGACTTCCTCCTCCGCCATGCGCAGGGTCGTGGTGGCCCCGGAAGGGACGAGCGTCAGCGCGTCACGCCAGACGCTGCCGTCGAACAGCAGCGTGCAGCCTTCCACGACCACATAGGCGCGCCAGCCGGCGCGGGCGGCGAGAAAGCGCCAGCCGCCATCGTAGAGCGCGATCTCGCCCTCATGGCCGGCGAAGGCACCGCTGGCGCCGGGGGCGACGAGATGCCGGTCACCCGGCAGCGATGTCGCTGGCGGGGCGGTGCGGGTGCGGTCGAGCACGGCGAGCTGCGCCGCCGCGTCGAGCAGCATCAGCGCCTCATTGTGGGTCACATGCTTCTGCGCCTGCGCCGCCGCCAGCAGCGGCAGCGCCAGCAGGGGTGTCGTCTCGCTCATGGGATGATCCTGTCGGGAGGGGCGTTCAGGGGCGCAGCCGGGCGGTCAGCGCCGCGCCGGGGCCAATCTCGGCGGAAAGCTGGGCGATGCGGACGTCGAGGAAGGGTTGCGCGGCGCCGAAATCGGCGATCTCGTCGGCCGCCGCGTAAAGAACGGCCGGCGCGGAAACGGTGAGGCGGCGCTTCACGCTTGCCCCGCTCAGAATTTCCACCGCATAGGCCTCGCTCGTTTCGCCGAGCGGCACCTCGACCAGCTCCCAGGAATCGCCCCCCGCCCGCGTGCGCCGAGTCCAGCTCAGCGTCACGCCGGCGGGGCCGCGCCGGGCGCGGGCCTGCACAGGCGCGAAAGGGCGCAGCGCCTGCGGCCCCAGCGTCGTAGCGATCTCGGTCACGGCGTCGTCGCCATGGTCGCGGTCGGCGCCGCCGATCCGGTAGGTGACCGCACGGCCGATCATGTCGAGCCCGCTCGCCACCGGCACCAGATTGGCGTCGATCTTCATCAGCCGCGTTCCCGCCGGCCAGTCCTCTGCCGTCCGCGCCTCGGTACCGAGCTGGCCGCGCAGCAGGCCGGAGAGCCGCCAGCGCGACGCGTCGATCAGTTCGGCCTCCATGAACTGGATCACCTCGACAGCCCCCGAGGGGTCGATCAGCACCAGCGCATTGGCCCCGCCGAGCACCGCTTCCTCGCTCGCCGCTGCCAGCAGCCCGCCGTCGAGCGTCACGTCGAGGCTGGCCCGCTGCCAGCGCCAAGGGGAGCCAGCGGGCAGAACCTCCTGCGTCTCTCCGGTCACGGCCGCTGCCGCCACCGTTGCGATCGGCTCGAAGCTGCCCCGTCCACTGCCCGCCACACCATCAGGCTCCCCGGCCAGGGGGTGACGAAGGCGCCGAGCCAGGCCAACACCGGCGCGCCCTCCCCATCCGCCAGCGGCACGCTGATGAGCTGCACCAGCGCCGGTCCCTCGCCGCCCGGCAGTTCGACCTCGCCCGTCCACCCGTCGCGCACAGCGAGAGCGAACACCGCCGGGTCGATGCTGCGCGCCTCGACGAGACGGGTGCCCCGGTCCTCGATGGAGACGATCTCCAGCAGCCGCGCCCGCCCGTCGCGTTCCAGCCGCAGCAGGTCGCCCGGCTCCAGCGCGAGATGCGAGGGCGGCAGCGTCAGGCTCAAAGTGTCGCGCCCCGCCCACGCGTCCTGCAGCCATTGGTCGGCGAGGCTGGCGGCAAGCCCGGGATCGGCGACCATCGCGATCTCCATCCCCGTCTCCGCCCGCGCCGCGCCGGCGAGGCGGCGCGAAACCGCCGTGGCACGCCGGTAGTCGTTGCTGCCGTCGACGAAGCCGAGCGTGGCGGACAGCGGCAATTCGCCCTCGGCCGCCCGCACCAGCGACGGGGCGGCGACCCCTTCCCCAGCGGCGACGTCGTCGTCGGTCAGCACCGCGCGCACCCGCCCGCCGCGCGGGGTAAGCGCGAGGGCCCCGCCGCGCTCGACGAGGTCGAAGGCGAAGGCCCGCGCCAGCGGCTCCAGCGCGGCTCGCGCCGTCATCGGCCGGTCGACGACATAGCCATCGACGATGCCCCGCAGTTCCTCCGTGAGAAGGTCCGGCACGCCGAAATCCGCCGCCAGCCGCGCGGTCAGTTCGGTGAGCGGTGCCGCGCCGAGCCGACCGGTGAGCCAGTGCCCGGTCTGCCAGTTGGCGCCGTCCGCCCACACATGTGTGGTGTTGGGAAACATCGGAAACGGCCGCGCGTCCCAGGTCCAGAGGTGGATCGCCGCCGGGTCGATCATCCGCCCGCCGGGCAGCGACGGGGCCGGCGGGTTGAGCGAAGACGAGCCGGCAAAGCCGGCAAGGCTCACCTCCAAATGCCGGCGCTGGATCAGGTCGTCGCGCGCGCCGCTGGAGAAGGGCGGCAGCCCGCCCTCCACGGATTTCGGGTCGGGAAAGGCGCTCGGCCGGTTGGCGCCCTTGTCCACCGCCGGACAGCCGATCTCGCAGAGGCGCACGGGCTTCGAACCCGGCACCCATGCCGTCGGGCTCGCCTGCCGCGCCCCGCCGACGCGCTCGTGATGCGCCGGGCCCCACCAGCCGGCGAGGTCCTTCTGGCGGAAGATCCACGGCTCGCCATGCGCGCCGTCGGTGATCGGAGCCCTTGCCTGCGCGGCACGGGCGGCCTCGTCCGGGTAATACCAGTCGAACGCCTCCCCCCCGGTCAGATTGCCGTCGAGATAGGCGCGGTCATGCCCACTCTCGAACGCCTCCGCGTCGAGATGGGCATCGCCCTCGCGCCAGTCGGCGAGCGGCGGGTACCAGTCGATGCCGATGAAATCGAGCGCCGGGGCGGCCCACAGCGGATCGAGCGGAAAGCGCACCTCCGCCCCGCTCTCGCGCACATGGGCGCCATATTCGGTCCAGTCGGCGGCATAGCCGATCTGCGTGCCCGGCCCCAGCATCGCCCGCACCTCGCCCGCCAGCGCGGCGAAGGCGCCGGCGGCGGGGTAGACGCCGGGCGCGGCGCGCACGCGGGTCAGCGCCGCCATTTCCGAACCGATGAGGATCGCCTCCACCCCGCCGGCGATCTGCGCCAGCTTGGCGTAGTGCAGCACCATGCGGCGCAGCGTCCATTCCGCCGGGCCGGCATAGGTGACCTGGCCGGAGGTGGCGCCGAAATGCCCGGCGGTGGCGGTGCCGAACAGCGCCGCCACCTGCGCCCCCGCCGCCGCCGTGCCGTCGGGCGAGCCCGTCACGCCGGGCGCGGGATGGCAGGTGATGCGCCCGCGCCAGGGATGCGCCGGCTGCTCCGCGCCGGGATCGTACGGGTCCGGCAGGCCATTGCCGGCGGGAATGTCCATCATCACGAACGGGTTCAGCGTCACTTTCAGCCCGCGTGCCTTCAGCGCCGCGATCGCCGCGATCACGCTGTCGTCGGAGGGTGTGCCGCCATAGGCCGGCTTGCCGTCAAACGGGCTCACCAGCGCCGCCGTGCTGCGCGTCTGCCCCGCCACCTGCCACGCCAATGGAAAGATGCCGATCTGCGTCGGCTTGTTGCGCCGCTCCACCGCCGGGCGGATCTGGCACGAACCGGCGCGCAGATCCGTGCCGAACCAGGTCACGACCAGCGCCACCCGCTCCAGATTCGGGCAGGTGGCGAGCAACTGGTCGAGCGAGGCGGAAAAGTCGCTCGAATGCGTGGTCACATGGCGGTTTTCCAGCTGGTAGACCCCCGGCCGGTCGACGCGCAGCACCTCGCGCGGCTCATAGCCGAACTCGGTCGCGCCGGGGATCAGCGTCACCGCCCGCACCGCGCTCTCCAGCGCCCCCACCGCCCGCTCCACCTCGACCGAGATCTGCGGCAGCCGGTTGCCGAAGCGCCCGAGCGGCAGGCGCTCGAAGACGAGATAGGCAAGGCCGCGATAGGCCGGCGCCCCCGGTTCGCGCGCCTCGATCAGCGGGTCGGGCAGCTGCTCCTCGCCACCGCGATGCAGGCGCACATTCAGCGCGCGGGTGTCGAGCAGCCGCCCATCGGCCCAGATGCGGCCGATCCGCGTCACCGGCCCCTCGCACAGGCCGACGGCGAAGCTGCCGAAATAGCTGTAGGTCGTCGTGCTAGCGCCCCCCGCCATCCCGCCCTTGCCGCCCGAAGCCTGGGTCTGGGTGGAGACCACCTCCTGCACCGGCGCCGCCCAGATCACCTGGCCCGAGAGCCGCGCCCGACCGTAGAGACGTGGCAGCGCCGCCCCCTCCGTGGAGGTCATGGCGCCGAATTCGGCGAGGCGCGGCCCCTCGACCCGCCGGCCGGGATTGAGCACGAGGCTGTCGATCGCCGAGCCCCCCAGCGCTCCCAGCGCCCGCCCGGCCAGCGCGCCCACCGGCCCGAACAGCGCCCCGCCAATCGTCCCGCCCAGCGCACCGAGAATGAGTGTGGCCATGAGTGCTCCGCTTGTTGGAATGACGCCTTCTGCGCCTCTTTGCGCTCGGTCTGGCGCAGCCCCCCCTCGCGCGCCCTCATCCCCGGTCTTGACCCGGGGACCCAGCCCAAAAGCCGCACCCGGCCTAGGGCTAGGTGGCCGGGTCAAGCCCGGCCATGAGGGCGTAAAGGTGGAAGGGTTGGAGGGGTGGACAGCGCTGCAGCGAGCCCCCTCACC
>JAEYTJ010000229.1 GCA_023434095.1 Pseudomonadota bacterium | reverse complement strand
GAATGGCGCGGGGTCGGTGCAGGGCACGTCGCCGTTCATCATTTCCGCCAGAAGGCGGCCGGTGATCGGTCCCAGCGTGAAGCCGAGATGCTGGTGGCCGATGGCGAGCCACATGCCGTTCTGCCCCGGCGCCGGCCCGATGACGGGCAGCATGTCCGGAAAGGCCGGGCGGCTGCCCATCCAAGGTTCGGGTTCGGCCCGCGCGCCGAGCGGAAACAATCCCCGCGCCAGAACCTCGGTCTTCTCAAGCTGAACCGGCGATTTCGGCGCGTCGCGACGGGCGAATTCGACGCCAGTGGTCAGGCGGATGCCGCCGACCATGGGGGTTATGACGTAGCCGCCCTCCTCGTCCAGCACGGGACGCGAGAGGCTGGCATTTCCCTCGGCGTGGTAGTGCATGTGGTAGCCGCGCTTGACCTCCAGCGGCAGCCGGACGCCGAAGGGGCGCAGCAGGTCCATCGCCCACGGCCCGAGCGCCACCACCACTTCCGGGGCCTCGACGGCCCCTTCCTCAGTGGTGACCATCCAGCCCGAGCCGAGACGGGCAAGGGTGCGCGCGTCCCCCCGGCGCACCACGCCGCCGAGTTCGGCGAAGTGCGCCGCATAGGCCTGGGTGACGCCGCCGGGGCTCGACACCGAATGCGGGTCCGACCAGATGACCGCACCGGTGAACACCGGACGCAGCGAGGGCTCCATCGCCAGTGCCTCGTCGACGCTGATCTCGCGCGCGCTCAGCCCGTAGGACCGGGCGAGCGGAAACTCGCTGCGCTCGACATCGAGGCCGGCCGCCGTGCGGTAGAGCTTCAGCCAGCCGCCGTCGCGGAAGAAATGGGTGGCGCCGGCGGCCCGGGCGAGGCGGTCATGCTCGTCCACGGTGAAGGCGAGCAGCTTCTCCATCTGCCGGGCATAGTCGAGCAGGCGCGCGGGCGCGGAGGCGCGCCAGTAGGCGAACATCCACGGCGCCAGCCTTGGGAGCGCGTTCCAATGGTAATTGGCCCCCGGGTTGCGCCCCAGCGCGACCTCGACGAGGGCGGAAATCTTGCGCGGGAAGGAGACCGGATAGATCGAGGCCCGCTCCACCAGACCGGCATTGCCGTAGGAGGTCTCCTCACCGGGCCCGCGTCGGTCGACCAGCACGACGGAACGCCCCCGCTGCGCAAGGTGATGGGCGACGCTGGTGCCGACGATGCCGGCGCCGAGCACGATCGTGTCGGTCTTCATGATGAACCTGCGGGAGGAAGGGGGCGTTCGGGAAGCACGGCGAGGGAGAGGACCGGGCGGCGCGCGAACGCCGCCCGGCTGTCGGTCAGTTGATGGGGAACGGGAAGTACTTGGCGTTGATCTTGGCGAAGGTGCCGTCGGCGTTGATCTCCTCGATCGCCTTGTTCAGTGCCTCGCGCAGCTCGTTGTCCTCCTTGCGCACGGCGATGCCGGTGCCCTGCGGGTTCACGTCCTTGAGGTCCGGGCCGACGAACGCGCAGCACTTGCCGTCGGTGGACTTCTCCAGCCATTCGTAGAGCACGAACTTGTCGGCCAGCACGGCGTCGAGGCGACCGGCGGCGAGGTCGGCATTGGCCTCGTCCTGCGTCGGGTAGAGCTTGATGGCGGAATCCTTGTACTTATCTTCGAGAAAGGTCGCGCCGGTGGTGGAGGACTGCGCACCGATGGTCTTGCCCTTCAGCGCCGCCGGGGTGATCTCGGTGATCTTGGTATCCTTCGGCGCGATGAAGCTGCCGGGGGTCAGGTAGTAGGGGATGGTGAAGGCGACCTTCTCCTTGCGCTCGTCGGTGATCGACATGGAGGCGAGGATGATGTCGTATTTCTTGGCGAGCAGCGCAGGGATGATGCCGTCCCAGTCCTGGGCGACAAAGGTGCATTCCACCTTCATCTTGGCGCACAGCGCCTCGCCGATCTCGATGTCGAAGCCGACGAGCTTGCCAGCCGAGTCGACCGAATTGAAGGGCGGGTAGGCCCCTTCGGTGCCGATGCGCACCTTCTTCATCTCCGCCTGCGCGGCACCCGCACCGATGGCGAGCGCGGCGGCCGCGAGCAATATCCTGGCGATTTTCATTTGGCTGTTCCCGTAACCAGCGCCGGATGGTCCGGCGTCTGGCTGCGAGGCTAGGTCGATGCCGGTCCGCAGGCAATCGGGGAAACACTCAACCTTCGGCGGGGCTTGTCAGAAATGGCTGAAACTGCCTCGGGCGAAGGCCAGGGGCGCCCCTTCGGCGTCGCGTATGTCGAGGCCCTGCCCTTCCCGCGTGTGACCGATCACCGCGACGCCGATGCCGGCGGTGGTGGCCACCGTCTGGTAGCGGCTGAGCGCCTCATGCGGCACGACGGCGAGAACCTCGTAATCGTCGCCGCCGGTCAGCGCTACCTCCAGCAGCGCTGGCTCCGCTTCCACCGCCCGTCGGGCGGCGGGGCTGAGCGGCACCCGTGCCGCCTCGATCTCGCCGCCGACCCCCGAGGCGTCGAGCATCTTGGCGAGGTCGCCGACCAGCCCGTCGGAGACATCCATCGCGGCGCTGGCATGCTCGCGCAGGGCGCGGATGAGCGGCAGGCGCGGGCGCGGCAGCAGATAGCGCTCGCGCAGGAAGCCGATCTCCTCGCCGCTCAGCGCCGCAAATCCCGGACGATCCGGCGCCAGCCGCAGGGCGAGGCCGAGCGCCGCGTCGCCGATGGTGCCGCTGACGACGATGGCCTGCCCCGCTCGCGCCCCCGTCCGGCGGACCATCGTGCCGGCCGGCACCGCGCCAATGGCGGTGATCGACACGGTGAACGGGCCGGGCGTGCGCACGGTGTCTCCGCCGAGCAGCGGCGCCTCGTACAGCGCGGCATCGGCGGCGATGCCCTCGGCAAAGGCACCGAGCGCGGCGGCGTCCATGTCGGGGGGGATGGCGAAGGCCAACATCACGCCCAGCGGGCGGGCGCCCTTGGCGGCGAGATCGGAGATGTTTACCCGCATCGCCTTGCGGGCGATCGCCTCGGGCGGGTCGTCGGCGAAGAAATGGACGCCCGCCACCAGCGCGTCCTTGGTGAGCACCAGCTCATGCCCGGGCGGGACGGCGAGCAGGGCGGCGTCGTCCTTCAGCCCGAGCGCGCCGGGATGGGTGGCGATGGGGGCGAACAGCCGGGCGATCAGCGCCTCTTCGCCGGACGGCTTCGTCGCGCTGGATCCCGCCATCGCCTCCCCCTTTAGCCGGTGAAATCGGCCGGCCGCTTCTCCCGCGCAATGCCGTCGAGCACCGCGTTCACCATGCCGGTCTCCTCGCGGTCGAGGAAAGCGCCGGCGACGTTCACATATTCGGCGATCACCACCCGGGCAGGAACGTCCGGGCGTTGGGAAAGTTCATAGGTGCCCGCACGCAGGGTGGCGCGCAGCACCGCCTCGATGCGCTTGAGCGGCCAGCCATGCACCAGCGCGGCGTCCAGCAGCGTGTCGACACTGCGCTGCTCGCGCACCACGCCGCTGACGATGTCGCGGAACAGGTTCACGTCGGCGACGGCGATCTCGTCGCCCTCGATCTCCTGCCCGATCCAGTGGCTTTCGAACTGGGCGAGAATGTCCGACAGCGGGGTCGCTGCCAGGTCCATCTGGTAGAGCGCCTGCACGGCATTGAGGCGGGCCGCGCTCTTGCGCACGGGCTTGTGGCCGGCGGGTTTGGCGCTCGGCTTGTCGTCCGTCGTCATCGCGCTCACCCGACCCGGCGCTTGAGGCGAAGCAGCGCTAGCGCCGCTTCGGCCGCGCCGCCGCCCTTGTTGCCTTCGGAGACGCGGGCGCGCACCCAGGCCTGCTCGTCGTTCTCTACGGTGAGGATGCCGTTGCCCAGCGGTACCTTGCGCGCCACGGCAAGGTCCATCAGCGCCCGCGACGATTCGCCGGCGACGATCTCGAAATGGTAGGTCTCGCCGCGCACGACGCAGCCCAGCGCCACGACGGCGTCATAGGGCTTGCCTGAAGCGGCGGCAGAGTCCAGCGCGATGGCCGCAGCAACCGGGATTTCCAGCGCGCCGGGCATGGAGACGACGTCCGCATGCGCGCCCGCCGCCCTGACGGCGGCGAGGGCGCCGGCCAGAAGCTCGTCGGCAATGTCGTCGTAGAAGCGCGCTTCGACGATGAGCACGCGTTCACCGGAAAGCGGAACGGTGTCGGCCGCATCGGATGCGCGCGGCGGGCGGGGGCTCGCCATGGTGTTACCTCATGAACTGACAGAGCCGACGACGTACAGGCGTCAACGGAACTCCGCAAGACGCGCGGCGTAACGGGCCATCATGTCGACTTCGATATTGACACGGCTTCCCGCTTTCACCGCATCCCAGGTCGTGTGCGCCAGCGTGTGCGGGATCAGCAGGCAGGTGAAGCGGGGGCCGTCCACCGCGTTGACGGTGAGCGAGGTTCCGTCGAGCGTCACCGAACCCTTGGTGGCGATGAACGGCGCCAGCGCGGCCGGCGCCTCGAAGGTGAAGCGCGTCGTCTCGCCGAGATCCTCGCGCGCCACCACCTGCGCCACGCCGTCGACATGGCCCTGAACGATATGGCCGCCCAGCTCGTCGCCGATCTTGAGGGCGCGTTCGAGATTCAGCCGTCCGCCGACGGCCCAGTCGCCCGCCGTCGTCACCGCCAGCGTTTCTGGCGCCGCCTCCACCTCGAAGGCGTCGGCTTGCAGCGCCACGACGGTGAGGCAGACCCCCGAGCACGCGATCGAGGCGCCGAGGTCGATGCCCGACGTGTCGTAGCGCGTCGCGACGGTCAGCCGCCGCACCTCGTTGCGGGGCTCGACGGCGCGCAGGGTTCCAATGTCAGTGACGATGCCGGTGAACATGCTAGCGACGCCTCATGATGCGCAGGCGGTCTACGCCCTGCTGTTCCTCATCCACCACGTTGAGATAGTCATCGAGGGCCGCGAGCGGCAGTCCCTCCAGCGCGTCGAGCGCGTCCGGCCCGAGCGGGGTCGGGGCCACGAACAGGTTCACCTCGTCCACCAGACCGGCGGCGAGGAAAGAGGCGGCGATGCGCGGCCCGGCCTCGACCATGATCCGGGTGAGGCCGCGCAGGGCGAGCAGTTTCAGCGTTTCGTCCAGAGCGAGCCCGCCTTCCGGCCGGCGCCGCACCCGCATCACCTCAATGCCCATCGCGCCCAGCATCGCTTCCGGTGCCGTGGGCGCGTCCTCGGCAGCGACGATCCACAGCGGCGCGACGTCGAGGCTGCGGGCCAGCGCGCTGGTCGGCGAGAGGCGCAGATCGGGGTCGAGCACGATGCGCAGCGGCGAGCGGTCCCGCATCCCCGGCAGGCGGCAGGTGAGCAGCGGGTCGTCGGCGAGCACCGTACCGATGCCGGTGAGCACGGCGTCATGGGTGGCGCGCAGCATGTGCACGCGGTCGCGCGCCACAGCTCCGGTGATCGCCGCCGGCCGCCGGCCCGCCAGCCCCACCTTGCCGTCGGCGGAAACCGCCATTTTCAGCATGATATGGGGGCGGCCTTCGGTGACGCGGCGGATATGCCCGGCATGGTCGATCAGCGCCTGCGGGGCGCCGGTGCCGACCTCAACCGTAATGCCGGCCTCGCGTAGAATGGCGAAGCCCCGGCCGGCGACGCGGAAATCGGGGTCCTGTACCGCCGCGACCACGCGGGCGATGCCGGCCGCGCGCACCGCATCGACGCAGGGCGGCGTGCCGCCATGGTGCGAGCAGGGTTCCAGCGTGACATAGAGCGTAGCCCCGCGCGCGCCCTCCCCGGCCTGCGCCAGTGCCTGCGGCTCGGCATGCGGGCGTCCGCCGCGGGCGGTCCAGCCGCGGCCGAGCACGCGCGGCCCCTGCGGGCCTTCGCGCACGACAAGCGCGCCGACGGCGGGGTTTGGCCAGGTATGGCCCCGCTCGCGCCGGCCTATGCTGAGCGCGGCCGCCATCAGGGAGGCGTCGGTGGCGGGTCCGGTCATGGCGCGGCGAAGCGGCCTCGTAGGCGGGGCATCAGTCGTCGAGCTCGGGATCGCGGGCGCGGCGGGCGTTCAATTCGTCCATCGCCGCGCCCTCGGCGAGGCGGGGTTCGAGCTCGCCCAGCAGGGTCTCGAAATCCTTGGCCTCGCGGAAATTGCGGTAGACGGAGGCAAAGCGGACATAGGCGACGTCGTCGAGCTGCTTGAGGCTCTCCATCACCCGTTCGCCGATTATCTCGGAGGTGATCTCGCTCTCACCCATGCTTTCCAGTCGCCGCACCAGCCCCGAGACCAGCCGCTCCACCCGCTCCGGCTCGACGGGGCGCTTCCTCAGCGCCACCTCGATGGAGCGGGCGAGCTTGTCGCGGTCGAAGGGCACGCGGCGGCCGGAGCGCTTCAGCACGGTGAGTTCCCGCAGTTGCACGCGCTCGAAGGTGGTGAAGCGGCCGCCGCAATCCGGGCAGATGCGGCGGCGCCTGATGGCGGCGCTGTCCTCGGTGGGACGGGAATCCTTGACCTGGGTGTCGAGGCTTCCGCAGTAGGGACAGCGCATCGTTCGGCCTCAGCTGTAGAGCGGGTAGCGGGCGAGGAGGTCGGCGACCTTGCCGCGCACCGCCGCTTCCACGAGGCTATCCTCGTCGACACCCTTCTGCGAGAGCACGTCGAGCACTTCGGCGATCATGTCGCCGACCTGCTGGAACTCGGCGACACCGAAGCCGCGCGTCGTGCCCGCCGGGGTGCCGAGGCGGATGCCGGAGGTGACGAACGGCTTTTCGGGGTCGAAGGGGATGCCGTTCTTGTTGGTGGTGATGTGCGCGCGGCCGAGCGCGATCTCCGACACCTTGCCGGTCAGCTTCTTCGGGCGAAGGTCGACCAGCATGAGGTGGGTGTCGGTGCCGCCGGAGACGATCTCGAAGCCGTGGCCCTTGAGGTTCTCGGCCAGCGCCTTGGCGTTCTCGACCACGTTCTTGGCGTAGACCTTGAACTCCGGCTGCAGCGCCTCTCCAAAGGCGACGGCCTTGGCGGCGATGACATGCATCAGCGGCACGCCCTGGATGCCGGGGAAGATTGCGGAGTTGAACTTCTTCGCCAGGTCCTCGTCATTGGTCAGGATCATGCCGCCGCGAGGGCCGCGCAGGGTCTTGTGGGTGGTGGTGGTGACGACATGGGCGTGCGGCACCGGGTTGGGGTGCACGCCGCCCGCCACCAGACCGGCGAAATGCGCCATGTCGACCATGAGATAGGCGCCGACCGAATCGGCGATGGCGCGCATCTTCGCGAAGTCGATATGGCGCGGATAGGCCGAGCCGCCGGCGATCAGCACCTTCGGCTTGTGCTCGTCGGCGAGCCTGGCGACCTCTTCATAGTCGATGCGCTGGTCGTCGCGGCGCACATTGTAGGGGATCGGCTTGAACCATTTGCCCGACAGGCTGACCGGCGCGCCATGGGTCAGGTGACCGCCGGCGGCGAGGTTGAGGCCGAGGAAGGCATCGCCCGGCTGCATGAGGGCGAAGAACACGGCCGTGTTGGCCTGCGCGCCGGAATGGGGCTGCACATTGGCGAAACCGGCGCCGAACAGCTTCTTGGCGCGGTCGATGGCAAGCTGCTCGGCCACGTCGACATACTGGCAGCCACCGTAATAGCGGCGCCCCGGATAGCCCTCGGCGTATTTGTTGGTCAGCACCGAGCCCTGCGCTTCGAGCACGGCGCGCGAGACGATGTTCTCGGACGCGATGAGCTCGATCTCGTCGCGCTGGCGGCCGAGTTCGGCGGTGATGGCGCCGGCGAGCTCCGGATCGGTCTCGGAAAGCGGCGCCGAGAAGAAGCGGTTGTTGAATTCGGCGGAAGAAGCGTGAGCTTCGGACGACATAGACCGGCCTCCCTGGGCGGTGGCGATGCCTCCCGGCCGGCGGCGTGCCGACCGCGAAATCGAGGCGGGTCGCTTAGCACAGCACCCCCGTCTTTCAAAGCACGCGGCCCGCAAGGGAGCCTTGCACCGAGGCGGCAGCCCCGGCGGAAGCGCGCGACACGTGTTCGCGCTCGGGTGATGACAGCGCGCCGCGCCCGCGCCTATCGTGGCGCCCCCACCGTCTCGCGAATCCGGGCCACGCCATGAAGATCATCCACTCGCCGCGCCATCTCGGCCATTCCGGCCATGTCGAACTGATGAACGGCCGGGTGGTGCCGGCTTTCGAAAAGCCCGAGCGGGTGGCGATGATTCTCAACGCCATTGGCGAGCGGCCCTTCGGGACGCTGATCGAGCCGGCGGCGCACGGGCTCGACCCGCTGATGAAGGTGCATGACGAGGATTACGTGCGCTTCCTCAGCCAGGCCTGGAAGATGTGGACGGCGGACGGGCGCGACTTCCCGGCCCTGCCGAGCTTCTGGCGCGCGCCGGGCATGCGCACGGACATCGTGCCGGAGACCATCGACGGCAAGCTCGGCCATTATTCCTTCGATGCCGGCTGCTGCATGGTGGCGGGCACCTGGGACGCGGTGCAGGCGGCGGCCGATATCGCGCTGACCGGCGTCGATCTCGTCGCCGGCGGCGAGAAATCCGCCTTCGCCCTGTGCCGTCCGCCCGGCCACCATGCCCATGCCGGCACGATGGGCGGCTACTGCTTCATCAACAACGCCGCCGTGGCGGCGCAGAGCTTCCGCGACCGCGGCGCGGCGCGCGTCGCCGTCCTCGATGTCGACTACCACCACGGCAACGGCACGCAGGCGATCTTCTACGACCGGCCGGACGTGCTGGTGTGCAACATCCACGCCGATCCGCTGCAGGAATTCCCCTATTTCCTCGGCTTCGCCGACGAGACCGGCGCGGGGGCCGGCGAGGGCTTCAACGCCAATTTCCCGCTGCGCTGGGGCACGGACTATGCCGGCTGGGGCGCGGCGCTGGATGCCGCCTGCGCGCGGATCGAGGCGTTCGGGGCCGATGTGGTGGTCGTCTCGCTCGGCGTCGACACCTACAAGGAAGACCCGATCTCGCAGTTCCTGCTCGACAGCCCGGACTATCTGAAGATCGGCGCCCGCATCGCCGCCCTCGCCCGCCCGACCCTGTTCGTCATGGAAGGCGGCTATGCGGTCGAGGCCATCGGCATCAACGTCGCCAATACGCTGGAGGGGTTCCTTCAGCGCTGAACGGAACCGCGCCGCATCAGAGCCGGTAGAGAATCTGGTCGGTCCAGAACCGTTCGAGCCGGTTCAGCGCCTTGTTGAGCTGCTGGAAGTCCTGCGGGCCGATGCCGCCGATCTGCTCGATGGTGACGAGATGCTTGGCGTGGAGGCCTTCGACGATGTCGCGCACCTCCTCGCCCTTCTCCGTCAGCCGGATGCGCACCGCGCGCCGGTCCACCCGCGAGCGGCGATGGTCGAGGAAGCCGGTCTCCACCAGCTTCTTCAAATTGTACGAGACATTGGCACCGAGATAATAGCCGCGCGTGCGCAGCTCGGCGGCGGTCAGCTCGGAATCGCCGATGTTGAACAGGAGCAGCGCCTGCACAGCGTTGATGTCCTCGCGGCCGCGCCGGTCGAGTTCGTCCTTCACGACGTCGAGCAGCCGGCGGTGCAGCCGTTCCACCAGCGTGACGGCTTCCCGGTAGAGCGGGCGGATCGATTCCCGACGCTCCTCCCCGGCCTCGTTGATGCTGACGACATTCGCCGCCTGACCTGCGCGCATGGTTCGTACCCCGGTCTCGGAATTGGGGATTGTTCCCTCTCGTGAGACGGCAAGTCTCGCGGGGCGGCGCTAAGATCGGTTTAAGCGAAAGGCTGAATCCTTCGTCACCGCAACGGGTTAACGAAATGTAAAGCTCAGCGCTCGCTCTCGCGCGCCGCCTTGTAGGTGAGGAAGGCATAGATGGCGACGAGAACCGTCTCGATGGCGGCGACGATCATCAGCCGGCCGACGCCCTCGGGTGCCGAGGCGTTGATGAGGATCTGCACCATCGCCGTTACCAGCCAGAGCACCACGCCCCAGGAGGCACCGAGCCAGAGGCCGACAGCGGCCACCGGGTTCATGATCGCCGCCCAGATCACCGCCGACTTGGCGGCGAGGGAGATCATCTCGAAGCGGCTCATGTCGCCGTCCCAGACGCCGCAGATCAGCGTCCAGCTGTAGACGGTCTTCACCATCAGGAAGCCGGCGAGGCAACGCAGATAGAGGATCACGCGCGACTGCCAGAGCGGCATGCGGGCGCCGGCCGGGCCGAGCGTGGCGTCGATGGGGTCGTAGGGCGAACTCATTCCGCTTCCATACTCCAAATCGCGCTCAGGCGAGCAGCAATTCGTCGTCGAGCGGCGCGTCGAACATCGCCGCGATGGCGGCGGGGTCGACATCTTCCAGCCGCGCCGGCCGCCAGACCGGCGTCTGGTCCTTGTCGACCAGCACGGCACGCACGCCCTCGAAGAAGTCGGACTGGCCGAGCAGGCGCGTCACCAGACGGAATTCCAGCGAGAGGCAGCCGGCGAGATCGAGGCCGAGGCCGCGCTGCATCTGCTGGAAGGCGATATGCACGCTGGTCGGCGAGGCGCGGCAGAGGGTCTCCAGCTGGAGACGTGCGAAGCTGGCGGCCTCACCCTCGCCTTCCCCCACCGTCTCCAGCGCCACCGCGATGGCGGCGACCGATCCGCCGGCGAAGATGCGGTCGATATGGGGGTAGAGGCCGGCCAGTTCCGGTGCCGGCGGGCGCACGGCAAGCCGGGCGAGCGCCGCCTCCATCGCCTCGCCGCCGGCCAGCGCGGCGATGAGTTCCGGCCAGCGCGCCACGGGAATGTGATGGGTGTAGAGACCGAGGGCGACCGCGTCCGCCATGCCGATGCGCGCGCCGGTCATGGCGAGCCAGGTGCCGCTCCAGCCCGGCAGCCGTGGCAGCACGAAGGTGCCGCCGACATCCGGGAACAGGCCGATGGCGACCTCGGGCATGGCGAAGCCGAGATGTTCGCCCGCCACGCGGTAGCGCCCGTGACCGCTGATACCGAAGCCGCCGCCGAAGCACAGGCCGTCGACCAGCGAGGCGAAGGGCTTGGGGTAGCGTGCGATGAGGTAGTCGAGCGCGTATTCGTCGCGCCAGTATTGCCGCGCCTCCTCCTTGCGTCCGGTGCGGCCGAGCTCGGCCATGGCGCGCACGTCGCCGCCGACGCAGAAGGCCCGCTCATGCGCCGAGCGCAGCACCACCTGGGCGATGGCCGGATCGTCGATCCAGCGGCGCAGCGTGGCGTCCATCGCCTTGACCATGGGATGGTCGAGCGCGTTCAGCGCCCGGGGACGGTCGAGCGTAACGAGGCCGAGGGCGCCGCGCTGCTCGAATTTGATGCCGATATCCGTCGTCACGTCGAACCTGCCTGGCCGCTTCCGTCTCCTGCCACTTAGGCCTTTCTGCGCCGCGCGCAAAGTCGCGGGCCGCGCGCGAGGTCCGCCGCGTCAACATGCCCCGCGATCCGGGAGCGGGCTTATACGCAATCACACGGGTGAAGAGGTCGCGCGCGACGTCGTATGGAGCTATAACCATTCGAAAGTGCCGCGCCGGAGGCGACGCGGCGGGAACCCGGCTTCTGCCGAGTGTCTTCGCGAGCATGTCCATGACCATTCCCTTCGCCCGTCCGCGCCCTGTGCATCCCGAGCCCTCCGGCCGGCCCGATGCG